>DHVH01000132.1 GCA_002412555.1 Marinilabiliaceae bacterium UBA5213 | reverse complement strand
GGCTACCATGATTGCGGCCCGTATGGCCCCAAATATGAAACGAAAAGAGTTTGGATTTCAGCGCTGGAACAACTATGACCCTGAGTTATGGAAAAAAGTTTATGAAGAAGCCAAAAATCAAATCAGAACCCCGCCAGAGCGGATTAATGGTAGTGATATAGCTTTAGGTGCGATTGACGTTTCACGACACTCTGCGCTTGATTTTGGCTTGAAGCAGTACATCGATTTTACAGTAGCTCCATTTAGTGAGGTACTTCCCAAGGGAAAGAATGGCATTGTAATAATGAATCCGCCTTATGATGAGCGTTTAAAATCGAAAGATATCGTGATGCTTTACACTGAAATTGGGACACAACTGAAACATAAATTCAATGGCTGGCAGGCTTGGGTGATCAGTTCAAACTTCGACGCTATAAAAGTTATAAGTCTGAAACCGGCCGAACGTCACACTCTGTTCAATGGCTCTCTGGAATGCCGTTTTCAGAAGTTTGACATGTACGAGGGCTCGAAAAAGGTTAGGCGCCCCATTCAGCCAGAGGACCAGAAGTCTTTATAAGAATTGAAAATCTTTTAATCCCGATGTATCGGGGAGCGCAGCTAAAACGCCAAATGCTAAACTTCAAAAAACAGATACCAAGATGAGTAAAGTTACCATTAACAGTTTTGATGAACTGGAAAAATTAATCGGCCACGAATTAGGGATTTCAGAATACCATCAGTTTACCCAGGAGCAGATAAATTTGTTTGCCGATGCCACACTTGATCACCAGTGGATACACACAGAACCGGAAAAAGCGAAGACTGACTCGCCATTTGGTGATACCATTGCGCATGGTTACCTGACCTTGTCGCTTTTACCCCATTTGTGGAATCAAATTGTGGAAGTGAAAAACCTCAAACTTCAGGTCAACTACGGCATTGAGAAGTTTAAGTTCAACCAGCCCGTATTGGTCAACAGCCGGGTGCGCTTGGTAGCTAAATTGAATAATGCTGTTAACCTTCGTGGTGTTACCAAAGCCAACATCGGCGTAAAATTGGAGATTGAGGGCAATCGCAAACCTGCCTACGAAGGGGAGATCGTGTTTTTGTACCATTTTTTGTAATGACTACTATGCAATTAAAGAAACTGTTCTTTCTATTTCCAGTACTGGCAGTGTTGCTGTTTGGCAGCTGTGAGGACGGGAAAGTGAACTTCTTCACCGTTAATCAGGATATTCAATTTGGGGAAGAAGTATATGCTGAAATTTTGGCGAATCCGGCTGCATACCCTGTATTGTCTGAGGCAGCATATCCTGATGCCTATGCGCATTTAAGGGGCATTCGCAATAGTATTTTGGAATCGGGTGAATTGAAGTATGCCGATCGCTTTGATTGGGATGTTTATATCATTCATGATGATGAAGTATTGAACGCCTTTGCCATTCCGGGTGGTAAAACATTTTATTACACCGGATTGATTAAGTTTTTGGACAATGAAGCTTCCCTGGCAGGCGTAATGGCCCACGAAATGGCCCATGCCGATAAAAGGCATTCAACCAGCGTGATGACGAAACAATATGGTTATTCTGTATTGTTATCTGTGCTTTTAGGTAACAATGAGTCCACTGCTGGAGATATCCTGCAATCACTGGCATTGGGTTTAGGGTCACTTAAGTTTAGCCGTGATCATGAATACGAGGCGGATGAAGCGGCTGTCACCTATTTGTATGGTACAGATTATGATGCCCGGGGTGTGGCTTATTTCTTTGAGAAAATGGATCCGGAAAAGCAATCTGCCGTTTTAGTCTATTTGAGTACCCATCCCAGTCCGGTGGATCGCATAGAAAAAATTCATGAACGCCATCAGAAGCTCGGTGGTAAAGAGGGCGACAAATTTACAACGCAATATCAGGCGTTTAAGAGTAAATTGCCTTAAGTAGCTTTAAGAAATTTGTTACACAGAGTTACACGGAGATTTTTGTAGAGACTCAAAATTTATTCCCTGTTTCTCAGCGTATCCTCTGTGTTCTCCGTGTAACTTTAATAGTTCTCCGTGCAACCTATTTCAGCCCCAGAACTTCTCCTCCTTGCTTAAATCGGATATCTACGGGAATGCCGGATTGGTTGATGCGATCCAAATCAGCTTGCAATTCTTCCCGGGTAAAGCCCATTTCAGCTAACAAACCTTTAGCCCCGTCATAATCACCATTGCCTTGTAGGGTTAGTATTTTAGCCGCCAGTTTATTCACAGCCAACTTCATTTTTTCAAAATTAACCAAGTAGGTTTCGGCATCGGCATTGCGCGAAAAGGCACCTTCCTGCTCAAAGAAATAAAAACTCAGCATGTTGGACTTGCCATGTGCCGAAGCTGCTCCAAACCGCACAGAACGGAAAATGCCTGCCATAAAGGTGACATAATTGTCCATGAGGTCCTTGTCGCTTAATTCGCCCATTTCTACCAATTGTCCCACCATGTATAAGCCCAGTATATCGGCTTTGTTTTCTTCTATGGAACTGTACAGTTCTTTATGGGCATCACGCACGGTGCCTTGGGCGTTGATGGTGTTTTTAATGCCCAGTCCGTGCGCCACTTCATGAAACATGGTGTTTTCAAAAAAGGCGTCAAAAGTAATGTGCTCTTGTTGCGAGGCATCTATTAGTAATGCACTGATGGGAACCAGAATTTTATCGAACTTGTAACGCATGGCATTCTTCAATTGAAGTTTGCGACTGCCTTTCTCAATATGAACAATAGGATCGTTGGGCAGATTAATAGCAATGGTCTTGCTTCCGGCATTGCAATCACCGGCATAGTAAATGGCATCATAAACCCCCATGTCACTGTCGCTCCCAGGGACTTCCGCTTTGTAAGCGGCCTCTACCGGCAGACTTTCCTGAAGTTGAGGTAGCAGAGCCGTGAAACGCTCCAGGCGCTGGCTCCATTCCATATCTTTAATAAGCAGGTAGGCTTCATGAGCGGCTTTGTAGTTAAATAGGGCATCCTCATAGTTTTCAATTGGGCCAACCACAAAGTCGATATTGTTCTGTCGCATGTCCATCCAAGCCATATCACTGGCCAGGTAATCGTCGCTTAGTAATGCCTCGGCACGCAGGTTCAGGTAGTCTTGCAAAGGCGGGTATTCTGCCAATTGGGATGCCTGTCGCAGTAGTTGAGCTGCCTTTTCATGTTGCTCTTTATAGGCAAGGCTGTAGGGGACGGAAACCAATGACCCTTCGGAATTGCGACGGATGAGGGTGTAGAGACTGGTTTTATCCTCCGAGTTGAAAGCCTCGAACTCCTCCTTGGTAATATCGACAGGGTAGAAGCCTGAACCGGCAGGTTTAGGTCCCACGCCATCCACAAAGGGTTCGTTGTTGTTTAATCGTTCCCAAGGGCCGTAATTGATCTCTATAAAAGCACGGGTGGCATCATCGTTAACAGATGATAGGAGTGCGTCTTTATCGCCATAAGCCTGCGTCCAGAAAATGTCGTCCATAATCTGTGCTGCTTCAATTAATACTGGGAGCATCTGTTTTTCATTGTCGCTTAAATGCGATAGGTCGGTGGTCAGTTCCACTTCCACAAAATTATTCACTTTATTCTGCATCTCGCTTGTTGTTTCCTTTTGAGGTGTAAAAGCCGCTAACAGGCAAATGCAGGCAGCGGCCATAAAATTACTAACAGCTAATTGTCTCATTGGTTGATGGTGTTTGAAAATTAAAAATGCATTGGTATTTGAAATCTATAAAATTGGGAGAATCTGCCATGAATATGGGGCTTTTGATGATTTGTTTTAGACGATTTTGATAAAATTAATTAATTATTTTTCAAAAAATTAGAATTATCCAAAATATTACCGTAGGTTTGTAACAATTAATTAATATCAATATTATCATGAACAAAGGAGTAGTAAAATTTTTCAATGAAACCAAAGGTTTCGGATTTATTAAAGATGAAAGCTCATCAGAAGAGTATTTCGTACACGTATCAGGTCTTATCGACACTGTCAATGAAAACGACGAAGTTGTTTTTGACTTGACTGAAGGACGTAAAGGATTAAATGCAGTAAATGTTAAGCTTGCTTAAGTTTATATCATTATAAGTATTTATGAATTGAGAAAATCCCTTTGCTTTGGCAAAGGGATTTTTTTTGCACTTAACCCAGGAATTCAAACAGAAAAGAAACAAAAAACAGATTCCGACACGAGGGAATTTGCCTCATCGAAATCTGTTAGTGCTAAAAATTATTTGAGAGCTTGCTGAAAATTAGGGCTTTTTACCTTCGTTTTTTCTGGCCATATACCTGCTTCTGGCTTCTTCTGCATCGGCCTCAGCATTGATGTAAATGGTTGTTCTGGCATCAATAACCACCGCTTGCATTTTATTCAAATCAGGCGATTTAATAACATTCCCTTTCTTGTCCTGCATTTTGTTCCCTTTCTATTATTTATAATCTGTTATAAGCATCTACTGTAAATCTGACCTGGAAATTCAGATTTGGGTCAAATGGATGGGGTTCAATAATGGCCTAAAAAATGCTGATGGTTGTAAGTTCCCAGCGGCCAATAAAAAACTAAGTTGAAGTATCACAAGTGATTAAGTGGTGCCAATCTGGCAGAACGACTGTTTATCAGTATGCAATAAGTCATAAAGATAGTGATTTTTTTGTTGGTGTGCAAATAAAATAGTATGAGTGGCTTGGATTAAAGGTTTTAAGATGGCGCTTTGTTGATTAACTTGCGATTATAATTGTTTATATTTGATGGTACTTAAGTTTTATTCAAGTGGCATCCTAAGGATAATGTAATGGAACAATACCTTTTACAAATAAAAAGTGAATATATGGGAGCTGGCAACGAGGAGTTGGGGAAAATGCTTACCCGGTCCTTTTTGAACAACCTGATTAATCAAAACCGCTTGCCATCCCATATTGTTTTGTATAACAGTGGCGTATTGCTGGCTACTGATGGTACAGATACGGCCAATGCGCTAAAGGAGTTGGAGAAAAAGGGGGTTCAGATTTTATTGTGTGGAACTTGCATGGACTATTATCAGCTAAAAGATCAGGTGGGTCTGGGACAGGTGAGTAATATGATCAACATAACGTCACATCTGATCGATGCCGCAAAAATAATAACCCTGTGAATACCTATTTTGATAACTCTGGCACTTCCTTTCCCAAGCCTCTACAGGTGGGTGAAGCCATCGCTAAGTATTTAAGTAACGGAGGAGGTACCTATGGCAGAGCGGCCTATGGGCGTGCTTATGAGGCGACCGTACTGGTGGAGGAATGCCGGGATAAACTGGCAGAATTGATGGGTGTATCGGACAGTTCCCTTGTAAGTTTTACGGCCAATTCAACCACTGCCATCAACACCATAATAAAAGGTCTGTCCTTACGTGGAAAGCGCGTTTTGGTATCGCCTCTTGAGCATAACGCTGTTATGCGGCCTCTTAAGTTTCTGGAAGAGATGGAGGGCATTGCCCTGGAAATCCTCCATGCCCATCCCGATGGGATGGTTGATGTTGAGGCCCTGAAGTTAATCCATCGGAGCAATATCGGACTTGTAGTGATTAACCATCAAAGCAACGTGAGTGGCGTTGTACAGCCTATTGCTGATATTTGCCGGTGGGCAGCAGAAATTCCAGTTCTTGTGGATGGCAGTCAGTCCGTAGGCCACTTTCCCTTAAACCTTGACCAGTGGGAGGTGGATTATTTTGCGTTTACCGGACACAAAGGGCTGTTAGGACCAACGGGAATTGGTGGGTTTTATGCCCGAACTCCGGAAAGATTAAGACCCCTTATTCACGGGGGGACAGGGAGTGCCTCTGATAGTTTTGAAATGCCCGATTCTATGCCCGATAAGTTTCAGGCCGGAACGCCTAATATTGTTGGTGTTGTGGGTTTACTGGCGGCGCTTAAAAATGCCCCTCAGCCGTTGATATCATCTGCTGATTTGCAAAATGGAATACAATTTACTGCTTCTCTGAAAGGTTTCAAAGTGTTGTGTGCGTCACCGGGGCACGAGCAGGGGAGTGCCTTCTCCTTTACGCATGAACGTTTATCTCCCTCGCAACTGGCGCGTGAGTTGTATGATAAGTATGGCATAGAAGTGCGTTCCGGTCTCCATTGTGCGCCAGCCGCCCATCGGTTTTATTTGACTTTTCCACAAGGCACCACGCGCATAGCCTTGTCGCCCTATCACTTGCCAGCAGATTTGGACTTCTTATACGGTGCTTTAGAAGAAATTGCCGGTCGATTTTAGTCATGCCAGAAAATATTATAACTTTTCGAAATGTCCGACTGGTGATAAAAGCGGATAAACTGCTTCAGCAACACCAGCTAATTTGCAAAATAGTGCCGATGCCGGAACATATATCATCAGAGTGTGGTGTGTGCATTGAATCCAATAGTGAAAACCTGAAACGGATTCAGCAATTGTTGACCGAGCATGGCATTGAGCACACGATAAACAGGTGATCCCTTCAGTTACACAAGTGCTTTTTGCAGCGGACAATTGGGGTCGGCAACCAATCCTTGCCGGTATTTTCTTAAAAGCATTACAGAATGCTCGGCCAATAAGCGCCGAATGCGTCGTCTTTCACCCTTAATCCGTTGGATGGGCAGCTGGTCGTATGCGGTGGTGTTGTGTCGCATCCAGGCAATCACAGCACGGGCGGCTCTATCTTCTATCGGAATCATAGAGGTGCGTGCTACGGTTCCACTACCAATAGGAATGGCATGGGCAGTTACCGCGCGGGCTATGGATTGCTCAGTTGCTTTGTGCACATCATGAAAGTTTAGAAAATTTTGAACGGCATGGCAAAATTCTGCCTCATAGAGGGTTTGTTTCTGATCCCGGCGTATTAACGCCGATTGTTGTTTCTTTTGGTAGGCCTCGGTTTGTCGCACTGCGGTTACTTCTTGTTGTACTTGGCGGATGGTTTCGGCAGGCGCCCACACACCTTTGGAAATGGTGCGTTTCCCCTTTTTAATTTGCACACGCCAGTATTGACCCTTCGCGGTTATTTTTCGTGTGATGCCTGCATCACCTGCAGGCTGGAAGGCCCAATGAGCGGGCGGAACAGTTTTTTCGCCATATTGATTGATGAGTGTGCCCTTGGGGCCCGGTGTAACGATGCAAATATCCATTTTTGAATCTGTTTTTTTTGAGAATCCAAAAATAGGAAATAAAAAATAGCTATTTTTCAGAGCTGCTTATTTGTTGAAGTCTTTTGAGCCAGGCACATTATAATTCAAACTATTGTTTTTATGAGTATTAACCTTTTGGCGTCACCCTTGCAAGGATTTACAGATTTTAAGTTTAGGAATGCGGTCGACAAGCTGTTTGGCGGTATAGATACCTATTATGCCCCTTACATAAGATTTCAGGGTGAAATGGAGATCAAAAACGCTTATAAAAGGGATCTCCTTCCTGAGAACAACACCGTAAAGCAATTAGTGCCACAGGTAATGGCCAACTGTGCCGAAGAGTTTTTGTTTGTAGCGGCTTATGTTCAGGATTTAGGTTACAAGGAACTTAATTGGAATTTGGGATGTCCCTATCCCATGGTAACCAAGCGCGGCTTAGGCTCTGGGATGTTAAAGCATCCACAGCAAATAGATGACCTGTTAAAACGGGTTTCGGACGAGAGTGCTGTCAACGTTTCGCTTAAATTGCGTTTGGGGTATGAAGATAAGCGGGAAATTCTGAATTTGTTGCCGGTTTTGGAAAAGCATAACATCCAAAGCCTGGTGATTCACCCACGTCTGGGCAAACAACTTTATAAGGGAGAGGTGGATCTGGAGCTTTTTCGGCAATGCCTTGACAACACCAGTCATCCCGTTTATTATAATGGTGATATCCAGTCTGTGGGAAAATTCAGAGAGCTGAGACAGCAATTTCCAACCATTCATGGATATGCACTTGGCAGGGGTCTCATTGCCAACCCCTTTTTGGCAGAAATGATTAAAACGGACCGTGATGCCTTGCCCGCTAATTGGACAGAAAGATTTAGTGATTTCCACGATACGCTTTTTCAGTATTATGATGAGGCCTTATCAGGACCCAAACATAAAGTGCTTAAAATGCAGAGTTTCTGGGAGTATTTTTCTCAACTATTTTCCAATCCACATAAAGCCTACAAAGCCATAAAAAAGGCGGGGAGCCTTACGTCTTATCATGAAGCGGTCAGAGCCAATTTGGCCGGGGAACGTAATTGATTTTCCAAGGCTTTCGTATGTCAAGGCCGTCTCTGTAAACCTCTGTGCAACAAGTTTAAATTACACAGAGATCCACAGAGTGACTTTTTAGACAGCCTTGTTTTTCTACCCTATTGATGTGCTCAACAAAGGAGACATTTGTGCGCAACCCTTATTTCGTAACGCTTTTGATCTCCATAAACAGGTCCTTGTTGTCTTTAATTTTTTGATCATTGCCATAAACACAAATAACTCCCTGGGCCAATACATCGGCCATCATCACTTCGTAGTCTCTGATGTCCTCAACCGATGTAGTGAGAACGGCATGGCGTTCGGCCTCGAGCTCTGCTTTGGTGCGTTTGGTAAAGTAGTTGTTGGTGGCCATAAATCCGCGTTGTGACGCAGTTGTGGGTTGGTCAATGTTGGAAATGGTACCAATTATAAAGCGGGTCATTTCAGTGGAATCCACGTTGAAAGCTTTCAGAAAATCAGGGGCTGCATCATAGTTTTCCAGGGTCTCGGACAAATTGGGGTCACGATAGGAAGCAAACAGTGCATCGCCCGATGGTGAAATTTCCGCCCATCCACCATAAGCACCGCCCATAACGCGGATTTTGTTTTGAAGGTAGTCGCGTGAAAGAATCTGATTCAGTACCTGCATTTTACCATCCCACTCGTACCCCAGTTTTTTAAAGTTATAACCTTTTACAACATACTGAACCATAGAGGCAGACATGAGTCCTTCGTTTTTGGCCTCAAAATCAAAAGCCCAGGTGTTGGTATGAAGATCTTCGTTCGCCAATGTGGCTATAAACTTGTCCAGTTCCGGCTCATAAGTTAAGTAGTTTGTGTCAGAACAGGTAATGCCGGCAATTAGGTTCTGCTTGTTGAAAAGCAGGGCTGCTGTTTGCTGCAGGTTTTTGACTATTTCCTCGCTTTTAGCATCAAAATTGGTGGTCAGGTCGGTGATGAAATCATAATAGGTGAGGCCATCGGTCAATTCATTGTACATGCCTCTATTGGTATAATAGGAAGTCAATCTGGTCATGGCGTAATGGATGCCATAGTTTTTAACCCCTGACTCGACCTGAGATTGGTGGCGGGTCAATACCTCCTTTAACCTTTCAAGATCTTCAAATTTCGAATGGTTGAGTATTTCTGAGCATATTTCAAATAGCTTGTCGGACTTGTCCACTGTAGCTTTAGCGGTAACTACAAATTTAGTAATGAGTTGGTCGTCCGAGTTGCTTTCAAGAAAAGAGTTCAGGTAGGTGTAGAATCCGCCAGTATGAATATTTAGCGCATTGTCCAACTCCCCAAAGGTGTAATTTTCTGTGTTCATCTTTCCAATAAGTTCGGCCATCAACTTTCCGTAAGGAATCAATTCTTCAGGTAGCGCATGCGTATCGAAAAAAAGATTGGCATACACAATGTCATTGGTAAAGTCGCTGTAATGCAGAACAGGCACATCTGCCACGTTTTTTTCAAGGGTTTCATACCACTGTACCTCTTCACTGATATCAGATAGTGCCAACATGGGCAGGGTGGCAATGGCTTCCGGTGAATCTTCTTTTTGCTGCGCTTCTTTAAGCGCATTGGTTTCGGCTATTAGCTGCTCAAGTTCTTCCTGACTAAGGCTCGACTTGTAATCGGCCAGTTGCTGTCTCGTTTTTTCAGACTGTTCGTTCTCAAGTCCGGGTTGCGGTGTTAATACCATTAACAGAGCATGGGGATTGTCAATCAGGTGGCTTTGAACAATGGATTCGAGTAATCCTGATTTGATGCCTTCCTTAACAGCGGCCAATGGTTTTTCAAATTCCAGTCCTGCATAAGGATTTTCACCAAATAGCAGGCTGTTCTTTAAGGCGAATAAGTACATTAAGCCTTTTTGGGGTGTATTGCCTTCTCTTAAACGGAATTCCATGCGGTTAATAATTCCGTCCACCGTTTCTCGGTCAAGGCCGTTTTCGGTCACTTCTTTTAGGGTTTTATAAATAATCTCATCAAACTTTTGCTGATCTTCAGGGTTGGCATTCTGAACGGTTACTTGAAAAACATTCTGCTGGGTTTGATCCACCCACGCGTAAATATCTTTGCCTATTTCTGCTTCCTGTATGGCCAGACGCAAGGGGGCCGACTCGTGGTTAACCAAGGCATCACTTAAAATATCCAAAGCCATAACCAGTTCTTTATCGGTGTTTAAGCCTGCCACAAAGTTGTAGCTCAAGAAGGTCTGGTCCTTAGTCTCGGAGTCCAACGGCACACTGTAGGGCTTAACAGCGGACTTCTTGGCTTCAAAAGGAGCTTGTAGCGGAATTTCTATTGTTTTATCAGACCGCTCATACGTGCTGAAATAGTTCTGGTCCAAAAATTCTAGTTCCTGATTCAGGTCGGCATCACCGTATAAAAGTACGATGCTGTTAGATGGATGGTAATAAGTGTTATGGAATTCCTTAAAATAATCATAGGTAAGTTGGGGAATGGCTGAAGGATAGCCGCCGGAAGAAACACCATAAGTGTTATCAGGAAATAGTATTTTAAAAATCTGATAATCCAACTCCCGTTCCGGACTCGAAAAGGCACCTTTCATTTCGTTGTAAACCACTCCCTTGTATATGATTTCTCCATTAAGGCTATCCAGTTCATAGTGCCAGCCTTCCTGCTTTAGAATATTAGGATCGGAATGAATAAGTGGATTAAAAACCGCATCCATATAGACATGCATGAGATTGAAATAATCTTTATCGTTCATGCTGGCCACAGGGTAGGTGGTAAAGTCAGATCCGGTCATCGCATTCAAAAAAGTGTTGAGGGAACCTTTGAGTAGCTGGTCGAACGGACTTTTGACAGGAAAATTTATGGAACCATTGAGTACGGCATGTTCCATAATATGAGGGGTGCCATAATCGTCGTTGGGCGTTGTTTTAAACGATACCGAGAAGAGCTTGTTGGCATCGTCGGCCGCAATTTTCATTAAGCGGGCACCACTTTTCTCATGAATAAAGTAGAGGCAGTTGGCGTTTACTTCTTCAACAAACCTGTTTTCTATTAACCGAAAGCCATTGTAAACTTTGCCCTCTTTGAAGGACGTTTCTTGTGAGCATGATCCTGAGAGGATCATGAAAATGAAAGCTGCTAAGGGCAAAAAAAAGTGTTTCATCATTTCCAGGTTTAAAGTAAAGATTTATAAACAATGATTGCAGTTAGTTGAACATATGAACTTGTTACTCAACCATTCAATAAATTTACTTTAAAATTTGGTTTATAATAATGTTTTAAAATTATTTTTTCTTGATTATTGTCTTTCTAGTTAGGTGTGTCCGTTCAATTGGAAAATTGTTTTTTTGTAAATATGGTTGATTGCTCTATTCCTTAGATTTTTCTTATATTTTTGCTGTTTCAAACCCTATTTAATACGAAACTATGAGCGGATTTTTCGGAGCCGTATCCAGGCGTGATTGTGTAATGGATGTGTTTTATGGTACAGACTACCATACCCATTTGGGAACCAAACGGGCAGGTATGGCCTTCTACAATAAAGAGAAAGGCTTTCAGCGGGCCATTCACAGTCTGGAAGACGGTTACTTTCGCAATAAGTTTGATGGAGATATCAAGGGATTTAAGGGCAATATAGGTTTTGGTGTCGTTAGCGATCACGAAGCGCAACCCATCTTAGTCACCTCTCACTTGGGTCGTTTTGCAGTAGTAAGCGTTAGCAAAATTAACAACCTGGACGAGTTGGAAGCGTATTTTCTGTCCCGCAGATCTACCTTCGCAGAGAGCAGTCAGGGCAACATCAATCCCACCGAGCTGATAACCAAGCTAATTGCTGAGTGTGATGATTTTGTGTCGGGCATCAACAATGTCTTTGACAAGGTGAAAGGTTCCTGCTCATTGTTGTTACTTACCGAGGATAGGATCATTGCCGCGCGCGATAGGGTGGGACGTACCCCAATTGTTCTGGGTCGGCGAGCCGATGCCTATGCCGCTACTTTTGAGACTTGCGCTTTTCCCAACCTTGATTTTGAAGTCGAGCATTATCTGGGGCCCGGTGAAATTGTGGCCTTTGATGCCGATGGCTACCAGCAACTTCAGGCACCTGGGGAAGAACTAAAGATTTGTTCCTTCTTATGGGTGTACTACGGTTATCCGCCATCCTGTTATGAGGGCATTAATGTGGATGAGACCCGTTACAGATGTGGTGCTGCTATGGCGCGTGAAGACGATGTGGAGGCTGATTTTGTAGCAGCCATTCCTGATTCCGGTGTGGGGCATGCAATGGGATATAGTAACGCCACCGGCATCCAGCTGAAACGTCCCTATTCAAAATACACCCCCACCTGGCCCCGTAGTTTTATGCCCCAGAACCAGGAAACCAGAGAGTTGGTTGCCAGAATGAAACTGATTCCCAACAAGTCCGTAATAAGGGGAAAACGTGGCGTGTTTATCGATGACTCCATTGTCCGCGGAACCCAATTGAAGGACAATGTAAAGGATCTGCAGGAGGGAGGCATAGAGGAGATGCACATGCGCATTGCTTGTCCCCCCTTACTCTTTCCATGCAAATATTTGAATTTTAGCAGCTCCCGAACCAAGCTCGATCTGGCTACCCGAAAGGCAATTTCTGAACTGGAAAATTCGAGTGATCCGGATTACGACACTTACTGCGACAGCAAGTCCGAAAAGTATGCTCAAATGGTAGAGCAGATGCGTAAAAACCTCGGACTGACCTCCCTGAAATTTTTAAAACTGGCCGATATGATAAAGGCCATCGGCTTACCCAAAGAAAAACTCTGTACCCATTGCTGGGACAATTCCGGCAAGGATGACTGAGCCAATATCCCAATGGCCCTGAATGCTGAAATTGTTGAAGCAATTGAAAAGGATGATTTTTTGTAATGTTGGTTGTCGGTCTGCCTCTCCTTGTTTAAGCATTATTGCATCTTACTTCCCGATACAGAAAATATAAGGTTTGTATAATGGGCTGGTTTGTTGTGCTTTAATAAAGGGTGGTCGGTTCGGAGTTGTAAAAACGATGTAAAGAAATGCGTTCTGGGCAATCAATAAAGTATATCATATCGCTTGTTCAGTAGTGCGATATACTTGTTTTGCATTTCTTCTGACAGAAATGATTGCCCAATCAGGCGGAGTGCTTTGGCTTTGTTTTTTTGAAAGCGCTTAAAGACTCCATCGATTTGTTTGTCATTTAATCCCAGATTTTTTCCATAGGTCTCGAAACTTGTACGTGTTAGTTTTTTCTTTTTCCCTCCCAAGGTGAGGGCCAGCTCTTCGGTGTCTTCAGGTAGGATGATGGATACATTCAGGAGATCATACGATGGTGCCAGTGTCCATTTCTCCTTATTTTGGATCATGGAAAAATTTTTCAAGTGCATGTCGTTGTTGCCAGTCAGATAGCTGAATAGTGTTATCTCGAACAGAAATAACTTGTCCAGAAGTGGATTGGCAGAATAGCTTCCCAATGCTTTTCCGACTTTCTCCATGGAGCTGATGTATTTGTCGAATGCTTCGGTAATTTGAAACATGTCCAGCATATGGAATTTTTTGTTGTCTTCTGTCCGGTCTATCCTTTTAGTAATATACGACAGCTCGCCGGACTTAAGCCGGATCAGACTGGATTGAACCACCTTGATTCCATAAGCCTCAGCAATGCGCATTGTGATGTGTTCATTGGCCGGCATTTCTTCATAGTCAGGGGAGGGCGGTTTAAAGATGTAACTTCCTCCGAGTGCGCCCACAACAGTTAACCTTTTATCAGAATTTTGTATGGCTTCTTCAATTAAGCTCATGGAAAGCTTGGGCTGCACACCGGGAACTGTTATACTCCTTTGAACTACATTTTTGGCCAGGTCAGCCATCTCATCGAGCGAGTAGGGGATAACAGGAGGAATACTGGTGCCAAAAAAAATCCGGCTGCAAGAAGCATGGAATTCACTTCCTTCAGCGACCTCCTTGTAACAATATAAGCACTTGTTACTTTTCATCTTTCATTCTCTATTGGTACTACACTAACAGCCCCAATGCAGTTTTTGCAACAGGCCAATAATAATCCCATACGGTCATTTTGATTTATTTTCCAGTTTTTTGCAGCGATCTCCAAAAGCCAACCTTCCGGTATTAATCCTTCAAAAAAAGGGAAAAGTCGATTGGAGCGATACTTTTTTTCTGAAACCGGCATGGTGAAAGTCAGGAA
The DNA here is from genome assembly GCA_002412555.1 of Marinilabiliaceae bacterium UBA5213. GTDB lineage: Bacteria > Bacteroidota > Bacteroidia > Bacteroidales > Marinilabiliaceae > Geofilum. The sequence goes on along the minus strand of DHVH01000132.1, from coordinate 6,183 downwards.
CCTATCGGGAAAGTTTGTGACATAGTCTTTATCGTAGGTGAACTCATAATCACCATCATTCGTTTCGATTAGGATGCCGGCCAAATCATCCTGATAATAAATAATTGCCTGTCTCATAAATCACTGCCTTTTAATGATTCCTGGATGCTAACCGGCCCTAATTCATGGCCAAACATGGCCAGGACCTGATTGACCTTTTCAAGATTCAGGTTGGTTTTACCCTGCTCAATTTTGCGGATAACGGTAAGTGCAACTCCGGTTCTTTCAGCAAATTCTTCCTGTGTGAGGTTGACTTCCTTTCTACGCTGTTTTACGAAATCGGCTAAACGATTCATTATATGCTTTTAGATATATTTTATGCAAATGTATGAAAATTATATTTGTTTAGATATAATTGTGTCCGGAATTGTGTTTTTATATGTATTTAGATATACCCAATTGCTATTATTGATGGACTAGGCGTCTTTGTGTACGTTTCCGAGTATCAAAATAGGAGGGGCGATACATTAACGCTTGAAGCCTGATACGGCCTTCCGGACCAGCTCTGACATTCTAAGCTTTAGTGTTTCAAATTTAGTTGGCTCGCCCATTGGGTAGTGAATTTCTTCATAAGCTTCAATAGTAGCTGAAATCACCATCAATTCTTGCAACAGGGGATTATCTTCCGGGGCGTTTTCATCTATCAGGTCAATAATTTCTTCCAGGCGTTCGCAAGCTTTTTTATATTCTTGTTCAGTAATACTCATAATGCTGTGTTAGGTTTTGTGGGGTTACCCTGCAAAAGTTTCTTCCTGATTCTTCGTAGCTGAAATTTAACATCAAAGAGAAAAATATTCAATTTCACCCGCCAAGTGGTTCTTATGGGATAGTGTTTTTCCTCATATTCCCGCACCAAAGCTGCAATTTCATTTATCTCAGCAATCAGGGGTTCTCCGCTTGGTAGGTTATCTGGACCTGCTTGAAAGTTCTCCTCTAGGCGCCTTAAATAGACCAGATACTGCTCCTCAGTCTCTATTGGTTTCATATTTTCAAATTTACAAAAATGAAAGTACTATCTTAGTTCTTCATTTTGAAAAAACAAATGAGCCATGGAACATTATGACGATAAAGTAATGGAGTATCTTCTGAACGACCCAACAGCCGGCGAATTTGCAGCAAAAAGGGATTTAGAAGCAGGATTTCCGATTGTTTATTGTGATGAGGACTATCCGGAAACAATGGAGGAGTCAGGCCCAATGATACAGGAGTTTCCCAACGGTGACCGGTTTATTGTGACCTTAAATATGGATACTCGAGAGGTAACAAAAGTCAGACAGATTCCAGCCATCAATCGTGTTGATAATTAACAATAGCGCTTCATACCTTCCCTAAGGCGTCCATTCCAATTAGAGTTTTAACTCGTGGCACAATTAGGCCGAAGTTTGTGGCACATTTTGAACCGTTTTACGTCTTGTGCGACGGTTAGTGAAATTAGGGTGAAGCTTTGGAATTTCTGGTTGTTTAGCAGTTTTCAATTATGGCTATTTCTTCATCGGTCAGGTCGTAAAGCTGGTAAACCAATTGGTCTATTTGGGTTTCCAATTCGGTGGTGTTGGCTGATGGGTTTTGCTTTTTTATTGAGAGAATTTTATCCACTAACGCTTCAATTTGATTTTCTTGTTCTTCAGAAGGAATCTTTATTGGGAGTAATTCTATTTTGTATTTGAGCCATCTGTTCGTGCCCATTCCTGATGTAGTTGATATGGTTTCAAAGTACCACTGTGCTGTGCTTGAATTCATTATTGCTAACAAATATTTCAGCTTTTCTCCAACCATCATAAATATTGTATTATTCAAGTAATGCTGGTTGTCATCATAAGTGAACTTTGCTTTGTTGCTTAATTCACCCCAAATGATTTTGGGTTTTTCAAAATCCTTCCAGTAGGCAATCGCATCCTGTGTTTCAAACCATTTGCCGTTAGTTTTCTTTCTGGTTTTCTCTTTCTTTCCTTCTGAATTTAGAAAGATTTCACCAGTCTGATTAAGTTTAGGTAAAAATGATTCAAGATGATCTTTTACTGAGGGATATTCTTCTATTTGAAGCATTAAACTGGGGAATGTTGCAATTAAGAATAACTCAGAATCTTTATAGAAATACTTTTGAACGTCTCTTCCTCGCAAAATCGGCTTTATGATTTCAGCGTTTTTCGAATCAAGACGTAACAATTCATCTTTCTGCTGATTGTCAATAATAAATGCGGCATTATAGCCTGTTAAAAAACCCCTGTTTATTTCTATGTCAAACTCTTTCAGCGGTCTGCTATTTGCTTCAATTTTTGCCTTGAGCTTGCTTTCTCCCTGATTACCAATGAACCATTCCGAAGCATCGAGGACTGAAAATTCAAAATGTTTTAGTTCAAAATAGTCGGAGAGAGAAGCGCCTAATGTATAGTCGTTGGCCAAGTTTACCACTGAAAAGGCTTCTGTCAGCATTCTTTTTTGTAATGTGATTATATTTGACTCTACTGTTGCTTCTTCAAATATCTGAATATCTTCAATGTTTAACAGAGTGATGGGCTGAAGGCTTTTTATGAAGTGTGATTTCAATAGTTCACCATAAATTGCCCTGAGCCATGAGTTGGAAGTGATGTAGGTTAAAAACCCTTTAGTCTTGAGAATTCTCCCGCCTAATTCATAGAAAAGACAATAGATGTCGGCTCCTTTGGAATATGTTTCAAACCCGGCCCTTGAAAAATAGTCCGCTTGTTCTTTGAGTTTAGACATAGAGAAATATGGCGGATTCCCAATCACAGCATCAAAGCCCACAAAATCACCATCATTATTCAGCACTTCAGGGAACTCAAAGCGCCATTCAAAAGCATTTTCAAAAATTTTATTGGCTTTAATTTCCTCTATCTCAGCTTCCAACTTTTTGGTTTCGTCGGTTAACTTAGTTACCTTTTTATTCCAGACTGCTTTCTCCTTTTTCGACATATCAAAAAGTTGCTGCTGATTCGTCATTTGGAATAGGTCACCTGATAATTTTCGCAGCTTTTTTAATTTAGGGTCGTTCAACGAGATTTCACTTCTGAAATCCGATTTGATATCGGCAATAAGCCGTTCCATCTCTCTTTTTTGTTCTTTGCTTTCAGCATTACGGTATGTGTTAACGGCTATTTGATAGCTATCAATAGTCCATTTGCTTTTTTTGAGAGCTTGTTTCAGGTCGGCATCTAGCGCAAATCGACTCACCAAAGAGTTCCCGCACTTAATATTGATGTCAATATTCGGAAGTGTTTCAAGTTCGGTGGTGTTTTTATAGTATGCGTTTTTTAGGAGTTCAATCCACAAACGCAACCGGCAAATTTTTACTGAGTTAGGGTTGATATCTACGCCAAACAAACAATTTTCGATAATGGTCTGCTTTTCGTGGAAAAGAGTTTCCTGTATGCGTTGACTCTCTTTGCTGGAAGGATTATACTCAAATAGTTCACCTTCTTCATCAGTAATAATCAACTCATCATTAACAACCTCCACATAGTATTCTTTCAGGCGTTTGCCATCGCGATCCCGCAAAATCTTAAGGTCGTTTTTTACGGCTATCATTTCATTGAGCGCCGAAACCAAAAAGTGACCTGAACCTACAGCGGGGTCACAAATTTTGATGCTGTTTACAATTTCATTGGCTTCTTTACGGTCTTCAATTTTATCGTAAAGCTCAATTAGGTCTTTGCATTCCCAGTTTTTGGTTTCATTGAATTTTTGAACAACCGCTTTCCGGATGGTTTCACGGCACATATACATTGTGATGAAGCCTGGAGTAAAAAAGGAACCATCTTTATAGCCGTTAATTTTCTCGAAAATTAACCCGAGAACCGAAGCATTTATAAGGGATTTATTGTCTTCCTGGATTTCTTCTGAACCTTCGCTACTGAAATCGTAAGCATTCAGAAATTCAAACAGATATTCAAGCGTCGTTAGTTCTCCGGTTCTTTTCTTTCCCAGGTCATTCTTTAAAACTGTGGATGAAATGATGGGGATGGGCTTGTCATCTCTTAGGTTGCTGATGAACAACGTGGAGTGCTCAATGTCACTTGGCTCAAAAAGTGAAGAGTTTAGATATGGAACCTTTTCGAAAAGTGGCTTTACATCAGGGTTTCTATCATCATACCTCTTTGCCAATACCTGAAAAAACAGACTATTCAGGTCGTCATAGTTCTTAATTTTGTCAAGATTAAGAAATGAATAGGACTTATCTCCTTTATGGTAGCTAATTAGTTGAGCTTCGAGGAGTTTTAAGAACAGAATTCTGTTTAACCATGTGATGGTTAGTTCAAGAGCAACATTAAAAAGGCGTTCAGGGTGGCTGTTGCCAAATTGCCCTGGTCGTTCTAAGCGACTGATTTTATCTAAACTGTCTAGTTGTATAATGGCGTTTTCCAGTATGCTTCCAGTATTCCGTTCACCTTCTTTATTCCGCTCAATGATTTTTTTACTGCCTTCTTTGGTTTCTGTCAGGCCAATGATATGTAGTAACTCGCTGTAAAAGCGTTTATCAAGGCTGTTGCTGTCGTTTGTGAATGGTAGCTTTAACAGGTTTTCAGGTGAAAGCAACTTGAAAAGAGCAATCAGTTTGTTGTCGTCTGATTTATCGTCATTTCGCAGGGGCTTTTGATAATCTTGTAAATTGAAGTAGGTAAACTCGACAGCAGTGGTGATTTCGGCTATAAAGGGTTCAGCAATCTGCTTATAAAAGAAATCCGTTCTGTTGTCTGCCAACCGTCCTCCTTCAAAGTCATTGAATTGCCTTACGAGATTCTTGTTTTGGGCAAATAGTCTGTCAAAGGTTGTTGCCTCAAAAATGAACCACTCATTGATGTTGGTTATGATCAGATGCTTAACCTCTAAGTTTTTATGAGTTATTCGTTCTCTTAGGTAGTAAAGCACCAACTCTTGAAAAGCCTTTGTGTTCAGCTTTTCTGTGGTCACCATTTCACTTTTATTGGTTGGCTTTTTAGCCTCAATAATTACTCCGACCGGACTAATAGATTCAGCCCCATTGTGTATTACAAGGTCATTTCGCCCTTTTGTGTTTATGAAATGGTTGGGATCGTAATACGTCTTTTTGAGAAAATCAATGACAAGGTTTTTATGGAACTCTTCTGATTCTGTGTCGTTTGTTCGGTCAAGCAACTGGATAAGGTAAGTCTTGAAATTTAGAATCTCAGTCCTGCTAGGTTTTACTTTTAAGAAGGCTTTATTCAGTGCTTTCTTGGGTCTCAAAAGATGTAGTTCCATTTCGAAAAAGTCTGGCTATATGTGATTATTCTGCGCAAATATACAACTATCAGTGGGTGCGCTGGTGTTCATCTGTCACCGCAATATTGGGTGCTATTTCAATTTACTTAAGTTTTCCCCTATCGGTCACACATATGAAATATTGGGGATTGCGGGCTTCGTCCTTGTCTGCCGTTACAATTGTTGATGCGGTTCAGGGTCGTTTGAATGAACACCTAAATTCCAGTGTTTTATGCGTGGTCCTATGGCAATTTGTTAATTCACTTTTGTCCTTTGTTGTCTGTGTTTACGTTCAAGACCTAAATCGAGCTATCAGGATTTAGCCTTTTCCATGCATTCGAAAAATAATTGTCTATTAAGATTCGCAATATTGCAGAAAAATTCATTTACTACTAAAGGATTTCCATCTGAATTTTCATTTGCATTTTTCACCATACACATGGTACAAAAATTTCTATCTGGACATTGAATACATTGAGGAAAATCTTGATTGCGTAAGGCTCTTAAGTTCATTATTTTTTCTGAATTTATCCAAATTTCATTCAGAGAATTGTCTTTAATATTGCCGACAACATAATCCTGCCAACCAGCGCACGGATAAACATTTCCGTTATCTGAGATGCAAATTGAGGAATGACAAACACTGCAAACAGCGTCTTTTTCAGTTTTTGTTTCCTTTTTTTCAGCTTCCACCTTTATTTGTTCCAAAAACTCTGAGTCGTTATTAGCTTTTTCGTAAATAATTTCTTTGATTTCATCTATAGACAAACGGCAACTCAGATTTTGTGTTGTATGATTGTATCTAGCGATTAGTCCATAATCATCTCCAGCATGAATTTTATGCTCCTTAGCCCATTCCAGTACTTCGTTATAAGAACTTTTGTTTTGTTTCATTATTGGGCAACT
>DHVH01000036.1:6737-11650 GCA_002412555.1 Marinilabiliaceae bacterium UBA5213 | reverse complement strand
GTCGCCCGCAAGCTGGTGGACTATGTGATGCAACGGCAAAATCATCCACCCATTGAAGGGCAACAGTTTCCCGGCTTCTCTCCCTTTTCTACCGACCGGCGCGAAACGGATACCGTGTGGAATATGGGCGGTGATTTTCTGCCAGTGGTCATATCCGACAGGAGTCGGATCGATGACATGGATATCAACCCTCATTTTATCCCGGATTATATATACACGGGAAATCGTCTTCCCGCTAATTTCCCGAAAGGAATGAAGTCAATTGTTGATTTCGCGCAATGGAAGGAGGAAATAGATCATTATCCCCTCTTCACGGTCGATGAGATCGGTAGCATGGAGGCATGTCCGGCACAGGTGAAGTTTCTTCGTCTTGCCTACCCGCAACTGACGGATGAAGTGATTACCCAACTGAAGGAAATTCCCAGGGTGGTGGTTATACTCACAACAGCACATCAGAACGGAGTAGGAGAGCAACGGGCGTTTTTCCATGCTTTACTGAATGCGGACTGCCGTGTGCCGGTGGTGCTGCAGCGAAGTTATGCAGAAAACGAAGCGGAAGATATCCAGCTCAAAGGAGGAGTGGATTTCGGAACAGTGCTTCTGGACGGATTTGGGAACGGAATCATGCTGAGCAATGACGGAAATATCAGCATCACCGATCTCGATGCCTATGCTTTCGGAATCCTGCAAGCTGCCCGTGTGCGTACCAGCAAGACGGAGTTTATCTCCTGTCCCAGTTGCGGAAGGACCCTGTTCGACCTGCAAACTACCGTGGCACTCATACAGAAAAATTTTTCCCATCTCAAACATCTGAAGATCGGGGTGATGGGCTGTATTGTAAATGGCGTGGGAGAAATGGCCGATGCCGATTATGGCTATGTAGGCGCCGAACATGGAAAAATTTCACTCTACCGGAAAAAACTGCTCGTAGAGAAAAATATCCCCCAGGCTGAAGCTGTGGAGCATCTTATTCAACTGATCAAGGATTACGGCGACTGGAGGGAACCGGAACAAAACTGAATAAAAAAGGTAGCTTTTGGCTACCTTTCATTTTTTTAATTGACGATGGTGAGATGCACCGGCGTGGGATTGGTGAGATTATCGCTCACCGGGCAGCGCGATTCAATGGTCTGAAGCCATTTCTGCAGCGTCGCATCGTCGACATCCGTATCGGGGATAATCTCTACGTTGATCTGTTTGTAACCGGCTCTCCCGGTAGTCTCAGCTCCTGTAAATCTGGCAGGATCCAGCACGCCCGACAGGTTGATTTTCACTCCCCTGAGTTCGAAGTTCATCTCTCTGGCAACAACGTGTGACATCACATTCAGACAGCCCGAAAAGGCTGCCAGCACAACCTCCACCGGATTGAGTCCGGCATTGGTCCCCCCAAGTTCCTGCGGTTCGTCTACGATCAATTCAAAACCTCTGGCATTTATGACGGTTTTCGTAGGATTCTCACTGTGCGCATTGACGCTAAAAGTTAATTCTGACATAAATATACGATTAAATTAAATTGAATTATGCAACTCGTTCAAGTTTAATTGCGAAACTTGCATCTTTATTTTCGGAACAAAGGTAAAGATCCTGTTTTGATGCTGAAATAACACATTTGTGGTATATTTCACAGACTGACCGTGATAAAATCGTTGAATTTATGATGATGGATCACAACATCAACGTGGTGATGAACATGAAGTACCGCTCTCACGCTATCAATGCACACCAACGCAATATTTACATGAAACCGGTGATTTGAGGGAAAATCATTTGGTTTTTTCGCAAAAAAACAGTAATATTGCACCCGCTTTTGATCGTTTCAGATCGAAAACAAAGGTCCCATAGCTCAGTTGGTTAGAGCACCTGACTCATAATCAGGGAGTCCTTGGTTCAAGCCCAAGTGGGACCACAGAATAAAAAACAAAATATATGGAGGGATTTCCTAAAAGGGAATCCCTTTTGTTTTTTTAAATGCTACTTTACCAGGAGTGACACAAGATGAGTTTAAAAATTTGACTGTGGTTCTTAGAATTGAGAATAATATCATTTTTTAATATTTTTGTTATTTTTATGATCCTGTTTTTTTTAACTTAACCGCATTTTACATCAATAAATATCTGAATTTGAGGATAAAACATTAGTTTATTTTTTCGACATTTTTATTGTATAAAGTAAAATAGTACTAATATAAGATAATATAATATTAGATTATGTTGTGACGCGCCGGTATATTTGTATTGTTTACTGAATGAAAATGGCGGTTTACAAAAATGAAACACAAATTTTATACGTATGGAAAGAATTTCAAATTATTCAAAAAGGAATGATCGCTTTATAAAAGTGATAGTAACCTTATTGTACTTTGTTTACAGCACTGTTGTTTTTGCAGCGGGCTCCTCTGTTGAGCAATTACAACAGCAGCCGGTTAATGTTACTGGGCAGGTGAAGAGTGTGGAAGGGATCACTCTTCCGGGAGTAAATGTCCTGATTAAGGGCACTTCCATCGGGGTTATTTCCGACAATGATGGGAACTATTCCATTCAGCAAGTGGATCCGAATGCAACACTGGTGTTTAGTTATATCGGATTTCTTACGCAAGAAGTAGGGGTAAATGCTAAGAATGTGATCAATGTGACACTCGTTGAGGATATACAAAGCCTCGATGAGGTGGTGATTGTGGGTTACGGGACACAGCTGAAAAGAGATCTTACAGGATCTATTGCCAGAGTAAGCGGTGAGGAAATTATCCAACCGTCGGTGGCTTCATTCGATCAGATGCTCCAGGGAAAAGTCGCTGGTGTACAGATATCGCAGACCTCCGGTGCGCCGGGAGGAAACGTGAATGTGCTGGTTCGGGGGATCAGCTCCATCACGGGGGGTAATCAACCCTTGTATGTTGTAGATGGATTCCCCATTGGTGCTGGAGGAGGTGGATCGGATATGATGTCATTTGGCGGTAATACTTTTTCTTCTTCCGGAATGGCCAACAATATCCAGAGTCGTGTAAATCCTCTTACTGCCATTAACCCGGCAGATATTGAATCGATAGAAATATTGAAAGATGCTTCGGCTACCGCTATTTATGGGTCACGTGGTGCAAATGGTGTGGTCATCATTACGACAAAAAGAGGGAAGTCGGGAAAGGCATCGGTGAGTGTGGATGCCACATTTGGCATGCAGGAGGTAGCCCATAAACTTGAAATGATGAACGCGCAGCAATTTGCCGAGTTTGTCGCAGACGGGCGGGACAATGCCTGGGTATATGCGGGGGGCCAGGCGAGTGACCCAAATAATGTAAGGAGTGCGTCTACACGGGTAAAACCTGAATTTCGGAATCCTTCATCCATTACGCAGAACACAGATTGGCAGGATCTCATATTTCAATTGGCGCCGGTACAGGATTATAAAGTATCGGTTGACGGCGGTACCGATAAGATCAGATATTTTGTTTCGGGAGGCTATATGAAGCAGGAAGGAATTATTATCGGAACCGATTATGACCGGTTCAGCGTACGATCAAATATTGATGCGCAGCTTTCCGATAAATTTAAAATCGGATCCTACATTTCAGGTTCATACACATATGGTAAATATCCAAATACCGAAGGACATCTCGGATTAAGGGGCGTGCTATCTTCTGCACTTGCTTCTTCACCTGCTATTCCCGTGAGGGATGAAAACGGAGAATATGTATCAGAACTGCTGGATCCGATGGGCGTACCGGTGGAAAACCCGTTGTTTATTCTTGAAAACTTCGAGGATAACAGGATATCAGGAGGTTTACTCGTAAATAACTTTGTGGAGTATGATATCATGGAAGGACTCAAATTAAAAAGTACCGCTGGAGTTAATCTGACAACGAATGAAATTAAACTTTGGAAATCGTCCCATCTGGGCAGTTGGGGTAGCATGACGAGCCCTGCAACGGCAGGTGTCACCAAGATTGAATCGTTAAACTGGCTCAATGAAAATACACTGAATTATAAAAAAATGCTTGGAGACCATTCCCTCGATGCTCTTTTGGGATTTACGATTCAGAAAGACCGTTATGACAGGCTCTCGGCCGGTGCAACGGATTTTCCCACCGACTATATCACTTATCTGACTGGTGGAACAATCAATGCGGGAACGCACATGGTTTCGGAATGGTCGATGATGTCATTGTTATCACGCGTTAATTACGCTTATGCAAGGAAATATCTGGTCACTGCTACCGTAAGAAGGGATGGAAGTTCTAAATTCGGAGCCAACAACAAATGGGGCACATTCCCCTCCTTCTCGGTCGGATATAATATTTCAGAAGAACCCTTCATGCAGCAACTCTCGTTCATTTCAAATTGGAAGCTCAGGGCGAGCTATGGTATAGCCGGAAATAGCCTCAATGAAAATTATGCCCATATTGGCCTTATTTCCTCCACCAATTACGTAGAAAACGGAAATTTAAAACCGGGGCTTGCTCCAAATAGCCTATCCAACGATGAACTGACCTGGGAGAAAACCAAACAAACCAATATTGGAATGGATCTGGGTTTATTTCAGGATCGTATTTCGGTGACGGCAGATATTTACAAAAATATAAAAACGGATCTGTTGCTTGCCGTGCAGCTTCCGGCATCTTCAGGTTTCAGAAGCTCGACCCAAAATATCGGAGAAATAGAAAATAAGGGGATCGAACTGAATGTATTTACCAAAAATGTGAATAACCGTGATTTTCAGTGGGAGAGTAATGTTATTTTCAGTGCAAATAGAAACAAGGTTCTGAAGCTTGCCACCGAAGGAGAGAGAATCAGCAACTCTGCCTATCAGGTGACCGAAGTAGGACAACCGATTGCAAGTTTCTACCTGATGCACGTGACCGGTATCTTTCAAAATGCCGATGAGGTAGCAAATAGTCCGGTGCAGCATCCAAAAACCCA
>DHVH01000036.1:0-6732 GCA_002412555.1 Marinilabiliaceae bacterium UBA5213 | reverse complement strand
GACTTTACCTGGGGATTCAACAATACATTTTCTTATAAAAATCTTTCATTGGGCATATTTTTAAATGGATCTCAGGGAGGTTCAACCTATTTTCTCGCCGGTGAAACCTTTATCAACAGTGCAGGGGTGCAGAATCAGCTTGCAATGGTCGACAGACGCTGGAAGTCAGAGGAGGATCCCGGCGACGGACTAATCCCAAGAGCAATAAGAAGTACCTATGCCTATGGGTTTACATCCACATCCCGTTTTTTGTTCGATGCCTCATATGTAAGAATTAAGAATGTAAATCTTTCCTATCAACTGCCTTCAAAGATAGCAAACCGACTGAAATTGGCAGGCTGTACCATATTTGCAGATGTTTCCAATCTGCACACTTTTACAGATTATCCCGGATTTGATCCCGAAGCAAGCACGGCCGGAGACAATATTGTCAATTCCGGAATAGACAACATGACTTATCCGTTGGCCAGGACATACACCATCGGATTAAAGATGAGTTTTTGACAGATAAATAATCGTTATAATAATTTTAATAATATGAGAACCAAAATATTAAATAGTACAATTGCTTTTTTTACAATCATATTCTCATCCTGCAGTGATTTTTTGAATTTGCAACCCGATTATCTGATTAATGAAGAATCATTTTATAAAACGACCATTGATTTTGAAGCATCTGTCATTGGGCCTTATGCAAGTCTGCAGGAAGCTACTTATGCTCTTCTTGCGCTTACTGAATTGACTACAGACAATCTTACAGTTACATTACAATCTCCGGGTGTAAGCGAACTGGAATGTGACGAAGTCAGGCTAAGTTCAAACAATGATTACATCCACAGTATATGGAATGCTTGTTATGGCGCTATCTCCCGGTCAAATAACCTGCTGGGGCGTCTGGAGGGTGCTTCGATACCCGATCGGGAAAAAAATCAATACAGAGGGGAAGCTTATTTTGTGCGGGGCTATGCTTATTTCATCCTGGTACGTTTATTCGGGCCAGTCCAACTTGTCGACAAAGCTTTTCGGAGTCCCAACGAGATAGCAGCTTCCGACATGTCCAGAAAGCCTGTGAATGAAATTTATGAGTTTATCATCCGGGATCTCGAACAGGCTGGGGATTTATTACAAGGCCTGACAATGCCGGGAAAGGGAAGAGCTTCATCAGGAGCTGCCAAAGCATTGCTGGGAAAAGTATATCTGACACAGAAAGAGTATGAAAAGGCTGGCACTGTTTTAAAATCGGTGATTGATTCGGGACAATATTCCCTGGTGAACAATTATGCAGGTTTATTTGACAAGCAGAACGATGACCTGCCGGAATCACTTTTCGAGATCAAATATTTATCGGGAAATGTGGGTGAAGGAAATAGTTTTGCCTTGCATTTTGTTCCCACGGTTTACGGAGGGATGGCGCTATTTCCAGGGAACCAGCTGGGTGGTGGTCGATTAAGCCCCACAACGGATATGGCCAATGCTTATGAAAACGGAGATGTAAGGAAAAATGCTTCTGTTTCCGATTCGGTACCAATGAGTGACGGCAGTACAGTAAGGATGCTTTACGGGAAAAAATTTGTCGATTTTACTGCATCGAATATTGCCGATATGAATAATAATTTTACGGTGCTCCGATACGCAGACGTCCTGTTGATGTATGCTGAAGTTTTAAATGAGACCGGCAAAACAGCAGATGCTCAAAGTTATATAAACCTTGTCCGCGCGCGGGCAGGATTGACCGCTATTAGCGGACTGTCGAAAGTGCAGGTCGCCCTTGCCCTGGAGAAAGAGAGGAGAGTCGAATTTCTTTATGAGGGTCATCGTTGGTTTGATCTTGTCAGAACCGGAAGAGCTTTGAGTGTGCTGAATGCCTATTTTGCTGCTTCAGGATTAAGCTATTCCGTGGAAGATTATGAGACGCTTATGCCCATACCCCAGCGGGAAATTGATATAAATCCGGCACTTGAGCAAAACCCGGGATATTGAACCTTTCAAGCAATGTGCCACAGAACACCAAGACANNAGCTATTCTTTTTCCAGTTTATCGTACCAGTTTTTCTTGAGAATGATTGTACCTGCACCCACAATCATCAAGGCTATTGCCAGAGAATTAAATTGTTTCACAACCAGATAGATGGGTGCAGCTACCAATGCCGTTTGCCAGATAATTCCAGTCGCTACATTGATCATATCACTGCCAAAAGATTTGTTCTGTTGAAAATCAGGCTGTTCTGCTATTACCATTTCATGGATCGGCTTCCAAAAACCCCATGGACGTGTTTTCGTATAGAACTCTTTCAATACTTTCGTATCGGTTGCCGGTACAGCGTACGTTCCCCAGACACATCCTAAGACTGAGAATAAAAGTATAATCGGGAAATAATATAAAGGCAGTAAGTCATTCACAACCGGTACATAGGGGAGTATAAGTGCCGGAATTAATCCTCCAATCATTCCCCAGGCATATCCGTTGCTGTTAAACCTCCACCAATGCCATTTTAAAATATTGGCCGCCACGTAGCTACCATACAATGCACCGGTAACCCACTGCAAAATGCTGTTCACATTTTCGGCCAGAACGCCGAAAATAATGCTGATAATCACAACCACTATACCCACTGCAATGCTCGTTCTGTTCGATTGCTTTGATGTGGCATCCGGCTTGAGATACTTCATATAAATGTCATTTACCAGATAAGCCTGGGCTGCATTTAAAGTGCCTGCAAAGGTGGACATGAAAGCTGCAAGCAGTCCGGAGAGGAGTATGCCTACCAGGCCAGCTGGTATCCACTCATGCGCAATTACGGCAGGGAGAACCAGTTCGAAGTCAATTACACCATTCACGGTGATTTGCTCCCGTATCTGATCGAAAATTATGAGTCCGATTACTGCAAAGCCGGCGATCATAAAATACCTTACAGGGAGTAAAACTACAGAAACGAAACCGCTCATCAGGGATGCCTCCCGGGGAGATTTTGAAGAGAGTATTTTCTGCATGTCATAGGTTGGAGCCGGGCCAGCCATACTGGTCAGGATTCCCTTCATCAATACCATCCCAAAGAAAAATGAGAACAACTGGTAACCGTCAGTCTGAATCCTTGTATTGAATTCAGACAATTTACCGCTCCAGCTTAGTGCCAGATGATGTTCGGGAGCAGGCGAAAACCAGTCGCCGGGAACCAAAGAAGAAAACGAGATCACATCCAGATGAAACATTGCAATTAAGGCTACTGCGATTGCTGCCAGCGTCATAATAACATATTGTGCCACATCGGCCCAGACGATACTTCTCATGCCACCCATGAGTGCGTAGAAGGCAGCAAACAAGGTAAACACAATACCCCATACATGGGGGACATACAGATCCGGAATAAATTGTAGTGACGGAAACAGTGTCTTTAGCGGAAGAAATATTTCGATGAATTTCCCAATGCCAATGAAACCATAGGCAAGCATACTCAGACTGACAAGAAGAGCAAAAACAACCGTAATCCAGTGAGAAGTAACAGCTCCCTTGTCGCTGCCAAAGCGAAAACCGATCCATTCGGCACCGGTTGTGGCACCGGAGCGACGTAACCAAGCGGACAGATAGATCATCAGGAAGATCTGATTGAATACCGGCCAAAGCCAGGGGATATAAATACTTTTCAATCCGTAAATAACAGTGATCGCAACCAGCCACACAGTACCTGAAATATCAAACATACCCGAAGCGTTTGATATTCCGAGCATGTACCAGGGAATGGACTTTCCACCAAGTAAATAGGATTCTAAGTTTCTGGAAGCCTTGCGTTTGGCGTAAATGCCAATAAAAATTAATAACCCAAGATATAAAAGGATGATAGCGATGTCGACCGTTGATATCAATGTTTTGTTCATTATGAGCGAAATATTTTCAAATTTAAATGTATATGATTAGTAGTCGGTTACTATTACAGCTTCGAGTCCGAGATAACCGGCGATTTTTTTCAATGTTTTTGCATGATGGCCGATACCGAGTGAGAAGTGATGGGTAGGACCTTCTTTCACCCAGTTGGATAGAAAAGTGCGGATGTCGGGGTTAAATTTACCACGCGTATTGGTATTTCCTGTGGGTGGAATGGGGCCATCCACGGACTCCCCTTCGGCGATCACAAACTTGAATTTCCCGTCATAGGTTGAATTGATGCTTAACATGGTGATGGGGCCGGTTTTAATTTTAAACTCGACTCCCGCACCGGAACCCGGTTTTCCGTGATACTTCTTCAGACTCCGGATGACCGGTTTTCCTTCGGCTATGGAGATATTGTGAGGCCCGTCGTGTCCCACCAAGATAAAATCATCTCCGACGTCGACCGGATGCAACTCCGCGAAACTTCCTCCAATGCCCATCCTGTCCATGATGAACAAGGCGATGAGTGTCTTCACATCCGATTCGCCGCACATAGGGATATTTTTAGCGGTCAGCAAAGAATTGCCGACAATCAGATTGCTCATAACTTGTCGCTCCAGACTTTCCGCAGGGCCGTCATAATAGTAGGCCAACCCGCTCAGCTTGCTTTTGGTGATGAATTGATCCAATGCCACATACACTCTTGCAGCCACATAGAGATCTTCATCTTTGAGTTTCATTGATATCGGGTCAGACACCGGATCGGGTGTATCGAAAAAAGCCAGAATCTTATCTTGTGCCTTCCGGATATCTTCATCGGTTACCTCGTTGTACTCGTTCACAATCTCATTGGCTTCACAAGCCTTGATATGACATCCAAAGAAAGTTGTAAACATTGTCGGGTCAAAATGCATGTCGAGCATGGCATTCAACGAATGGCCGATATGACCGAAATGGGCATGTTTCAAACCATGCAGTACTTTGGCAATACGGCAATATTCATCTATTTGTATGTCTACGGCGG
Organism: Marinilabiliaceae bacterium UBA5213; assembly: GCA_002412555.1. Taxonomy (GTDB): domain Bacteria; phylum Bacteroidota; class Bacteroidia; order Bacteroidales; family Marinilabiliaceae; genus Geofilum. The sequence continues at coordinate 1,843 of DHVH01000036.1, read as the reverse complement.
GATCATCCTGCAAGGTGCCGATGATGGTGTCGGGAATGCGTTTTCCCATCCGCATGGCCACGCCGGTAAATTCGGGAAGTGAACATACATCGTCGTTCATCAATTGCATATACGTGGATGCTTTTGAATAGTCGAGTCCCTGCAGCGGTTGCAGGGCCACCAGCACGATTGGTATATTCAGGTTCCTCATGATGATTGCAAACGTGCCGGATGTCGCGTAGGTAACCATATCGCAAAACAGCAGATCAAGGTTCGACCTTGTCATTACGTCGACTGCTTTGTATGCTTTTTCGGCATCATCAATCATTCCAAAATCGAGTACATCCACATATTCAGGTAATTTGCCGACAAACAGATCCAGTTTCTTGTACATTTCGTCCAGCAGTCCCGGAAATTGTCCCCAATAGGTATGATGTCCCACTCCTACCACTCCGATTTTCGGTCGTGCAGAGGCCTCATTTGAGGCGTAATCTATTTTTGTTACATGTTTCATGACAGTTAATTTTAGTTTATTATATTAATTCTTTATGCAAATGCCTCATTTTTTCTGATTTTGGGAATAAAAATCAACAGAACTACAAAGGCAAGGGGATACATCAAGCCAGCCCAGATCCAAAGCGGATCGTATGAGTAATTGGTTACGACAAAGGCAATGCCCCGGTTGACAAAAAAAGCAGATATGGCGCCGAAGGTACCTGTCAGGCCGATCATGGTGGAGGTCGCTTTCATACCGAATATATCTCCCACAGCTGTTGAATAATTGGTGATCCATATCCCGTGTGCGAAGAAAAAGAGTGAAATCAGGGCGATTACAGCATAGGCAGAGTCAATTCCGGGGACTAAGAGAACGGAAAGTGTGAGCAGTGCCGCAACACCCATTAATATTTTTCTCGCTTTGTCGATGCTTTGTGTCTTGACGAACAGCTTGTCAGAAAGGTATCCCCCCAGAATATTGGAAATACCCAACACCAAAAATGGAATCCAGAAAAGTTTCCCAATCATGTCCAATGAAATATTACGGCTTTCACTCATAAACTTCGGAATCCAGAACATGAGAAAATAAAAAATAGGATCAAATAATATCCGCATGAGAATAAATGTCCATGCACTTTTATTTTTAAGTACGGTTTTTAACGAGTATTTTTTTATCTGCTGACTTTTTGATTCAAGAGCCTGTTGTATTTTATATGCACTGTTTTTTTTGTTGTTGAAGAATAACCAGAAACCTATCCAGATGGTACTTATTACTGGCGTAACAAGGAATAAAGAGCGCCAGCCGATACTGTCGAGCAAAAGAACAACCATGAGCGGTGCGATGACAGCCCCAATGGCCGATCCACCAATCGCAATTCCCGTGGCCAGTGATCTCTTCTGCACAGGAATCCATTCAATCACCCCTTTGATCACCCCTGGAAAACAGGCTCCTTCACCTACCCCCAGTATAAATCGGAAAATGACGAATGCTGTGACGGTGGTGGCGATACTGTGCAAACCGGAAGCAACAGTCCATATCGCCAGCGACAAGGCAAGTCCGAGTTTGGTCCCAAACTTGTCGATAAAGATTCCCCCCAGGGTGAACATCAGTGCATAGCCGGCAATAAATCCATTGGTTATCCAACTATAATCGCTGTCGGAAATTGGAATATCTTCCTTGATTCTGATGATTGACATCGAGAGGATCTGTCGGTCAAGGAAACTCAAAGCTGTCACTATGAACAGCATTCCCACAACGATCCATGGTACGTATGTCTCCTTTTTTTTATTCATTTGATGGTGCCATAAGATAAATATTCTGGTTATCGGAAACGATCGCTATTTCAGATTTGTTGTCAACGATAAAACT
>DHVH01000116.1 GCA_002412555.1 Marinilabiliaceae bacterium UBA5213 | reverse complement strand
AAGAAGGCTCACCGCTCGTAACCAATCGTCTCGCCGCCGCAAACCAGATTCATGCCATCCCTCACCGGAGTAATCAATGCCACATCGGACATGCTATACAATTCCACCAAATTATTGAAGGGCATGGATCGGTAAAAATACCAGATCGGCGTGTAATTAATATTGCCATACAGTCCGTTGATGCTACCTACCAACTCTTCCACCTCGCTCTTTAGGCGCTGATAATGAATCACATTGTTTCTGGATGGAACAGATAACAGAACCAGGGTTACTTTTCCATGGTACTCGGGGTGGTTCTCCAAAAACTTCCCAAACGCCCTCAGGCGATTGGGAATACCCTTGGAATAATCCAGCCGGTCGATGGACAGCACCAACTTTCTGTCGGGATCCATCAGAAAATACTTTTCCAACTCTTTATGGACTTCAGAACGCTCCTTTAGGGGCGTTTGATGTATTTGTTTCGCTGCATCCGCAAATTTATCATAGTCAATTCCCATAGGGAAGGCATCGGCCAATATGATGCGGTCGTCAATGTGCACCTCATTAAAAGTAATTTCATATCCGAACAGTCGGCGTACACTACTTAAAAAATGCCGCTCATAATCGTAGGTATGAAAACCAATAAGGTCGGCTCCCAACAAACCCTTTAGCAACTCTTTGCGCCAGGGTAATATCCGAAATACTTCATACGAAGGAAAAGGAATGTGTAAAAAGTAACCGATGGTAATGTTGGGACGCTTGCTTTTAATCATTTCAGGCACCAGCATCAATTGGTAGTCATGTACCCAGACATAATCCTCGTCTTCCACAACCTCCAGCACCTTGTCGGCAAACTTTTGGTTAACGGCGACATAAGCCTCCCAGTACTCAGAGTGAAAGTCGACGTATTGAGCAAAATAATGGAATAGAGGCCAGATGGTATTGTTACAAAAGCCTTCATAAAAATCTTCGACTTCGCGTTCGGTCAGGTGGACCGACTCGCAACCTTCTTTGGCCAATAAAGACTCAACTGTTTTAAGTTCCTGTTTGGTTTTTGTATCGGAAGCTATGCCCGGCCAGCCAATCCATTTTCCATTAAAATCTTTATATACGGAATTCATTCCGGTAGCCAATCCACCTACGCTGGGTTCTAGCAAAGGTTCATCATTTTGGTAGCTAATACTAAAAGGCAATCGATTAGATACAATATGTAGTTTCTTCATAAAGAACAGCGTTTTATATTGATGAGAATACTTAAGATTTCTTAAATTACAGATTCTTAATGTATCTTAATACAGCTATTAACGTTACTTATGCGGTTGATTTCTAACAAAGTTAATAAAAAATGGGGGCTTTTATCCATTTTCAGTTTGAAATCGGAATGCATTCCGCTTTCATTATTGGATCATTTTCATCTATTTTACAACCTGAAATTGTTTTGCTTTAATCCTTTGGTTCAATTTTTTCATCCTTAATCAGTACTGCTATAAACATTCAATGCATAAACTGGTTTTTATAAAAACTAAGCAAAAGCACTATTATAAATATGAAAAAGCAATGTGAAAGGGGTCTCAACTACGGGGTTATTGGCAACTGCCGTAGTGGTGCTTTAATATCCAACAAAGGAGCGATAGAATGGTTGTGTTTACCCAAGTTTGATTCGGCATCCGCTTTTGGAAAGTTGATGGATGAAAACATAGGCGGAAGCTTTGAAATACTGCCTGAACACGAAGCGGATATTACCCAGAAATACGATTGGCACACCAATATATTGATCACTCGGTTTAGCTGCAAGGATGGCATTTTTGAAGTCCATGACTTTATGCCTCGCTACAAATTGGATGGTGGCGCTTACTATGCACCACCGGATGTGATACGTTACTTCAAGCACATAGAAGGTGCCCCGTCGTTTAGGATCAAATACGATCCTAAGTTGGAATATGCCAAATACGACACGCGTATTCACATTTATAAGAGTTTTGTAAAGGCACAAACCACCAAAGGGAACTACGACTCGAACTACCTCTACTCGAGTATGGACATCTCTAGTGTGGCCTGTCGGCAGTTGCTGACCCTGACCAAGGATGAGTTTGTTTTACTCAGCTATAATCAAAAACTACTGAAACAAACTGTTGAAAGGTCTTACACCAAACTGGCGCGTACCAAAGCCTACTGGCTTACCTGGTCGGAACGCACCACCAGTTTTGGCGAATACAATGAAACGATTACCCGAAGTGCTCTGGTTCTAAAATTGTTAAGTTATCAAAAGACCGGGGCCATTTTGGCTGCTTTAACCACTTCTTTGCCCGAAACCATTGGTGAGGTGCGCAATTGGGATTACCGTTTCTGCTGGATCAGAGATGCCTCCATGGTTATCAAAGTAATGACGAGTCTGGACCACTACAATCTGGCTCACCGTTACCTGCGCTTCATCACCGACCTGTTGCCCGAGAAGGATGAGCGCATCCAAATTATGTATGGCATTAACGGTGAAAAAAAGCTATCCGAGTCGAGCCTCGATCACTTGTCGGGTTACTGCAACAGCGCCCCGGTAAGGGTAGGCAATGCAGCCTATAAGCAAAAGCAAAACGACATCTACGGCATTTTAATGGATGTGATATATCAGCACTTTCACTTGTTCTCGGTCTCGCTGGAACACAGTGAAGAACTGTGGACCATTACCCGAAACATGGTGCGTTCCGTAGAGCACAACTGGCAAAAGCCCGATAAAGGCATTTGGGAAATGCGCCAAAACAACAAGCATTTTACTTTTAGTAAGGTGCTGTGCTGGGTGGCGGTTGACCGTGCCATAAAAATTGCCTCGCTTCTGCAGCAGCACGATCAGGTGGATGAATGGGTTGTAATACGAGATAAAATAAAAAAAGACATCCTGAAAAAAGCCTGGTGCAAAGAAAAACAGTCCTTTACACAAGCATATGGATATGATGATTTGGATGCTTCTGTGCTTTTAATGGAGTTCTATGGATTTCTATCGGGTCGCGATCCTCAATTTGTAAGTACCGTAAAAGCCATTCAATTGGAACTGGAGCACAACGGATTGATGTTCCGATACAAAAACAAGGATGACTTTGGAAAACCTTCCTCAGCTTTTACCATCTGTTCTTTTTGGCTGGTACGTGCCCTCTTTATGATAGGAGAAGAAGATCTGGCCAAAGAAAAGTTCGACAAACTGCTGACTTACTCCAATCATTTGGGATTGTTCAGTGAAGATCTCGACTTTGAAACCAAACGCTTATTGGGCAATTTTCCGCAAGCCTATTCTCACCTGGCATTGATTGACACCGCCATGTTACTGAGCGGTGGCAAATTGAGCAAGGAAGAGTTGCTGTTGCAAACCATCCATTAAGTAGCTTTCGGCTATTGCACCATGAGCCAGTCGCCCAACAACTGATACAACTGAGCGTTATCATTGATCCACTCCATGGCATCGGCCGGATAACGGCTGTAAGCCATGTGGTGGGCCATGGGCACATCGAAGCCCAGGCGGGCCACCTGACCAAAAAAATCAGCATAAAAAACCCACAAAGCATCTGAGGAGGACACAGAGGCCATGCGCACGCTCTGCATCAAGGCCAGAGACTCTTCCACAAACCATTCACCTTTATCATTTGGACCACCCGCATAAGCTGCAGGTATGTGATCAATGGTAAAGCCCTTGCTGGCTTTGGACACTTTAGAAATACTTTCTTTGGAGATGGACCAGCTATCGTACGAGCGTTCAATAAGCGCCACCACATCCCCACTGTTTAGCGCATCCTGATGCAGTAACAAATAATACATTAATGGTAGTACTGCCTTCAAGTTTTCGCCTCTGCGATACATATTTTCGCCCAACAAAAGATGGGCAGCTCCAAAAGCAGGATAAGCATGAATTGAGCGTAAGAGCAATCTTTCGCCCTCTTTCGTATCAAAAGGGATAGCTATTCTACCTGCATGGTACAGTAAAAGATAATCCGCTGGAAAAGCTTTTAAGCCTTGATCCAGCCAACGATTCCGTTGGCTGACATTGCCCATGGACTCATGCGCCAAAACACCTGCCAAATAAGCATCTGCCGAAGGATATTGCTTGTCCTTTCGCGCCTCTACAGCATTTTCCAAAGCCCTTTGAGCATCGCCCTTCTGAATATATGCCAGCGCCAATCCACCCAAAACTTCACCATCGGCAACTCCCTTCATCACAGCCTGATTAAGGTACACCATGGCCGAATCGGTTTGCCCTTCATTGAGCAATTCCAATCCTCGCAATTTATACTCATTACCGCCAATCTGCCCGAAGGCCAACTGTCCCCCCACCAAAAAAAGGAGGCATATAAATATTCTGATCATAATGACTTTTTTTTAATACTTTTATGGTTTAACATTAATCGTGCCACCCTGACTGTGTCCGGCAAATTCTGGCGCATAAAAACAGCTCACCTTTACAGGTCCCTGGGCGGCTTCGCCCCTGAAGGAAACAGTGACTTCCCAGGTCAGGGTATAACGTCCTTTGGGCAAATGATCCACAAACAATCCGGCACCGGCGTCGGTCACCGACAAGTAATAACCCAGTCCCGATGCATAGCGGTAACCCGACAATAGATCCACCGGCTCCAAATTAGCAGCACGTGGGGCATCAATATGCACAAAATCTAACCGCTGGGGCGTTTCTACCACAACACGGACCAATAAACGGTCACCGGGACTCAGTTCGGTTTCTGCAGTAACCGGCAGCCAGGTCTCACGGTTATCGGTCAGCACCCGCTTCAGCATGGCTGTCTGCACTTCCAAAAAGCCGCTGGCTTGAACCGAGTCGGCCGACTGGTAATAACTCACCTGCACCGAAGCGAAGGAAGGCGTATCTTTTTGCTTATCAATGGTGATTTCACCATAGTGGGGATCAATGGAGCTACCCTGCAAGGAGAAAGTCCGGTAACCGGAAGCGGTTTCGGTGGCACCAAAGGTGATGGGCTGACCCTTCACCAGCAACCTGTCGGCCCCGGAGACAGCAAACAACTCCTGTGAAGACCCGGCCAGAGCGTAAATGGCCGAAACGGTGGCGCGCGTCGTGCGCCACTGCTGGGTGCGCTTTTGCTGTATCAGCCAATTTTCCATATCCATCAGCACCGTGGCATAAGCGCCTGTTTCAATAAATGCTTCCATGGCAGCAACATGCGTTTCAATGGGCGATTGCGACCAGTGTGGACCGTAGGGCAACTTAAAAAAACGGGTATCGTTTTCTCCACTTAGCAAATGCTCTTCCAGCGATCGAGTCAATTTTTCAGCCTCCTGCGAAAACCCATGGCGTTGCATAACAAGCGCTGAATAGGCCTGCAGTATAACTGGTTCGCGAGGCAACTGCTGCCTCAGCGCAGAAGTCCAGAAGTGAATATCTGCGTTGGCGTAGCTGTCCGACCAGTAGCTCAAGGCATAAAGCTTGTGTATTACCCCAGCTGAAACCCCGGCCAACTGATCTTTGTCCGCCAACTTCTCATAGGCTTCTTTTTCAGCTTTGAGTCGCCCCAGCAACCATTGAGCAGATTGATGAACCATCTGCTGAACCTCATCGTCCCACTGCACACCCATCTTTTTCAAGTAACCAAAGCCTGCCAGTATCTGAATGGTGGTCTCTTCGGACGGATACATGCCACTGAACCACGGCCATGCGCCATCGGACAATTGCATTTGCTTCAGCAATTGCAAGGCCGAATAGATTTCATTGTCCATTTGGCCTTCCACAACCAGTGAGGCCAACCTTCTGCGACGTTCAGTGTCGCCTTGCGCTTCTGTCAACCAAGGCGTAGCGGTGAGCAAAGTCGATTTCAATTCAGGGTGCTTTTCGAGAGCCGACAGCAAAGCATTCTCGTCGCCTTCCAACTCTTGGGCCCAGACTTTCAACACTCTTTCTATGGACGGGTATTGCTTAAATATTTGTCGCGCCACTGCTGCCGCATAAAAACGGTTAAACACCTGATCGGCACTTTCATGGGGCCGCTCTATCAGCCAAGGCAAAGCACCCAGCACTTCCCATGCTGCATGCTCGGTATAAGTCAGGGTAAAATTCTCAAAATTTTTGACGCTTCCATCTTTAAGCACTGGGGTTGTCAACGAATGTAGACCCGATTGGGTAAGCATCAAGGGCTGGGTTTCCGTTATCAGCGTCCGTGAGGGCAAGACCGGAACCAGGTGCCGCTCCCCGTCACTGATCTGACCTGAAAAAGCGGAAAGGGTGACTTCCAGAGCTTTTAGGCCTTCAGGCACCAGCACTTTCCATGAAACGGAGGCGCTGCCTCCGGCATTGGCTTCCCATATTTGATTTTCCAACTCAACGCCAGGAACCAAGTCCCCTGTTACCGCATCCCTTATCTCTATATGGGCCATGCCCCCCAACTGCTTATCACTGCTGTTGAGCACATTGGCAGCAAACCAAAGCTCATCGCCTTCGCGCACCACTCTGGGCATATTGGGGACCACCATCAATTCACGCGACGCCACAATCAGCTGCTCTACATTGGCAGAGGCACCCTCTTTGGTGTGCGCCAGCGCCATAAATCGCCAGCGGGTGAGGCTTCCGGGCATGGTAAAGCTAAAAGATACTTTACCAGCTTTAGAACTGACCAAGTGGGGCAAAAAGAAGGCGGTTTCATTGAGGTTGGTGCGGAGTTGGGGCATAGCAAGGGCAGACTCCTCCTCTATCTCAATGAGATCCATAATACCTGGAGGTGGTGGGGGTGGAACGGCCAGAGATTCTTTTAAAGCAGAACCTCTCATCGGCGGTGGTATTTCTTCATTCATATCTTGGGCAAACTGAACCATAACCATAGACTCCTCTGCAGACTTCAACCCGCCCCTGGAGCGCATCATACCATAACTCCCATAACCGCCAACCAACTGCTGCGTCCAAAAAAAGTAGGGATAGCTTGCAGGTGTAAGCATTTGGTAATTATCAGTTGATCTACCCCCTTGATGACTAAAATAAAATTGGTTCCAGCTCCAACTGCGCGTGTTGTAGGGACGGTAATAATGGGCATAAACACTCAAATCATTCGGCGCGTATTTATCCAGCGCTGCATCGTACATCAGTGCCAAAATCTCAGCTTCTACAGCTTTGTCCCGGCCATCGGTGACCGTCAAAGTCCATTCTTCCCTATCACCAGGCTTCACCTTATCCCTGAAGGTGGAGAGTGCCAGATTAAGCACTTTATCCGGATTCTGGATGCTTACCAAAGCTTCCCGGGATTCAATGCGCTTATTTTTTATGGTGGCCACTTGCAAAGTAATATCACCATACATGGTACGCTTTATAGGGATGGCTATTTTATGCCAGCGACCACTAAGGGTCACCGTCTCGTTAATGAGTACCTCCTGGCCCGATACACCAAAAATCTGCACATAAGCGGGATTGTGAAGGGAACCGACCAAAAATTCAGCTGTTTGCCCCTGGCGGACTTCACTGCCTGTCAAATTAACCAACGACAATCCTTCACCCAATGAGTAACTCGTCTGGGATGGGTTCACCACTTTAAAGGGGGCTACAGAGGTCAATGTGTCGCCGGTCACATCAATGATGGTGGTCCGTATTCTGTAATGGCCGGTGACCAATGCCTGTCTCAAAACTATCTGATTTTCAGCTTTTCCTGAAACCGTCCACTGACCTGAGCTTAAAACCCGCTCGACTTCCGGCTCTGGCGCCAGCTCTGGCCTTGGAAGGGTGGTCGGCCACAAAATGGTGTCTGGCTTTCCCCAAAAAGGTTGTGGCAGGATCTCGGTTGCCTCTTTTAGTTGCTCTAAAAAATACTTGACCTCACCCCCAACTGGCTCCTGCGAGTGGTTGGTGAGTGAAACCAAAGCCGAAACAGACCGCACATCAGTGCCAATAAATTCCTCTTTGGTCGTTGTATAAATTTGATAGGCATGCTCACCAAGAAAAACAGTGGTGCTGCCCGACTGGGTCTCACCGTTGGCATCGGTAACGTCCACTTCAACCTTGTAATTCATGAAACCAAACCTTCCCGAAGTCAGGTCTCCTAAGGCTAAAAAGTCTACTACAAACTCTCCCTTTTCATTGGTGAAACCAGTACCCGTAGCAATCACCTTAGACCGCGCACTACCACCGCTCCACCAGACATGGCTGTACTGGTTTACCCGCCATTCTACCCTCGCATCGGAAAGCAACAGACCGGTTAAGGTAGTTGCTTTAGTGGTCAGACTAAGCGAGTCGCCCACAACGGCCAATCCTTTATAAGGTTCTACCACCACTTCAAAACGTGGTCGCTTGTACGCTTCCACCTGAATGCTTGTCGAGCCAAAAGGCGACTGCAAGGAAAAACTTCCGGTCAGGCCACCTTTAGGCAGTAAAAACTGTCCGGAACCAGACCCGTAATCGTTGGTTTGAATGTTCTGGGCGGACAACTCCTGGCCATTCACATCACGCAAAGAAATCTTCAGCGCCTGTCTGCCAGCAACGGTCATTTCCTCTCCCGTTTGTTGCATCAAGAGGGCTTTAAAATGGACAGTTTGCCCGGGACGGTAGACTTTCCGGTCGGTAAAAATAAAGGTCCGGTTGTAGGCTTCTGGGACTTCCTCTTTGCTTGCCTGGTACCACCAGTGGTTACCGCTGAAAAAGGTATCCATTCCATGCAATACAACTACACGGCGGTTACCATTCTGGTCAGACCCAAAAGGCACATGGATATAACCTTGCTTATCGGAAGGCCCAAAACGATCTTTTCGGGCCATATCACCATAACGCGCTCCGCTGTACACCTCTATCAATGCCCCCTCAACAGGCTTTCCAGTCTCCCTGTTCCTTACGGCCATCGTATACCCGTTAACCCCGGTCAGTTCCATGTAGGCAAGATCACTCACTTGTATCACAGCGTATTTAAAGTTTCTATTTGCAGCAGGGTTAAGCGCATCAAAAGCCGCGTCGGATACCAAAACACAGTAGAGTCCGTAAGGCAAAAGCGTATCGGCCAGCAACTCTGCAGAATGGCTTTCATAGTCGCCAAAATCGGGCAGATCCGAAACCATTTCCCAAACCGGCTGGGTCGCCTTTAAGCGACCAAAAATCCATTCCTCCTCAGGCATTCTAAGATTGTCGTAGGCCAAATTATTCAATGGATAGATGTAGGTATACAAACGGTTCACATTTCCGTATTGTACCATATATTTAACCGCTTGATCCGATGACACCACCCCTTCGGTCTGCACATTTAAATGCGGCATGCTTATCTGCTTCATTAATGCTTGCGCCAACCGTCCACCCTCACTTTCAGGGTAGTTGTCTGCAGCCTCTTTCGCCAAAAGATAGGCTTCTGCTTTCCGACTTCTGGTCATTCCCTCCTCAGAAAAGGAAGCGTTTTCATACAATAACAAGGCATGGCTATACAGCACCGTTGCTTGAATTTCGAGACCTTGCGTCTGGTGCTTCAATAGCTTCAGGGACTGCTCATATAAAGCCAGTCCGTTTTGGCCCTCAAACAATTGATACATCAGCTTCAACCGCAATAGGTCCACATCCATCAGGACTTCCTTACTGCCTTCATTTTCACGATAGCGCAGCCATTGCTGCAACAAATCAATGGCCAGAAGGGGGGTCTGCAGACTGTCGCCACGCGGTAAAGGCATTTGCAGGAAAGTTGCGCGCTCGGCCAGAAGACTTTCATTGTCCATTAAAATGCCATCACTTTCAGGCCAGACAAAAAAAGCATCGTCTAGAAATTTCTCAACCGTACGCTCGGCCAGCAGATCGTATAAAGTGGGCCTCAAGGACAATTTTTTATCGCTCTCCAATAACAGTGGCAAATATTTCTCTGATGTCTCAGAAGCGAGCACCTCCTTATCTTCCAGGGACAGCAAATAATGATCGCGCGCCCTGAAAGAAATTTCCATGGCACTCATTTCATGCAAATTATCGCTTCTGGTAAGCACATCTCCCTTTTCGAGTAGTTTCCATTGGTTATTCGAATAGAACTGGTGATATAAATCACCCAATATACTGTGTGTCATTTGCCGCGCCGGCATCCACAGATTATTCACTTCCTGCTCCAGTTCCGTGATCATTCTGACAAGCGCATCTTCCTCGGTGGCTTCCATCAGCCTTAACCGGTGCACCAACGATTTGATGTAATCCACCGTATTCTGTTCAGTGCGACTGCGTATATAAATACGCTCAACAACCGCCAGACCGGACCTCGGAAGGTTCTGCTGATCGAAGGAATCAACCTGCTGCCAAAGCTGATCCGTCGGCTCAGGTGAAGCAACCCTGCTTGTCTGGCAACCCAGCAGAAGCACAATAAAAAGCACAATGGCTTGTAAAAATATTGAACGCATACTTTAAGAATTAGCTAAGCTGGATCTTGACCAGATAAATGAACCCTCTAATTAAGAACAATCTATGAAAATAGCATCTTTCCATGTCCATCAAGGCAAAGACGCTGCGATGAAAAACCTTGGAACAAACAGTTAGCATTATTTATGCCAGACACACAAAACAATCAGGGTAATTTTTCAGCTTTTACAAGAAAAAAAGCTATTCGGCAAAGCCATTGGTATGCATGAAATCACTCACTAATTTCTTAAGCTTATAGTTACGTTGGATGAGCCCGGTAATTTTGCCGGCCGCACCGGCAAAAGCAACTGCCGTTACAAACAGTCCCAAAATCATTTGGCGACTCAGATCAGAAAAATTGATCATTAAAACCAGTCCGATAATGAAGACAGGAGAAGTATACATGATGAACTGCTGGCCCGAAGCACAACCACACTCACTCAGCAAATCGTTGAAACGCGTTTCCCAGGCAATATTAGCGTCATCACTGAGTTCAGCCATACTAAAAGTGACCTCTTTGGGTCGTTTTTTGGCGGCAAGATGCACATCCGCTTTTGATAAGATATTCATAATAATTTTTCTAACCATGCTATTCATTACCCCAAGGTAATAAAAAGCTTTGTAACCTCCATCCTTCGAACCATTAATCCTTCAGGAAAACTCAACTGAAATTTCTGATTTTTTTGCCCATTTCGAAAGTTTTCATGCAAAATAACATAAATTATTAACAAAAGTATAACATTAAGAATACCTGCTAAACCCTAAAATTTGTTTAAGCCTAGAGGTTTTCTATCTTTGTACCCTGGCTAACGAAGGTTCAGAGGGGCCAAATGAATTATTTAATAAATTATAGAGGAATGAACTCAAATATACGCCTGCTTGTGACAGGCGCATTGATTGCTATCGTTGTCATTTTTGCCATTATCAAGATAAAAATTCCTTACTACATAGAAAGTAACGGTATTGTTAAACCTGCTTTGGAATGGACCCTTGAAAAATCACGGGATGGCCTCATTATCAACACCCTTCGCAACAATACCAATAACACCATCCCGCAATTTTCCACCACTGAATTTCAGCGGGGTGATCACACCTCTTTTGAAATACATCCAACTAACAGTGCCCAGGCCTTAATCCAAAAGGGCGATACCATCGCCACCATCTATTCACACCTGGAACACTACCGGTTGCTGGAATTGGAGCGGGAGTTCCTGGATAATCAACAGCAAAAACTAGTCTTGCTGAGCGGCGACAAACCGGCCCTTGTCAATGCGGCCTTTGAAGAAATGCTCCTTGCCGAATCAGAATATCAAACCCAGCAAAAATTGATCGAACGCACCAAATCCTTACACGAAATGGGTGTGGTGGCCGATCTTGAATATGAGCTGGCAAGAAATGAATACAACATCAAAAGACAACAGGTCAATATTACCAAAGCCCATTATCAGTCCCTGATCGAAGGGTCAAAAAAGGAAGAGGTTGCCATGGTTGATGCCCGCCTAAGCGCATTGCACAAGCAGATAGAAAATCTACAACAACGTCTGGATGCATTTACCATTCTTTCACCCATTGATGGGCGGTCGCTGACCGACCTCAATCGGTTTGCAGAAAATGAATTATTGGCACACATCTACAATACCGATGAAATGTCAGTGATTATGCCTGTTGAAATGAGCCAGCTAAAATACATCAATGAAGGTATGAACATCATTATAGACAATGGTCTTCGCGAAAATGCCCTGATAGGAGAAATAAAACTTATCAGCAATAAAGCAGAACTTCTGAACCAAAGACAGGTTGTTTTCGTATCATCGGTTGTAGCAGATAACCAACATCGCCTGAAACCCAATATGAAAACCAAAGTGAAAATTGATGCAGGTGAAATTTCAATTCTTCAATATTTGATAAGATTGGCCACCACTATATACCACAATTAGAAGCATGTTAAGATACGAGCGAAAATATCTGGTTCCCAATGAAGTAATGGATGAATTGCGCCAAAGACTAATGGCCTTTGTCCAGCCGGATAGTTACGCCCTAAAAAACGAGCATGGCATTTACCAATACACGGTGCGCAGCATCTACCTCGACTCTTTAGATATGGAATGTTACCATCAAAAAGAGAGTGGCATCCAGCTAAGAAGAAAGTTGCGGATCAGAGGCTACAATCAACTAGGTAATGAAAGCAAAGTAGTGCTCGAAATCAAGAGAAAAATTGGCAGCCGCATTAAAAAACACAGGGCATCGCTTTACTTTAATGATCTGGGTGACATGCTGCGCAATGCCCGACTGGAGGATGTCATCATCACCAAGGAAAAAGAAGAGGCCCTGGACGATGCCCGTCGTTTTTTCTTTCATCTCAAAAAGAAGCAATACCGCCCAAGCAATCTGGTGGTGTACGAGCGGGAAGCCTATCAGGGAAAAATGGATCAGGGCGTTCGGATAACTTTTGATAAGGACATTCGCAGCAGATTATCCCCAAAAATTGAAATGCTTTACGATGACCGCAATCTTAAACGCCTATTTTACAATCATTTTGTACTTGAAATAAAATATTTCACCAAAGAAATGCCCCTATGGGCCAAATCGTTGGTGCAGGAATTCAAACTGAGAAACGATGCCATTTCAAAATACACAATAGGTTTTGATGTAAGCAAATTCAACAAAAAATTAACCTATTAACCGGCCTCAACAAATCAAAAAAGATGGAAGAAATTCAAAGTGTATTTACCTTTAGCATTACGGCCGCCGATGTGTTTGCCAATGTGTTTGTCGCCATGATTTGCGGCTTTCTCATTGCCTTGCTCTATAAAAAGACCTATCAGGGATTGAATTACTCATCCTCTTTCACCATTTCCATTATCATGCTTACCATGATAACCGCCATTGTTATCATGGTCATTGGCAATAACCTGGCCAGAGCCTTTGGTATGGTAGGAGCCATGTCCATCATCCGATTCAGAACTGCAGTCAAAGATGCGTCGGACATCATGTTCATTTTCTTTGCACTAACCATTGGATTGGCGGCAGGTGTTAAGCTATACTCCATCGCTTTTCTGGGGACTTTTATGGTGGGAGGCGCTTATATTCTGGTCAGGCAATACAGTTTTTCCCTGTCGGGCAAACGTGAGTTTTTGATGCACATCACCACTGAGGCAGAGGGCATGCCCGATAATCCCTTTGGGGATATATTTAAAAACTACTGCAAAAAGTTCAAGCTGGTAAATGTGAAGACCATGGGCGACGAATACGAACAAATTATGGAGTATTCATTCTATATTAATCTTAAGGATCAGGAAAAAGGAAGTCAATTGGTTTCACAATTACGTGCAGTAGCTGGCGTACACCAGGTCAACCTCTTTTTCGACGAAGATTAAAAGCCTTCAGCACAAGAATGTACCGTCCCTATAGTTGCGGCAAGGTAAATACAAACGTACTTCCCTTACCCCACTCGCTTTCAACCGAAATATGCCCCTTGTGCTTATCCACAAACTCTTTACACAAACTCAAGCCTAATCCCGTGCCCTTTTCATTTCCGGTACCCGTCAGTGAAAAGTCACTATCAACCCTAAAGAGCTTTGAAAAATCATCCTTCTGTATACCCACCCCATTATCAGACACCCAAAAACGCACACCCTTTTCAATATGCTCCACCTCCACATGAACAAATCCGCCATTGTGAGTAAACTTAACCGCATTTGAAATCAAGTTCCTGAGAACTGCACTGATCATTTGGTAATCCGCCTCAAGCGACAAACCCTCATCGATGCGGGTAGTGATTTTGATGGCTTTGGAAACAGCCTGACTTTCAAGAACGGACAATGTCTCAAGCACCATTTTCTGAACACTTAACAGTTCCGGCTTGTAAGTCATTCTGCCCGTTTGAAATCTGGACCATTCCAATAAATTCAACAACAAATTATAAGTACTTTGTGACGTTTCATATACTAAACGGGCATATTTTTCAATCGTTTCACTATCTCTTTTTTTTGAACCATCCAATAGTAAGGAACTAAAGCCCATCAAACTGTTAAAAGGACTCTTTAAATCGTGGGCAATAATGGACATAAATTTATCTCTCAATGCCAGCGCTTCTCTCAATTGTTTCTCATTTTCAAAAAGCGCCTCTTCTTTGAGTTTTTTTTCAGTTGTATCAAACACCACTCCTGTTAGTAATACAGCACTGCCGTCATCATCCCGTAAAGTAACTGCTCCCCGGTCATAAAACCATTTCCATGAGCCATCCTTTGCCTGTATCCTATACTCTACTTCATACAGGTCAGTTGTTCCCTTCAAATGCTCAACCATGTTCTCCATAACGTAAGCATAATCATCGGGGTGCAATTTTTCTGTAAAAAACTCGTATCCGATATCCTCAGGCACCTCCTCTTTGGTATAACCCAAAACTTTTACCTTGAGCCAATTATACCGAACCAGATTTTTTTGTACATCCCAATACCAATGTCCGAGGTTGCCCGTCCACATGAGTTGGATATTCTCCTCATTTTCACGAAAAAACTGTTCAAGCAGGGCATTGGCATGCGTTAGCTCCTGAATAAGGTCTTCTCGACTTAAGTCATCGTATTCCATAACCCGACCATTTGATGTGAATTCAATTCCTAACAATTACTTCCGCAACCGCACGGCGCAAAAAATCACGTTCATAAAAATCATTATCCACCACGGCTTCATTCCAGGTAATAATGTCCAGATCAATGACCCGCGGTCCGTCTTTTGGCAGGGTTCTGTCACGCCCCATCTCATCTTCAACCGACTTTAACTCAAAGTCCAATTGCTCTCGAGTCAAGGGTGTCTCTACCAATACGGCGCCATTCAAAAAATCCGGCTGATCGGTAATGCCAATCGGCGGGGTGGATTCAAAAGACGACACAGCAATAATTTTTACCCGTAAACCCAGCAGATGTATGGCTCTGCCCATATTGATAACTGCGTCTATATTAGAACCCAGTCCTATCACTACTTTATTGTCATGCATCATTTTATTGGGTCATTTTGGTTGAAAAGGAAACACTCTCAGCAAAACGCAAAGCATGCGGCTTATCCACCTCAATGGCAACCTGAGTCACACGTTTCTTAGCCAAAATAAGCGCCCCTACCTCTGTAGCCACGCGCTCCAATAAATTGTATTGATGGCTTTCTACATGCTCAATGATCTCTTTGCATAAGAGACGATAATCCAGCGCCTGCTCAGGTTCATCACTTGTCTCTTCGCCTTGCAGCTCATAAGTTATGGAAATATTAAACAGTAAATCCTGTCTTTTACCTAATTCATGGGGATTAAAACCCACAACGGTTCGTAACAACAAGTTTTTAATGGTAATTTCTGCCATACTATCCTTTTAAATGTGCACCGGAGTCACAAAATATGATTTGCCCCGTAATGGCACTGTTAGCAATCAAAAACCAAACGCTCTCGGCCAGATCATTTAGACCAACTACTTTTTTGAGTGGCGTATCTGCAGCCACTTTTTTAAGATGCGCGGCATCTTTGTCCGGTGGTGGCAAAACCGGTCCGGGTGCCACCCCATTGACTCTTACTCCAGGTGCCCATTCCAATGCTGCCATCCGGGTGAGCTCCATCAACGCTTTTTTGGAAAGGGAATAGGCAGCATGTGACCAACTGTTATTGACAATTCTGGTATCCAAAATATTCACAATAGCGCCACTTCCATGTAATTGATAAAACGCTTGCATCAGCATAAATGGCGCTTCAAAATTAACTGCCATTTGTTGGCGCAACAAATGATAGTCTGTTTCAGCCACAGAGGAAGGTTCAAAGACCGATGCGCAGTTAATTAAAGCATCCAGACCTTTAATGGGTGCAGGCAATTTATCCATTAACAGTGCAACAAATTTATCCCCATCCGACAAATCAGCCCTGACAATAGGAAAATGCCTATCGGGATATTTATTTTGCAAGCCCAGAGACAGATCCAGAGCAGCCTCCTCACTGTGGTTGTAGTGAATAACCACCTCCCAGTCTCGGGCAGCAAAAAGTTCGGCCAAAGCCTTACCCACTCTTTTGGCAGCACCTGTGATTAATACGGTTGGCATACTATTCTGGCGGTTAGTTGGTCAATGATCATACACAAGCCTTACAATTTTCTCCAAGCCTATGCGATCCTCATTGTCGAACCGATTCAGTTCGCGACTGTCAACATCCAATACGGCCACTACCCGACCGGCTTTGTCTCTTACAGGGACCACAATTTCAGAGTTGCTTTGGGATGAGCAGGCGATGTGACCGGGAAACTGA
>DHVH01000323.1 GCA_002412555.1 Marinilabiliaceae bacterium UBA5213 | reverse complement strand
CCCATGCCGGGATTTTGCTCTCCGCACAAAAGCCATTGCCCGAACTACTCCCCGCCCTGGCGCGCATGTTCGAGTCAACAACCGCCGATGAATGGCAGGGTCAGGTTCGCTGGTTGAATGACTGGATGTAAAAAAAGAGTGCGATATCAGCCGCACTCTTTTTGCTTGTACATACGGTTTGAAACGTTTTTCCCTGCGAATACGGATGAACGTAATGAAGAAGCAAAGTGAAAATGTTGTATCGTGATAGTACTATACGGGGAATTGGTTTTGTCATACCCCACGCAAACGAACCTGATTGCTCAGAACGATAAAAGTAGATTCCGTACCGATGCCATAACATCTTCAAACGTAATCTCGCGGGCGTAGTAATTGTCACGCGCATAACGCTCCCAGCGCTGACGCATGGTTGCATCGTTTAGGATTGCTTCAAGAATGGTACTCCGTTTCTCCAATTGTGGCAGCGACATCCTTTTTCCCGAAGTTGCCCTGAGCGCATTGTGGAACATTTCAATATCGATTACCGCGCCCTGGGTGCGACTGAGCAGATAGACATCATAGAAATCCCTTGGACGGGTGTTGAGTACACTACGGCGCAGGATGGTTTCAACCTTCTCGGCCAGAATGGTTTCGACATTATAGGCCCAGACTTCAATCACCTTGTTATCGAAACTTGAGTGGAAGGTATAGCGCACAGCCCGGGGAGTGATGACATCGCCGGTCGTAATGTCGATTTTCAAGGGTGTATTGATCGTCTCGTAGATGGCCGATAAAGCCGCCCGAAAACCGCCATATTCGTCATCATCACGGATGGGGGCGATCCCGTTCAAGGTAAATGTAACGTCATCATCGAGTGGAATTGCGCAGATTTCAGTCAGGGTGCTCTCAAGCTTTCCTTCAGAGAGTGGAAAGCCCATCACGGTAGTGTCCATATCCATGGTCGTCCGACTTTGTATGCCAACCAGCGAGGCAATCAGCAGTCCGCCCTTCAGAATGAATTTATCTTTGTAGCGGGAAACCGAGATGCGCTCCAGCAAGCGTTCCAGCATGTAGTTCTGTAAAACGGCCTGGGCGGGAATGTTCCTGGCGGTTGCCAGGTTCTTGATGCGAGCTTTGAGCTGCATGGCTTTGTTCATAACAATACCTCGATGTAGGGTCTGATGGTTTTCTCAATTCTAAACTGCTTTGCATAGCGAAACAGCAAGTCAATGTCCCTATCCTCCCGACGAACATAACGCTTGAGCGCTTCGCCAATAAACTGGATGTCGATCTGATTGCGGCTGCGGATGATGTCGCAGATGGTTCTTTCCAGCCCAAAGGTTTGCAGCTCGTTTCCATGTGGAGATTTTATGGTGGCTGTTCCGAGAGAATGCAGTTTGCGATTGACAAAATAAACCTTGGCTCCCTGGGCTTTTAGATTGGTAGCATTGTATCCAGATGGAACGGTCACGGAGAAAAAGAGCGGGGAGCGATCTGTCAGCTCGTGCAAATACAGAGCGGTTTCATGCGAAAAAATGGCAGCTTTGTATTGCGCTTGAAAGCCAGCCATCTCGTCGACCATGGCATCCGGAGCAGCATACTGTCCACGCGCGACGCGCTGAATGTCCCCGCTTTTTTCAAGAACCGACAGGTAAGTACGGGGAATCCCAACCCTGGTCAGGTCAGCCGTGGTTAGGACGCCGCGCTGGCGGCGCAAGATGTCGCGAATTGTAACAAGTGGAGTGTTTTTGTTCTTTTCTTTCATGCTTATATTATACACAAAATAAGCGTGAAAGTAATGAATGTTTTGGCCATACTCTTTTAAGACATTATTCCTGAAGAAATCTGACGGATGTTATGCTGTTCGTTTGGGATTATGTTGTATAGTGTTTATAAACTACGTGGGAAACTCGCATTATTTCTACATTTCTCTGAATACATGGATTTGCAATGAATAAAAATATATTAAACAAATTTTTGTGGCTTTCTTTATTTTTTCTGTCCACAGCACTCTATTCACCTGTCAAAGCGGATGCTATTAATCAGGCAAAAGAGAGTTATTCTTTTCTCATCTTTATAGATCCACAAGGGGTTATCACTTTGCTAGACCCAATTTCGGGAAACGCGGCTGAACTCTTTTACGCTCAACCAGGGAATACTTTGTGGCCATCTCCAAGCGGAAAGAATTTGTTAGTAAACAATACATGGTTAACAATCTCTCAATCAGTTGATGGAACATTTAGCGCTAAATCAAAAGATTTGCCTGCATCTCTAATGGAGTCGACATATGGAAATGAGGCTCCTAGTTGGTCTCCAGATGAAAGTATGGTTTCCTATAAATCATCCAGTGGTGCAGTTTGGATAATTGATAATTCGGGAAACAATCAGCGAATTTTACAGGCATTGGGAACTGTTCGGTGGTCACCAAGCAAAGATTTGCTGGCTTTTTGCGGTCTTGATAAACAACTTTGGGTTGGTAGGTCACTTGAAACGGTTCGTTCTGTGGATGAAAATCTGCTATGCGGTTGGAATGGTTTTTCACTGGTATCTTGGTCTCCAACAAGAGATCTATTGGCTTATACAACTGGTACAACGGAAGATGTAAGCCTTGCCTTTGAGAATTATGATCATCAAACAAAAATATTTGATGCAAGTTCTGATCAGGTTCGTGTACTTGCTGAAGGCGAAGCAGGAGAGTGGACTAAAGACGGCAATCTGCTTTTAGTCAACAGGGTTTTGAGTGCGGGTTCAGGCGGTATTTCTAGAGATGTTTATGCAATTAGTGTTCAAATGGGACAAATCATAAACATCCAGTCACATATCGATAAATCCCCGGGAAAATTTACATGGTTCAATACTGATAATAAATATTTCTATGGAAGTTATCAGGTTTCTTCAGATGCAACCAGCAAGATAGATATGGGTGGTGCGCTAATGGGGATTTCTCAAAATGGCGCAATGGGCTTAATCTATCGAGATGACCAATCAATTCATTGCGTAAATTTTGAAACAAATTCAGAACTTAAACTGTTAGATACCTATAGGGATGGAATTGGTGCAGCTTTTTGGCCTGGCGCTTGGGCAAATTTATCATCTGACGGGAGGTGGGCATCAATCTATTACGAGGGCGCAAAAGATGGCGTATTAATTGGTGGAGGGTATTTGTATGATTGCAGTGGTGAGAAACCACCACTGGAAACAGGCAACCTAGGATTTTTTTCTCCCGATGATCATTGGTGGGTTAGTGAAGATTTGAGTAATTTGATAAAAGTTATTGATTTATCTACCGGACAACCTGTTTACAAACGTCAATTCGAAGAACATATTCTGACACATGCTTACTGGATAACTTCAGACAAAAAAGTACCTGGCCCTGAAAAGCAGGGTGCTACGTTTGAAGGTCAGATAGCTTATATTGGTCAGGATGGAAATGTGTATATACTAAGGGGTGATACCGGGGAGACTATTCAGGTCACCAAGGATGCAACCGCTATTGAGCGGTATGCCTCGCCTAAATTTTCACCAAGTGCAAAGTATGTTGCATTCGCAAAAAATGTAATAGAGACAACAGCTTATGGATCCAAGCTAATTCAGCAAAGTTCAATGTATTTTGTAAACTCGAACTTGGAAGGCAATATGCAGAGTATTACTGCTGATGCAAGTTCTTATTTTGAATGGATTGCTGACAGTGAAAATATTGGCTATCTCAAAGATTCCACTCTATATACATATTCCATTGAAAATACAAATACCAGCAAAATTGTCGATGATGCCATTGGCTTTTCTTGGTCTCCTGATGCCACGAAGCTTATGACCGGGAATCCATTTGAAGTTCCCGATGTCGCAGTTGGGTTTTGCGGTCCGACAGATTCTCTTCTGCGTAATTTTGAAGCGAATAGTGAACTTTATCTTGGCGGCACTCTTCAAAAATGGTCGTTTGACGGAAAATGGATAGCCATGAACATATCCTGTTACGGTTCAATGGCATCTTCTATCGTAAATACCAGCACAGGAAACGAAATTAATGTCACAGATAAATATGTATTAAAAGTCGAATGGTCGCCTGTTAGTAATTCATTCGTTGCCGTTGTCAGCCCATATTCTGATGTTTATGAATCCATATTAATCTCAAATGTTGAAGGCTCTTTTAAGCATGAGATACCATTATTGGTTTACGATTTTCTTTGGTCACCCGACGGTACTCAAATTGTAGCCAGTGGCGAGCAGAATACATACTTAATGGATCCTGTAATAGCAACTTATCGACCAATCATTAGCCAACCTTTATCAATTTTGAGTTGGTCGCCATCAGGAAAGCAAATTCTGCTAGCAAGTCAAGGAGCAGATAAATCGGAATTGATGATATACGATATGGCTAGCAATTCAGTAATTTTGCGGGGGATTTATGTAGATGACGATTTTGTTCATCAGGATGGAATGTGGGCAAAGTTGGCTGAGGGTGAAGTAAACACTTATACAATTTCTGGTAAAGTGACCAAAATTGGAGATAACTCATCGGTAGCAGGTGTTGATGTTTTCTTAAATGGGACTGAAGCTGCCACAACCAACCAAAATGGGGAATATCGCATTGACAATGTGCCAGGTGGCACGCATCTCATTCAACCAAAAACAGATTTTCTAGATTTTATCCCACCCTTTATTGCTTTAAATTTGACAGAAAATCGGTCAGGTTTAAATTTTGTCGCATCAGAAAAAACACAAGAGCCAGGTGTTTCTTTAGAAGCCATTGAGGTTACGCAAGGATTACAAGATATAGAAAATTCTGTACCACTAATACAAAATAGGCCGGCTATTATTAGACTGTATTTTGCACCAACGGGGGAAACTGTAGAAAAATTCTCTGCTGACTTATTAGTTACAAACTCGCAAAACCAACAGATAAGATTAAAACCTAATAATTCACCACAATATGTAACAATATATTCGGAATATGAAGTTTTAATGCTGAGAGATTCTACTCTTGGAGCAAATCTTTATTATGTACTTCCCCCAGAATGGGCAAAAGGACAAATAAGGCTGGAAATTGTACCCACCATAAATAAAATCGTGAATTGCCCAAATGATTGTGTGCGAACGTTTTCATTCTCAACACAAGTCGCTCCAATAAAATTTCATATGTTTCAGGTTTCTTGGAGTGACACAAATCACCCTAAAAATAAGCCCTCTTTTGAAGAATTAAGCAAGTCATTGGCAGAAATCTATGTTCGTTATCCATTAAGTATCGATGGTATTCAAATAGAGTCTGTGCGTGAATATCAACACTCTACTAATGGGCGCCCTGATGTTCACGAGGTTTGGGCTGACTTAGGGATGCAGCGTGCTTTAGATGGTTGTTTATTTGGGTGCAATAGTATTTATTTGGGTGTAATGGTTGAGCCTCCTCAGCAAGGCGATACTTTATTAGGCGTTTTACCTGCATCGGTTGGATTTGGGCTTGGCGATGTTGCCGTTGGGTATTGGTTCAGAACCGATTATGTTTTTTCTAATAACATTAAAGCATCCCCAAAAGTGTTGAATGGTGTGATTCCTCACGAGGTAGCACACATTCTTGGGCGACATCATACCAACTACTGCGGTGCCTGGTCACCATTTTCTGATCATCCCAATTATCCTGAAGGTCGTATTGATGAAAGCAGTAACCAGGATAGCCTACACGCTTTGAGGTTGGATAATTTTGATTTGTTATCACCACAGAGTACATATGACCTAATGACGTATTGTATTAATCAATGGCCATCGGATCATACTTACAAAAAACTCATTGAAGCGATAAATGCAAGATTTTCTGTGGGTAGCAATATAGCCCCTAAGTCTGGATTATCCAGCCTTGTCCAAAATCGGAATAGTTTTTCTGCTGTAATTGCAGGGAAAATTAATAACAATATTGCAGAAATAAATCAAATTTATCAATTAGACACATTGCTAATAAATGAGAATTCTACTGGCAGATACTCAATAAAGGTTATGGATAATGATGATAACTTATTGAGTGTCACCTATTTTGAACCCGAATCTTATAATACTGATGAAGATGCATATTTTATTGTAGTAACACCCTGGAACAAGAGTGCAAGCCAAATCGTAATTTCTAATGGTGATGAAGATCTTGTCAAGAAGATGGCATCACAACATGCTCCTGAAATTGTGATTGACTCATCTATATTGCAACAAAAATGGGAAGGTAATATAGCTGTTATCAAATGGAATGGTTTCGATTTAGATGGAAATGTTTTAACCTATGCTGTTCAACTCAGTTATGACGGTGGACAAACATGGCGCACTGAGGCTGTAAACTTAACCGAAACTTATCTTGAACTGCCACTGGAATTTATCCCCGGAACGAATCAGGCATTGGTAAGGGTATTGGCAAGCGATGGTTTCCATACTACACAGGCTGTATCTAGCTCTACATTTACAATAGCTGAGCATAATCCATATGTTTACATTACAACCCCAACAGACGGTCGTGAATATTTGCAAAGTCAGCATATTCTT
>DHVH01000128.1 GCA_002412555.1 Marinilabiliaceae bacterium UBA5213 | reverse complement strand
TAACAATAGCATCATTGGGCAGAGCACGGGTATATTTTTCATCGGTATGCAAATGGCCAGAAATATACATTCCCGGGATAAGCCCCGAAACTTTTTCATTAATTTTTGCATGGATATGAACTGCCCTCGAATTGGCCTCAAACTCTTTTCCAATTGCAAAAACGGTTGCTGTTAACTCTTCTCCCGGACGGTTTGAAACCGTGAAATGCACTTTTTGGCCTTCTTTTACCAGATGCACATCTTTTTCATAAACCATAAAATCGGCATGGATTGCACTATTGTCGGTTATTTCAAGGAGTATGTCTTTTGCATCAACATAAGAGCCTACTTTTATATTAACTTCATTTACAAAACCGTTTATTGGTGAATTAATGTTTATGGTATTTGAAATATTGCCCTGCATAATTTTATCGGGCGAAAGATTCAGCAATTGCAGGCGTGATTTTAATCCTTCGTATTTTGCTTTTGCCGTATTGTATTCCGCTTTTGCCTGTTGGAAGTCTCGGCCTGCACCAACATTGTTTTCAAACAATTCTTTTTGGCGTTCAAATTCCTGTTCCAGAAATTCAAGCCTGTTGGCAACTTCGGCAAAACTTTCCTGTAAGGCAATGTAATCCGGATGTTCAAGTACTGCCAATAATTGACCCTTGCTTACCCGGTCGCCATGGAATACTTTTATCTCTTTTACATTCCCGCCAATAACAGCTGTAATATCGGCGCTGTTTGCAGGAGGTACTTCGAGTTGCCCGTTTGACTTTACTACCGTGGTTAGGTTGCGCATTTGAAAAGACCCCAATTTTAATTTCAGGGCTTCCCGTTGGTTTTTATTTAATATCACAATGCCTTCGGGGCTATGTTCTTCGTGTTCTTCGCCTTCTCCGGCTGTTTTGTTTTTTGTGTTGCACGATATTAATGTGGCGATTGCCATCAATGCTATAATTATTTTTGTATTCATCGTTACTATATTTTGTTGATTATTTACCTGTTATGAATTTTAATTGGGCAGACAATTCGAAGTATTCTGCCTGTTGCATTAAAAAGTCTTGTTTTGTCCGTATGGCTGCTTCTGTGTTCTGAATAAACTGGACATAGTCGATACTGCCTAAACGGTACGCCAGGTTGGAAGCCTGAATTTGTTCGTCGGCCAGAGGCAATGCTTCTTTTTGATAATAGTTGATAACCTGTTGCAAAGTAAGGTAACGGCTGATTTGCTCGTTGTACCCGGCTTTCAGTTCCAGTTCCTTTTGCTCGTACTGTTGGTTTGCAATTTGGAAGTCAATTTTTGAAGCTTTGGTTTTGCCCGATTGTGAAAAGAAAGCCAGCGGGACAGAAATACCTACTTCCCATCCATAAAATCCTGAATTGCCGTCAACCGACTGCCATTTATAACCCAAGTCTAACTTTGGAAGGAAATTGGCTTTTTCCGCTTTCCATGCCGATTCTGCCACATCAATCCCGGTTGAATAATAATTCAGCAGCGGGCTTTCGCTCAATGAATCAATTTCGGAAACTATATTGAAAGCATACTGCCCCAAATCCTGTATGTTAACATCTACCGCAATCGGGTATAATAGGTATTGATTCAGAATTTGCAAGTTTGCCAAATAGTTGCTTTCAGCTTTCTTTAAATTTACCTGCAATTCTTTGTATTTGGCCGATGCCGAAAGATATTCGATTTTTGAAGTTGCCTGTGTATTGTAACGCAACTCCGCAGCTTTCTGAAAATCGGTGTACAAGGTGTCAAGGTCTTTAAATAGTTGCCATTGCTGTTTGGCATGGACTGCATTGTACCAGGCAAGACTAACATCACGAGCCAACGAATATTCGGTAAGTTCCTGACCGGATAAAGCTTGTTTTGTACGGCTGTTTGCAAGCTTGCTTTTAGCCGGTATGCCGAACAGGTCAATGTCTGTTTGTCCAATCCCGATTTTGTTTTGAATACCCGGTGCGTTGTTGCCTACTTCTTCTTTCCCGGTATAAATCGAAGTCGTTCCCAGTTCGTATGCCGTAGCTTTTAATGCTTCCTGTTTGTCAACTTCCAATTTGGCTGCCTTAATTGCCGGATAGTTTTCTTTTGCCCTTTCAATGGCTTGTGGCAATGTTATCGTAGAATCCTGCGCATTGGCATTTCCTGAAATTCCCAAACCTGCAATCACAACAAGAACGGTAAACATCCCTAAAGCTGTTTTTGGCATTTTTATTTTTTTAACGCCACTTTCAACAAATTTATAGAGAATAGGTAGCACAATAAGCGTCAACAAGGTTGATGTCAACATTCCTCCAATCACCACAGTAGCCAAAGGGCGTTGAACTTCTGCTCCTGCCGACGTGGAAACCGCCATAGGCAGAAAGCCCAGAATATCGGTTGAAGCTGTTAATAAAATTGGACGGATACGCCGGATTGAACCTTTTTTAATAATGTCGTTTATATGGAGTTTGCCTTCTTCTTTCAATTCATTAAAACCGCTAATCAACACTAAACCGTTAAGTACCGCAACGCCAAACAGGACGATAAAACCTACGCCAGCCGAAATACTAAAAGGCATATCACGCAAATAGAGCGAAAATATACCCCCAACAGCGGCAAACGGCACAGCCACATAAATCATTAGCGTTTGTTTAAACGACTTTACAGCGAAGAAAACCAACATGAAAATTAATGCCAAAGCAAGCGGAACAACCAGCGACAAGCGTTTTGATGCCCGTTCGAGGTTTTCGAAAGCGCCGCCGTAGCGGATATAATAGCCCGTAGGTAAATCCAGCTTTTCATCTAAGGTGGTTTGAATTTCTTCCACAAGTGATTTTACATCCCTACCCGAAACATTAATCCCTACATAAGTTCGCCGGTTGGTATTGTCGCGGCTGATTTGCATTGGCCCCGGCTGATAACTTATTTCTGCCACTTCTTTTAAAGGGATTTGATTACCGTCGGGCAGGTTGACAAAAAGGTTTCGGATGTCGTCAATGCTCTGTCGATGTTCCTCGTCCAGACGCACAACCAGGTCGAACATCCGCTCGCCTTCGTATATGCTTCCGGCAACGCCACCACTGAAAGCCGATTCAACTATGGTATTTAGTTCTTTAATTTTCAGGTTATACCTTCCAAGTTTGTTACGGTCGTAATGAACGGTTATCTGCGGCAATCCGCGTGTGGCTTCAGCTTTTACACCTGCCACGCCTTCAATTCCCGAAACCAGCCCGGCAATTTCTTCGGATTTGGCTGCCAGAATTTCTAAATCGTCGCCATAAAGTTTAACCGCAACATCTTCACGTATTCCGGTCAGCAATTCATTGAAACGCATTTCAACAGGCTGGGTAAATTCAAAATTTATACCCGGCAAAACACTTACTTTTTCCCTTACTTTTTCAATTAATTCGGCTTTCGATTCGGCTTGTGTCCACTGGTCTTTTGGTGTCAATATCACAAATATATCTGCAATGTCGATTGGCATCGGGTCCATTGGCAAATCGGCAACACCAATCCTGCTTTGAACGCTTTCCACTTCATCGGGGAAGTTTTCCAAGACAATTTGTTCCAGTCGGGTGGAAGTTTTTGTTACTTCGGTTAATGAAGTTCCCGGCTTTAAAAATGCCTGAAAAGCAAAATCGCCTTCATCAAGTTTTGGAATAAATTCGGCTCCCATCCGTGTAAACAGAAAACCGCCGGAAACTAACAGCACAAATGCTATTGTGATTACAATCCAACTTCTTTTAAGCGACCATCCGATTACCGGGGTATAAATTTTTTCAAGCTTACCAATAATTTTATCGCCCCATGTTTTTTTATCTGTTTTTGGTGGTTGAAGAAATAAGGCTGCCATCATTGGAATATAGGTAAGGCACAATATTACCACGCCCAAAACGGCAAAACCAAAAGTCATAGCCATGGGGATAAACATTTTGCCTTCTACTCCTTGCAAAGCTAAAACAGGTATAAAGACAATCAGAATAATCAGTTGTCCAAAAAATGCCGAGTTCATCATTTTGCTTGCCGAATTATAGGCAATTTCGTTTCGTTTCGCCTGGTCAAGTTTTGTTCCGATAAGGTTTTTACGATGGAGGTAAAATACCATGGCTTCAACAATAATTACTGCACCATCTACCAATATCCCGAAATCGAGCGCCCCCAAACTCATCAGGTTAGCCCACACCCCAAACAGGTTCATCATGATAAATGCAAATAGCAAGGCCAGCGGAATGGTTGATGCCACAATTAAACCGCCCCTTAAATTCCCGAGGAAGATAACCAGCACAAAAATAACAATCAGCGCACCCAACGACAGGTTTTCGGCAACGGTAGATGTGGTACTTTTAATGAGCTTACTGCGGTCAAGAAAAGGTTTAATTTCAACACCATCAGGCAGTGATTTTTGAATTAAAGCCATTCGCTCTTTTACATCCTTAATCACATCGTTTGAGTTTTCGCCTTTCAGCATCATCACGATTCCGCCAACGGCCTCTCCCTTTCCATCTTTGGTAAAAGCACCATAACGGACAAAACTTCCGAATTTCACTTCTGCCACATCCCTGATGAAAATGGGTTGCCCGTCAATGTTTGCGACCAAAGTGTTTTTAATATCATCCAACGAACGCATCAACCCTTCGCCACGGATAAAGTTGGCCTGAAAATTTTTCTCGATATATGCGCCGCCTGTGTTCTGATTGTTGTCGTCAAGTGCTTCAAAAATATCCGAAATGGCTAAACCCATACTTCTGAGTTTATCAGGATTAACAGCGACTTCGTATTGTTTACCCCTGCCCCCAAAAGAGTTTACTTCTACCACTCCGGGCAGCATAGCCATTTGTCGTTTTACAATCCATTCCTGCATGGTGCGCAGTTCCATGTCGTTATAAACGGTATCGTAACCGGGTTGCACTTCAAGCGTGTATTGATAAATTTCGCCTAATCCGGTGCTGATTGGCGCCATAAACGGTTCCCCAAATCCCTGTGGAATTTTTTCTTTCACTTCGGCTAAGGCTTCACTTACCAACTGCCGGGGAAGATATGTCCCGGCGCTTTCTTTGAAAACAATGGTTACAACCGAAAGCCCAAAACGTGACACACTTCGTATTTCGGTCACGTCGGGCAGGTTCGCTACTGCCAATTCTACCTGATAGGTTACAAACTGTTCAATGTCTTCCGTGCCCAAATTGGGTGCGGTGGTAATTACCAAAACCTGATTGTTTGTAATGTCAGGTGTGGCGTCAAGTGGCACTTTCGTCATGGAATATATTCCGCCAATAATCAGTCCGATTGTCATCAGCCCGATAAGTGCCTTATTCTTTATTGAAAAGGATATTATACTGTTTATCATTTGATTTCTATAAATTTTTAATGTGAATACGATTAATAATAATGATATGAGCAAATTGTTAAGATGAAACGATTATATTTTGGGAGGTTGCCAGATAGAAGAAAAATGATTTGAAAATCTTGATTCTTTGAAAGTAATATTCAAAGCAACCACTTCAACATTGGACAATAAACCATTAAAAAAAGATGGGAAAGAAAGTGTTTGGCAACAATGACAAAAACAAAAAGGGGAACATAAATCAACATCACTTGTGTGATTTTGGCTTTGTTCCGCCAATTCCAAGGTGGCAGAATTTGTGCCAGCATGTACATCATTGCAAGGTATGGCTGTTAAAACCATTACATACACTGATAATATTACTGCTATATATTTCATCTGCAAATTCTTATTTCTAATAATTACAACTACAAAAATACTATATAGTTCGTGCAACCGAGTTGCAAACTTACTTTTTGCAATTTGAACAAATACCTTTGACAACAAAGTTTGCACTGGAAAATTCAAATCCATTGGGTAAGTCTGGCTGGGGAACAGGTAAATCTTTCATACAATACGTTTTTCCGCATTTGTTGCATAAAAAATGAACATGTAAATGTTCTGGTTCGCAAGTGCAAAAATCTTCGCAAAGTGCGTATCTTAAAGAGCCAGAGCCATCTTCAATTGAATGAATGAGTTGATGTTCCTGGAAAGTTTTTAAAGTTCTATATAACGTTGCTTTATCAGCTTTTTCAAATTTTTGTTCTAATTCAGGCAAACTAATAGCCGTTTTTTGTTCTGTTAGAACTTGCAAAACCAATTGTCGCATTGCAGTTGGTTTGATGTTTTTTAAGTTGAGTTTGTTGTCTATTTCCTTTTTCATTTTGTCGGTTCATTTCTTAATAGCTCAAAAGTAACAATTCAGCACGAGTGTGTAGGCAAAATTGCAGCTCTTTTACAAGCCTTTGGTTTGGGCGTTGGCTTGTGGGGGCTTGGAAATGTGCTGCAATGTGGGGTGGGGTTTCTTTCCTTTTTTTGCGGGGGGAGAAAAAAAACAAAATAAATTCCATCAAATTTACACCGACTTGTCAAAGAGCTAAATATTTTAATCTGCTTGTTTTAAACTGCACCTATCAGTCTTGAAGGTTCTCTTTTTTCGCCTTGTTGCTAACATCTTAGTGTTTTATTCGCCGTTATAGCCCACCAAAGTTATTCAAAAGAAGTTGATTTACAAATTTTCACAAAGATTAATTTAATATG
>DHVH01000002.1 GCA_002412555.1 Marinilabiliaceae bacterium UBA5213 | reverse complement strand
TTTGAGTCGGACCACAAATACATGGCCTCGCTCAACAAGGTGGACGATGAGGTGGTGGTTTTCTTATCGGGTGCCCCTGAAAGGCTTTTGGACCTCTGTAGTCTACAGTTCACCGCCAATGGCAGTGAGGAACTTGATTTGGCCTATTGGGAGCAAAAGATGGAGAAAGCTGCCGCGCAGGGACAGCGACTTTTGGGGCTCGCCTTTAATTTAACAGACCGCGATCGCACTGAAATTGAAAAGGGTGACCTTAAAAAGCAGAAGATATTTCTGGGTATAGTGGGGATTATCGATCCGCCGCGGGATGAAGCCATCGAGGCCATTAAGGAGTGCAAGAGCGCGGGTGTTGCAGTGAAAATGATTACCGGCGACCATGCCATTACCGCCAGAGCCATTGGCAAGGAAATAGGCATTGGTGATGGCGAAAAATCACTCACCGGCAAGGATTTGGAGCAAATGAGCGATGAGGAGATGCGCAAGGTTGTGGGCGAATATGACATCTATGCACGTACCAGTCCCGAGCATAAGTTGAGGCTCGTGACAGCGCTGCAGGACAATGGTTTATTGGTGGCCATGACTGGTGACGGGGTCAATGATGCGCCCGCACTGAAAAAGGCCAATATCGGCATTGCCATGGGCATTAAAGGAACTGAAGTCTCCAAGGATGCCGCAGAAATGGTGCTGGCCGATGATAATTTTGCCACCATTGTCAATGCCATTGAGGAGGGGCGTACCGTGTACGACAATATCCGCAAGGCGCTGCTCTTTATTCTGCCAACCAATGGTGCCGAAGCCCTGGTGTTGATGTCGGCCATCCTTCTGGGCATTGTCATGCCCATCACGCCGGCTCAAATTCTTTGGGTGAACATGGTGACAGCCGTAACGCTGGCACTGGCGCTTTCTTTTGAACCCATGGAAAGCAATGTGATGGAGCGTCCCCCCAGAGGTGCCGGAGAATCCATTCTGGGTAGGTTGTTTATCTGGCGCATCACCTTTGTGTCTGTTATTATTGGGGGACTAACGTTAGGTGTATTTAGTTTGCTCAGAAGCAAAGGGCTGGATGATGCCACTGCACGCACCATTGCGGTGAATACGCTGGTGGCCGGACAACTTTTTTACCTGTTCAACTGTCGCAGAATAGAACAACCTGCTCTGGGCAAAGGCTTTTTTGGCAACAAATACGCCTTTTGGGCAGCAGGTGCTTTGATTGTATTGCAAATGGGCTTTGTGTATCTGCCCTTTATGAATACATTTTTCGATACCCGCTCCATTGCCCCTGCTTACTGGCTCTATCCTTTAGCAGCAGGTGTCCTGGTCTTTATGGCAGTGGAGCTGGAGAAGTTTATCCTGCAAAAAATTAAGCAGTCTTCTATGAAAGAATGAGCCAAACTAAAATGACGCTGCCGGGCTGACGCTCTTTCTTTTTCACCCTCCGCTTTTTACGCAAAACTGTCGATATATCGTCAATCAACCCACGGGATTGACAATATATCGACAGTTTTTGTTTTTGGTAAGGTCCTCCAATGTGGTGCAAGCGCTTCATTATGTGATGGGAGCTTTCACTGGCACTTTTATTGATTTGGGAGGAGTATTCGAGACCATAAAAAACTAAATATTAAACGATTAAATAACTGAGTAAGACAATTAAAAAATGGAGGACGAAAATGCGACACAAACGATTTAAATTAACGTGAAAAGGTTAATGTGCCCCAATCAGTAATGGCTGTTTCTATTGACGGTTTAGGGTAAATGGCGTAATAACAGAATGATCAATTCGTTAAGGATTTGATTGGCGGTTTCACCTTTTATTCTGAAAATTGTATATTTGTTTAAACCATCAAAAACACAGTATCATGAAAGATGATCATTCAATTAAGGGCATTAACCGACGCGAGTTTTTGCAATCGGGAGTAAAGTACTCAGCCGCTGCATTCATAGCGACGCTTGGTGTTACCAGGTTATTGGGGACGCCTCATATGCAAACGGTAGCAAGCATTGGGAATGTAACCCTTAATAACGGGATTAAAATGCCTATTCTCGGTTTTGGCACTTTGTATCTGAATGGAGAAGTTGGAGAAAAATGTGTAGCTGATGCCATTTCTCTGGGGTATCGATTGATTGATACGGCTACAATATATAACAATGAAGCAGCTGTAGGAGCTGGCATTAAGCGGAGCGGCATAGCCAGAGAAAAGCTTTTTGTAACGTCAAAAGTCTGGGTGGATGATTCGGGTTATGAAAAAACCAAAAGGGCATTTGAAACTTCGTTAAACAAGTTGGGATTAGATTATTTGGATTTGTACCTGATTCACAGGCCACGGGGCGATGTGAAAGGCTCCTGGAAGGCTATGGAAGATCTTTATAAAGAAGGCCGCATAAAGGCTATTGGTGTAAGTAATTTTGAACCGGAACAATTACGGGATTTGATGGCAGCGAGTACTGTTAAACCCACTGTCAATCAAATTGAGACACATGCTTTTTTCCAGCAGCCTGAAGCATATACGTTTTTGGAACAAAATAATATTAAAATGGAGGCGTGGTCTCCCTTTGCGCAAGGCAGAAATGGTCTTTTTACCAATGAAACGCTGACCAAAATTGGAAAGAAATACAATAAAACCAGTGCCCAGGTCAGTCTAAGATGGCACTATCAAAGAGGTATTGTTGCTATTCCACGAACCTCTCAAAAAGCACATATGATTGAGAACCTAAATATATTTGATTTTGTGCTTGGTGAGGCAGATATGAATACAATATCCAGTTTAGATCTTCACACTACCCAGTTTCCTGAATGGGAGTGATGCCTGCCATAACTCTTTTTGTTAATTATTTGCAACCATACTAACCTATTTTCGTTTACTCATGAGACGGATTGGTTTGTCGTGCATGATTTTACAAAAAGTTTGGCAATGGAACAGACAGGGGCAGTTGAGAAGATAGTACAGGAGAATTTCATCAAGATGAAATTCCTGAGTTGGGTCTTATTGGGATTTGCTGTTTTTTCTTTAATACTGGGTTTTAGCAATGCCGGTCTGTGGGGTGAGGAGGTTATTCACTATTATCGGTTACTAGACACGATACTTGCATTGGGATCAGTGTTGGCCATTGTGATTTTTGGAGGCCTTAAAGTGAGGTCTGTTACTGTTAGAAATGTGCTTGTTAAGTCGATGGCTGGCTTTGTCCTAATTTGGTCGGCCGTTATTACCGGACTCGAAATTACGTCTCTTGGTTTTTCTACTTACATTTTGGTGTTGGTTTCTGCTGCTTTGTTTCTTCATCTCACTACTGCAACGGCTATTGTTTGTTTTTCCTTGTCGGCCCTCTCCCTGGCCATTTCCGTCTTCTTTATCGGTGAGCAGGCGCACCAAAAAGCATGGACCTATTTGGCCACCCTGTTTCCAATTTTGATTATTTCCATTTTACTATCACATAAAAACTTTTTAAACCGAATTCGATCTATTGAGCAGAATGATGAGCTGTTAAGACTCAATAAAGAGCTATGGCTCGCCAAAGACGAACTGGAAGGAAAGGTGGTGCTCCGCACCCGGGAGCTTTCTGATGTAAATACACAGCTTATGCAGACCAATGTGGCATTAATGGCTGCCAAAAAAAGAGCGGAAGAGAGTGACCAACTCAAGACGGTTTTCTTAAATAACATGTCGCACGAAGTCCGTACCCCCATGAATGGTATTCTTGGTTTTTGTGAATTGCTGGGAGCCCCCGGCTTATCGGATGATAAAAGAAGTTCGTACTTAAAAATTATCCAAAACAGCAGCCACCAGTTGCTTAAGATTATTGATGATATTCTTGAAATATCAACGCTTCAGGTCACACCGGAGGTTGTTAAAAGCGATTCTTTTTGCATCAATGAATTATTGTTGGATTTGCATGCTATCTTTTCATTGAAACACAAATATTCTCAGGTCAATTTCTTTATTGGTGCAAAATTGCCGGAAGGAACAGGTAGTTTTATCGTGTCCGACCAGGGAAAATTGCATAAAATCATTAGCAACTTATTGGACAACGCCTTTAAGTTCACTTATGCAGGAGAAATAGAGTTAGGTTGTTATAAAAAGAAGGGCCGGCTGACCATCTATGTCAGGGATACCGGTGTGGGTATTTCTCAGGAAAACCAATCAGCGGTTTTTCAGCGCTTTTTTCAGGAAGAGCATGAAATATCCCGTAATAAAGGGGGACTGGGTATTGGCTTGTCCATCGTTAAAGAAAATGCCCGTTTATTGGGTAGCGATATTCATTTGGAATCAGAAAAGGGTAAGGGAACAACCCTTACCCTTGTAATTCCGGATGTTGGATAGAAAGTGGTGACTTCAGGATAAACACGGCTTACCGTGATTTTTTTCGCCAGTGCGTTACAAAACGCTTTAGCTCCACCAGACCTACCGGTCCGGTATAGATGCCACCTCCTCCTCCGGCATCATACACTCTTAACGCAATGGTGTTGATTTGGCCGGGCACTATCGCTTCATCATTCAGATAGTAGATGCGCTCCTGATTGTGTTGCCAGCCTACGCGCATTTGTGATGGTGAGGCGTGCATCTCACCAGTTCTGCCGACCAGCTGTCCGTTGATATAGACTTCATCGATATCATCAATTTTCCCCAGCATTAGAACATACCTCTTCGGCTCGGTGGAGGCAGGAGCCCTGAATTGCTTCCGGTACCAGGCAAAGCCATCATAGTTGCCCCGCATCTGATCTTCCCAGTAGCCGGGTACGGTCATCAACTGCCAGTCTTCGTCGTTGTGACCAGATAAACGCCATGCCATATCATCGCCTGTTTTAAACTTCCAATACCCTTCCAGATCTATATCCGGTGGTAGTTCTCTGTGGCGCATGTAAATGCCTACCGGACCGCGAATGATTCCTCCCTCCAACTGAGCATCGTAGACACGCACTGCAATGGTGTTGGGCTGGTCGTATTTGATGAGTTCGGTAGGCATGGGATATCGGCGTTCGGTGTTGTAGGCGGTTGAGAAATAGGGGGGGAAGGTGCCTTTGTGACCAATTTTAACTCCATTAAAATAGACTTCATCCACATCATCTATATAGCCCATAAACAGAACAAGCGCACTGCCCCTGTATGCGCCGGAAATGGTGACTTGCCGACGGTACCAGGCATATCCGTCATAGCCCGGAAAACCCTGGTTCTCCCATGATGAGGGCACCATGATGGATTCCCATCCGCTATCGTTGAATTGGTTGGCAGCTCTTTGCTGGTCGTCGCCAATCATAAATTTCCACTGGCCGTGTAAATTGATAATCGCTTCGTACCTGTCGCCTGCAGCATTCAAGCTGACGGACAAAAGCAGCCACATCCATATATAGAATAATCGTTGCATGAGATTACCATTAGTTTTTTAATCTAGTACGAGCGAAAGGGATGAAATTTTTTATAAAAAACGGTCCTTCGGTGCTCTTTAATGTAGGTCAGACAATTCTCTTCTGTCATTATTCCTATCGGGCCCTCATATATCCCGCCATTCTCTCCAAAATCTTCGACAACTACAACAATTGTATTTGGACCGTTTGTTTTTAGCAGTTCCGCAGGAATACGGTAGGCACGCCTAATTTGCCAGTCGCCTCCACTGTTCCAGTCATTATTATTGTGCCAGCCGCGCCAAATGTTCCAGTTACGTCTGTTTGTATTGCCCAGAGCCGTTTTGTACATATCCTCTGTTTTGCCAATTAACTGACCATTTAAATACACCCGGTCCTTATCGTCGATCTTTCCCAGAATTAGAAAGAGCTGCTGATCTATGATGTGTCTATCTAGTTCAAATACTTTGCGGTAAGAGGCTGTGCCGTCGTAATTGGCGAAACCCTGACTCTCCCATGTGGCAGGCACATAAATGGGGAGCCATTCATTATCATCAAAATCTTCATTCAGATA
This sequence comes from Marinilabiliaceae bacterium UBA5213, assembly GCA_002412555.1. GTDB lineage: Bacteria > Bacteroidota > Bacteroidia > Bacteroidales > Marinilabiliaceae > Geofilum. The sequence goes on along the minus strand of DHVH01000002.1, from coordinate 19,031 downwards.
CCTGCTGTTATAGTCGAATGATATTTTCCAGTCGCCAGACAAGTTCTGACTCAAAAGGCGTTCATCGGCATAATATCCGATTGCCAGGGGACCAGAAACGATGCCGCCATCCCTTCCTTCATCAAACACACGTATGGCAATGGTATTGGAGGCGTTGAACTGAATCAGCTCTTTGGGAACGGGGTACAGCACGTTATGGTTATAGGCAGTTTTGTATTCCGGAGGGAAACTTCCCGTTTGTCCGATAAACACCCCGTTGAAATACACTTCATTGACATCATCAATATTACCCAAATGGAGATACAGTTGATCGCTGGCACTTGTCGGGGCCATAATGACGCTTCGTCGGTACCAGGCATAGCCATTGTAGCCAACATAGCCTTGGTCCTGCCACCTTCCGGGAGCCCGCAGGGAATCCCAATGGCTGTCGTCATAATCTTGTCGGGCCCAGTTTTCATCGTCGCCAATATTGAATTTCCAACTACCATCGAGGGAAATGAGTGGTTCAAGAAGCTGCGGTGATAGGCCGTAATCATAGCGAATGGTACAGCTGCCATGACTGGTAGCTAACAGTAGGGTGAAAATGATTAGATAAAAGGTTTTCATGTTGGTCTGGTTTTAATTATTATTCTCAAAATTACAACAATGCCATTTTTTAATTGTCGCAATGATGTTAGGAGATGTCACCAATTGTCACCGTTTAGAGAATAAGTTTATAACCAATACCGTGCACAGTGAGAATGATTTTCGGATCGTTGGAATCTGCTTCAATCTTTTGGCGCAGTTTAAGAATAAAATTGTCAATGGTGCGTGAAGTTGGCTGGTAGTCGGTCCCCCAAACGGCATCGAGCAGGTTGTCGCGGTCTACGGTTTCATTTTTATGGCCATACAGGTAATGCAGAATCTCATACTCCTTGTGGGAGAGTTTGACTTCCTGTCCGTCAACGCTGGCAGTATAACCCGCAAAATTGACCGCCAGCCGTCCAATTTTTTGAATCTGGTGATCCTGGGTGAGCTCCTCGATGCCGGTTCGTCTTAAAATGGCACGGATGCGTGCCAAAAGCTCACGCAGACTAAAGGGTTTGGTCATATAATCATCGGCTCCAAATTCGAGACCCAGCACTTTGTCAATCTCCTCGGCCTTGGCTGTGAGCATAATGATGGGTGTTTTAATCCCTCTGGTGCGGGCCGATTTGCAAACATCAAAGCCCGACATCTCGGGCATCATCACATCCAGGAGTACCAAATGGTATTTGTTGGCCAGAAGTTTTTTCAGACCTTCTGCTCCATTGTCGGCAGTGTCTACCTGGTAGCCTTCAAATTCAAGGTTGTCCTGCAAACCTTTGAGCATTGAAATTTCATCTTCAACGATTAGGATATGAATCATTTGTCGTTTTTTTTGGTTTGGTGGAGGATGGGAAAATACAAGCGGAAGGTAGAGCCTGCATCTAATTTACTATAGAGTGTTATTTTTCCTTTGTGGGCTTTTACAATTTCTTGGACAATGGACAGGCCAATTCCGGTTCCTTTAACTTCATTGGCCAAATTTTGGTTGGTGACTCTGAAAAACTTGTCAAAGATTAGTTTTTGGTCTTTCTTGGCAATGCCTCTGCCGTAATCCTTGACTTCGATGTATACCTTTCGCTTTTCGAGTCCGGTGCTCAGCTCTATTTTTTTGTTGTCCCGACTGTATTTGATACCATTGTCAATCAAATTGATAATGGCATCTGCAATGGCCTCTTTGTCACCAAAAATATTTGGCAAGGGCTGCTCGGGAATGAATTTGAGATTGAAGCTTTTATTGCTGAGATGAAAGAGATAGGTCTCAAGTATTTGTTCGGTGATCGAGTTGAGGTTACATATCTCTGCCTTGTAAATGCGTTTGCCGCTTTCAATTTTTGAGAAGCTTAAAATTTTATCCACCATATTGGTTAGCCGTTGGGTCTCGATACCAATAATTTGGTGGTATTCACGGACTTTCTCAGCGGTACTTACCCGCCCCATCTCCAAGGTTTCGATGTACATGCTGATAAGCGCCAGTGGCGTACGAATCTCATGAGACACATTGGAGATGAATTCTGATTTTATTTGTGCCAGATGAATCTCCTTTTTTACACTTGAATACAAAAACCATATACCGGCAATAACTATAATAAGTACGACTCCAATAAGTAGGAGGCCTTCTTTGACCCGTGCAGAGGCCAGGTCGGATATGGTTTGTTGCTTGAGGCTGATGCCGATTTTCACCTGGGGGAAAAGCCACATTTCTCCTTCCTGATCAAATCGCAGGTTTTGGTCTGAAGTTCCTTCACTGGTCAACAATATGGTCCCTGTTGGCTGGTGCCGCAAGGCAATGATGAAATTGTTTTGTGCAATGGATTGCATGCGGGGACTAACATGATTTTGCAGAAAGAGTTGGAGGTCGAGCTCGATGTAGCAAATCGCAGGTTGATTCTCTTTGTCTCTGGCAACAAAAAAAAGAAAGACCGTGTTTTCGGCTATGGCATGGGACATGAACTTACGGTAGTTGTTTTCGTAGTAAGTCAATAATTGATTGATCTGTTCTGATTCTTGCTGTTGAATGCCTGTAATAAGTCCTGATCTGTCACTCTTGCTGGATGTGCTGTAGAGTGTTTGGACGCCTTGGTGGTACGAATAGCTAAATATCCCCTTTATGGAAGGGTTCTCATTAATTAGTCGGTCCAGCAACCCATCATCAGCTGGATACTTTAACCACAAATCCAGACGGGAGGCCCAGTTACCTGCAACATCCTGGGCATATGCGTTAATAGACGACACAATGGTTTCCAATTGATTTTGATAAACAGTGCTGATGAGTTCCTCGTTGTCATTAATTCTGGTGTATTCATAAATGGTGGCAATGGCAACCGGGAACAGCAACAGCACTGTGAGGCCTATTAATATCTTATGCAGGGTGTGGTTCATATTCTGTAGTGGGAAAATTTTGAAGAATAAAACTAAAAAACAATTTTGTTTTTAGCTATTAACGGAGCAATAAAACCTGAGATCTTTTCATTATTCCGTTTTGGTCAGACCATTAGTTGGTTTTTGCCAACTGATGCCCCGGCAGTTGAACATCATCCTTGTTCCAATTCATCACAAAATACCTGATCTCTTCAATTTGGGGATTTTTTTGAATGTTGATGCATTCGCCATGCACATAAAAGTAGAAGTTGACATCCGGGAAATCGGAAGTGCCATTGTAATACTCGTGCTTATAAACAGCTACTTGATTTCGGTAATCTACCATTTCCATCATGGCCTGGCGATTGGTTGGATGATCAAAAATGTACACCGGCATTCTTTGCATCAATTTGCCGTCCTTGGCATATTTGAGAACGTCCTTGTTGGGTATTTTTATTGTCTCACCATCGAGCTGTGAACAATTTGTTTTAAAGGTACCTACAGTTACATCCTTACAAATTAGGGTGTCGTTGAGGGTCACTACATAGTTGGAAGTTACTTTTTGGGCTTGAGAAAAAACTCCCATAAGGGCCATTGCGAAAATTAAGAACATTGTTTTCATCGTTTCTGAAATTTTAGTTAAACATTGATTGAGTTATTATTCTGATACAAATGTAGGGCAGCGGATATGTATAGGTGTCATGGGGTTTTCATGTGTTGTCATGAGTTGTCATTGGGAAGGGTAGATAGGTCATTAGGTTGAGAGGTCGAGAGGTTGAGAGGTCGAGAGGTTGAGAGGTTATTAAGTTGGTGGGTTTATAGTTCATAGTTGATGGTCACCAATTGATGTGACCTGTGAACTCTGGAATCTAAACCCTAAACTCAAAACCCCAAACCCACAACTAAAAACTAAAAACTGATCACTGATCACTGATCACTGATCACTGATCACTGATCACTGATCACTGATCACTGATCACTGATCACTGATCACTGATAACTGATCACTGATAACTGATATATTTGAAGGGAATGAGAACAATGTGATCAATTTATCTATAACTTTGCATGATGCATCAAGTGGTAAAACATATAGGTTTTCAATTGGCTCTTCTGTATATCCTGTTAATGGGGATTTACAGTCAGGGGGACTTATCTTCCATGAATGGAAGTGGGTTGGCTGTTGATGCACAGGTAACTACTGCTACATTTAAGGCGGCTTTCGATAATCCTTTTTATGGCCTTCAGCCGGCAGCTAATTTGTCGGAGTTGACTGCTCCATCGTCCACTTCGGTTAAGCCAGTCCATAAGGATTATTCCGTTCATTCATGGTGGGCCAATCAGGCTGCTTCGCAGCAAATAGCTGAGTATATCTATCATTCTTCCATAATTGTGGTGCAGCCACAATTATTCGATATGCTGTTTCCTTTCCATTATTATTCCTGATAAATAGGTTGTTGTTTATGCGCCTGGTCAACTCAAATGACCGGGGTGATTAATTCTTATTCAAAACAATAACAATTTTATATTTTCATTATTATGGAATCTGGCATGCTTATAATGTGTGTGGTATTGACTGCACTTTTAATTTCCCCTTTTATTTTTTTTAGGGATGGCAAAAGAAAATCACGGACTAAAAATCTGTTGAATAATCTGGCCGATATGGCCAAGATTGAAAATTGCAACGTTTCTATGCATGAAGTTTGGAACGATGCGGCAATTGGCATAAATAAAGAGGCCCATAAGTTATTCTATGTTCAGGGTAAGGAATCGGCAATTACCCACATTATGGTGCATCTTGAGGATATCAAACGGAGCAGGGTCTCAGTGGTTTCACGTACGATTGAGCGGAAAAGCGACAGTCAGAAAATCATTGAAAAGATTAGTATTGTTCTGGAACACAAATCCAGTGTACATCCCGATGTTATTCTCTCTTTTTATGATGCTGACACGGATGGACTGACCTTGTCGGGCGAATTGCAATTGGCGGAGAAATGGAATGGCATTATTGGTGAGGGAAGGGTTAGTGAGGGAAGGGTTGATAGGGTAGGAAGGGTAGGAAGGGTTGGTTAGGGTTGAGTGGGTGGAGAGGTCAATAGATGGATAGGTCAAGAGGCTGAGCGAAGCGGTTTAAAGGCGAAGGGGTTCTAGCAGGAAGCCGTCATGCCGGCGGATTATTTATTACTTTTGTGTCAAAATGCTAACAATGATGCCGCCGAAACTCTTTGTTTTTAATCCTACGTGTGAAATGGCTGTGGTCAATGGCCATGGTTCGTACAGGCCCCCTGCCCGTCTCCGACAGTTTGAAAACGAGCTGGCAGCCATTCCTTTATGGCTGGGCGGTAAGGACGACTATGTGTTGGTTGAAGAGACCGTCCCGGAGGAATTTACTAATCAATTGAGAAATTGGGGTGTTTCGGCACCCCAATTCATTACTTCAATTCAAGAAATAAGTAGCTCGCTTTCCCCTGAACTTCATCCCTGGGGCTGGAGTCCGGCCATCCATCAACAGTTTAAAAATATTAGCAAGGATAGGGCTGCTCATCCATTGCTTCCCTGGCAAGCTGCTCATAAGCAGCTATTGAGCAGGTACACCGGCTTAGAACTGGCAACCATTGTTTCAGAATGGATCCATAACGATGCTTACATTTGTATACCACAGCTGCCGGAGGTGCTTACTTCTCCTGAAACGATTGCTTCTTTGGAGGCTGGCATGCTAGCACCCATCCTGCTTAAAACTCCCTGGAGCGCATCGGGGCGGGGCTTGTTTAAGATTAGGGACCGACAAGAGAATGCGGCTGCTAATACCTGGGTTTTAGGGAAGTTAAAGCAACAGGGAGCACTTTTGGCAGAGCCTTGGCTGGATAAATTGCAGGATCTATCTTTCCACTTTTGGGTGGAGGAGGAGGGCATTGAATTCCTGGGTACCACCTATTTTAATACCGATAAAGATGGACAGTTTTTGGGTTGTTACACAGCGCTGCCCTCAGCCGATTTTCTCGAATCGGTGGCTCTAAGAGCGCTTGTTGAAAGATCTGCTGTTTTGTTGAAAAAGGCCTTAGAGCGTATGCATTTAAATCTTCGCTACAGAGGACCTGTTGGGGTTGATGCGCTGCTTTTCAAAACTCCTGAAGGGCTTGTAAAGTTGCACCCTTGCATAGAAGTCAATTTGCGTTATACCATGGGCTTGGTCAATTTGTTTGTAGCCAAATATGTACACCCTGAGAGCAAGGGTTATTGGAATATACAACGCATCACTTCAGAGGAATGGCAGCAGTGGCAGGCCAAAAATCCGCCCAGGTTGAAGGATGGTTTTTGGAGCACGGGGATTTTTATGATGACGCCTCCACCCATAAAGGCTGGTTCGATGGCTTTTCTTAACCTAACATCGCTTGCTTGAGTTTTTCAATTGGCAATTTGCCCGCTTCAATCATTTGGATGGTATAGTCATAGCCCGTTTCAATAATCTCATCAGCCTTGTCAAAGTCCCATAACGAGAACTGCTCCATTTTTGGAGGGTCGATTAGGTAATCACACAGCTTCATGGAGGGTTTGACGTTTTCTTGTATGCTGAAACTAAAGCTGCGTTCAGCTAATTCTATTATGCTGTGAAACGAGTCTAAATAGCCAAGGTAGTTAACATGTACACCAATAAGCGTGTGGCAATGGTCTTTTATGGCAGATGCCGGCAGGTTGTCATAGAGACCACCATCAATATAAGTAGTTTTATTAATTATTTGAGGGGCAAATATAACGGGTATTGAACAGGATGCCATTACGTAGTCAAACAACGCTCCTTCACGAATGATCTCTTTTTCGCCCTTATTGATGTTGGAGACAACCAGACAAAAGGGTGTTTTTAGGACTGAAAAGTCGTCTACAACGATATGTTTTTCAAGAATCTTCCTTAACTCAGTAACCTTAAACAGTCCCAATTTGCCCCATGCCGGTCGAACCATTTTTATGATGGGTTCTTTGTTAACTATTAACTTTATTTCATTGGGCTTTAGTCCCGCTGCATACAAAACACCAACCAAGGCTCCCATACTGGTGCCGGCTATAATTTCGGGTTTTACACCATGTTCTTCCAAGGCCTGCAACACCCCAATATGGGCAAAGCCGCGGGCGCTTCCACCACTCAGGGCAATTCCCAAGCCCTTTTTATGGGTTTTGCTATCTTTGTTGATCCAATCAAAAATTCCCATTTGGCTTGTATTTTTACAAAGATAAAAAAAGGACCGGCCAATAAATAGCCGGTCCTTTCCAATTGTTCACTAAAAAAATCACTTGTTCAAGAAACAAATCGTATTACGACGCTTTATAAATAATAAGTGCCGAATAGTTGTTAATGCCGCCACTTGAGTGGGCTGCGTACTCAACATCGATAATTTGAGCGGGAGTAATCCCCTTTTCCAAAAGGAAAGCATTCATCTGTTCATCCAACGACATGTCATAGTCATCCAATCCTGTGTATTGGAAATGTCTGGTCATTACTTTCTCCATTATGAATCCTTTTATTGATGAAACTTATTTGCTAATACTCTTCTATACGCATTTAATGCGAATAGGTTCACAATTGGCATGACTTTTTAAGTAAAAATCTTAGGCATTTTGGGCCAATAGGTCGAGTAAATGATCCCAGAATTTTGAAACACTTGGGATGTAAAGCCGCTCGTCTGGCGAATGGGCACTTTTGATGGTCGGACCAATTGAAATCATATCCAAGCCGGGATATTTCTTAAGAAACAGACCGCATTCAAGACCCGCATGAATGGCTTTCACCTGTGGTTCTGCCCTAAAGAGTTTTTGGTAGGAGGCCACACTCAGTTTTAAGATCTCTGATTGCGTGTTTGGTGCCCATCCGGGATAACCATCTGAGTGTTTAACAACAGCTCCACCCAGTGTAAATGCTGCCTCAACCATGGAGGCAATATTGTTGCGGGCACTCTCTGTAGAGCTGCGCTGACTGGTTGAGACCAGAATGTGATCACCTGCTGACTTGACCGAAGCCAGATTGGTAGAGGTTTCTACCAATCCGTCGATTTCCCTGCTTATGCTCATTACTCCATGGGGTATGGTGTATAAGGTGGAGGTGAAGGCCAAATGAAAGTCTTTGGTAAAAACGCGCTCAGGCAATTCGGTCGATTCGAGATGGAGTTTCAGTCCGGGTTCTACATCTTTAAGTTCTTCTTCCAAATCGGCTATGAAGCAGTTGAGCAACACACGTACGTCTTCTTTGTATTTGAGGGGAACAACACCCGTTGCAGAGGCTTCTCTGGCTAGGGCGTTGCGCAGGTTACCGCCTTGGAAGGACGCCAATCTGAATTGGTATTGTTGCGAGGCATCCCACGCATAGCGGATAAGTATTTTGATGGCATTGCCCAGTCCTTTATGAATGTCGTCACCAGAGTGCCCTCCTTTAAGGCCACTTACTTCAACTTTAAAAGCAAAGCTACCTTTGGGCGGGGCTTCGTAATGAGCGGTGAATTGTCCCACAGTATCAATGCCTCCGGCACAGCCAATGAATATTTCACCCTCATCTTCCGAGTCGAGATTGATCAGTGTTGGGCCGGTGATGAAGTTTGGTTCTAGTCCGAAAGCCCCCGTTAAGCCAGTCTCTTCATCCACGGTGAATAGGCATTCCAGCGGACCATGAGAGATGTTGTCAGCGGCCAGAATGGCCAGCTGCGCAGCCATGCCAATGCCGTCGTCTGCACCAAGAGTGGTGCCCGTGGCTTTGACCCAATCGCCTTCGATAATTGGTTGAATGGGGTCATTTAGGAAATCATGCGTGGTACTGCTGTTTTTTTCACACACCATGTCGATGTGCGACTGAAGCACCAGTACCGATCTGTTTTCATAGCCCTTCGATGCTTTTTTCCGGATCAGTACATTGCCGGTGTTGTCCTGAGCCACTTCCAGTTGGTGCTTGATAGCAAAATCCAGCAGGTAGGCAATGATTGGTCCTTCTTGCTTCGATGGACGTGGCACCTGGCATATTTCGTAGAAATATTGCCATATAGCTTCCGGTTGTAAGTCCTGAAATGGGTACATGATAGCAAGTTTTACATTTTTGCAAAGGCATTATTGCCTTTGCAAATATATGTCCTTTTATTAAGGCCAAAATAATTTCTTTTTTTAAGTGCTTGAGCCGCACGGGCTTTTCCTTTTTGGCTTCAGCCCCAAAAAGGAAACGAAAAAAGGCCGCCACTGCAAGGAATTTCCTAAAAATCAATTCAATTGCCTAAAATTCGAGAACTCGCTACGCTCAAACAACTCGAATTTTTTACGACAATTAACTTGATTTTTTTAACGCAAATTCCTTGAGGTGGTAGGTAGTATTTTTTAATTGAACACATCATCTTTCTAAAAAGAAATGCACTTCCATGATTACAAATTCTCCAATTGGAGCATGTTGATACCCTATTTTTTATTTGGCCTTAGATTTCGAAAATTACAAGTTTATTTCACGGTCTCTAAAACCCAATAAGTAAAGAATCGCATCTAGCCCAATGGTTGAAATGGCATGTTTAGCCGATGCCTTTACCTTTGGTTTGGCATGAAAGGCAATGCCTAAGCCGGCCAGACGCAGCATGGGCAAATCGTTGGAGCCATCGCCAACGGCAATGACTTGTTCCAGGTGTATATCTTCTTTAAAGGCAATCAATTTAAGCAGCTCGGCCTTTTTTTCTCCATCAATGATTTCGCCGACATGCCTTCCTGTTAACTGACCGTTGTGCACTTCCAGTTCATTGGCAAACACGTAGTCAATATTCAGTTTGGCCTTCAGGAAGTTACCAAAATAGGTGAAGCCACCCGACAGGATCGCCGTGCGGTAGCCGTATTTTTTGAGCGTATGGAACAGTCGCTCAGCTCCTTCGGTCAGGGGTAGATTGTCGGCCACCTCTTTCATCACCGATTCATCCAGGCCTTTTAGCAGGGCAATGCGCTTTTTAAAACTGTCGATGAAATCAATTTCTCCGCGCATGGCTGCTTCGGTAATGGCGCTGACTTCTTCATAAACTCCTGCTTTGCGGGCCAACTCGTCAATCACTTCGGCTTGAATAAGGGTGGAGTCCATGTCGAAACAGACCAGTCGGCGATTGCGGCGAAAGATATTATCTTCCTGAAAGGCGATGTCCACACCGGTTTCTCCAGATATCTCAATAAAGGCTGTCTTCATTTTTTCGAGGTCGCGTGGTGTTCCCCGCACCGAAAATTCAGCCACGCTCTTGGGGTGTCCTTTGCCATTATTGAGGGGGATACGACCGCTTAAGCGACTGATGACATCAATGTTGAGTCCCTGGTCTGATATCAGTCCGGTAACTTTTGCCAGTTGTACAGCTGTTAGCTTGCGGGAGAGCAATGTGATGATGAAACGTTCCTTGCCCTGGTGCTCGACCCACTCGTTGTATTTGTTTTCTGGAATTGGGGTGAACTTGATGTTCAGACCCATTTCATAGGCCTTAAATAGCAGGTCCTTAAGGATGGGCGAAGATTCCGACTTTTCCGGCACTTCCATCAAGATGCCCAGTCCCAGGTCTTCATGGATTACGGCCTGCCCGATGTCCAGTATGTTGACGTTGTGTTGGGCCAATATCTCGGTTAGGGTGGCAGTTACTCCTGGTTTATCTTCGCCGGATATGTTGAGTAGAATTATTTCTTTTTGTTTAGTCATGGTGGTCGACTATTCGTCAGGTTCAATAATATTTTAATTGATCACAAAGATAATAGAACTGCTTTGAACTCCCCGTTAAAAAACATGAAACGCACCAACACTGCTTAATTTTTACTCTGGGATGTGTAAATGAGAGGCGCCTCAATCGTTCTGATTGAGGCGCCTCTCATCGATCAAATTTCCATTAAGCGTTAAGCACCAACATATTTCAGTAATTCGTAAACCATAAAGGCCGGCCATACGAGCGCTTTTAAAAAGCCCACTATGCCCATCCAAAAGCTGGTGGCACCTGAAATAAAATAGATGGCTGCCCCTATGAGTCCTAACCCATAAATGGCGCTTGAGGTTCCGCTGTCTTTGCTCATAATCCTAGATTTTGGTTAAATGATTATTGCCTGGTAATGTGTTCTATTACAAATTTGCACAGAAATTCTTATAAAACTAAGCAATTCATGGGAAATGTAATTTATTATCCATTAATTGCTGGTAGTGACTCTGCGAAAATGAAGCTGGGTCTTTTTTTAGTTGACTTATAGAATGGTCGGACAGACTGTCAAAGTGATTACTTAATACGAAAAAAGACTACCCGGGGGTAGTCTTTTAATTGACTTGTCAAATTTTATATTAAAGGATTCTCGGCCAGCCAGCGCTCGGCATCAATGGCCGCCATACATCCTGTTCCGGCGGCGGTAACTGCCTGACGGTATACATGGTCCTGAACATCGCCACAGGCAAATACGCCCGGCACATTGGTTTTAGTGGTGCCCGGGGTTGTTTGTATGTAGCCCACTTCGTTGGTTTTGAGGTAATCTTTGAAAATGCCAGAGTTGGGTGTGTGACCAATGGCTAAAAAGAAACCATCAATTTTTATTTTGACTTCTTCTTCTTCGGGGGTTCCTTGTTTCTTTACCAGCACTGCACCTTCAACCACGCCATCACCAAGCAAGCCCTTGGTTTGATGTTCCCATAGAATCTCGATGTTTTTGGTTTCAAAAACGCGGTCCTGCATCACTTTTGAAGCACGCAACTCATCTCTGCGAACAATCAAATAGACTTTATTAACCAGGCCAGCCAGGTACATGGCTTCTTCGGCGGCTGTGTCACCGCCGCCCACGACTGCCACATCTTTGCCGCGGTAGAAAAATCCATCACAGGTGGCGCAAGCAGAAACGCCGCCACCGGCGTATTTGCTTTCATCTTCCAGACCCAGATATTTGGCTGTTGCCCCGGTGGCAATAATGACGGCCTCCGCTTCAATTACTTTTTTGTCGTCGATGGTCACCTTAAAGGGCCGCTGCGACAAGTCTGCCTTTGTGGCCATACCCCAACGAACCGATGTGCCAAAGCGTTCTGCTTGTTTTTTGAGATCTTCCATCATCTCAGGACCTGTTACACCTGATGGGTAGCCGGGAAAGTTTTCAACCTCGGTGGTGGTGGTCAGCTGTCCACCCGGTTGCATGCCTTCATACATAACGGGTGAAAGATTGGCGCGGGCAGCATATATAGCAGCGGTGTATCCTGCAGGTCCTGAGCCTATGATCAGGACCTTCGCTTTTTCTACATCGGTAATTTCTTTTTCTTCTTTCTTAGAACTGTCATCCAGATTCTCTATTTTTCCAAATAGCGCCATGTTATATAAATATTTAGATGTTTAAATTTGAATGGACAAAAATGCCAAATTTATTTCAATTCTCAAAACAGATTTTGTCCCTCCATCGCAACTCTTTTGAATAGCTGCCTGCAAAGTTACCTAATTTAAACCCCTTTAAGTTGAATTGAGAGCGCATACTTGTATAAAGTTTTTTGATTATTCATAGTTATTACCAATAATAACTATCGAGTCGGAAGCTATGGAAATGCCCCCCACCAGTCCTAACCCCCCGTTTATATTCGAGTGCGTTTTTATGGGATCCACTACTGGCAAATCATAATTGTACTCAGCCACAACTCTGCTTCTAAGATACTTATAGTAGGGTTCTGACAGACTTAACAAGTGAAACCTGATGATGCGTTTTTCCTTTTCACCGGGCTTTTCCAGATAGATTTCAGGTATACCAATCTTCAGTTTGTAAGTTTCTCCTTGAATCAGATAATCGGAAAATGAACCCAGAAAGTTTATACCTCCCAAGAGACTTCCCTCTTGGTCACGAATGTAGAATACTTCATCGGTTTTAGAGTAATTAATCTGCTGGAATTCTATTGGGTTACCGAGCGAATCCCTTGTCTCGTTGGTGACAATGAGTTGATAAAAATTGTCGATATTAGGTGGATCGATAAAATCAATCTCGTGCAAAACAGATCGATTGCCGTTGGGCGCATTGGTTTCGAGTTGTTTGATGCCATTTATGGGAACAGCTTTTGGCAGCGTTGTTTCTCCCACAGCTCTCAATCCTTCCGTGTTTCCTCCTACAACTCTTATTAGGTCTCCTTCTTGTAGGACGTGACCGGGCCTTTGTTCCCAGGTTTTGTTAAATGGCCATGCAAAGGAATCTATGCGCGCTCCATTTTTATAAACAGCAATGTAACCGTCAAAAATGCGTTCAAAATCATCTACCGAAGAGTGACTAACACTTTTACTCAAATGAACCGACAAGGTGGAGTCTGCAGTAGGGAAAGCAAAGAGGACTAGTTGTCCGCCACCCTCCTGTAATTCTAAATTCAGGTTAGACTCACATCTGACAAGCATCAGCACTAGCAAAGGCAGCATTAGGATATATCTGGTTGACCTGGTCATTGGATATGGTAGTTCTCAAATTGTTCAAAAGTGCAATTAAGAACAAATTTAGTGAAATTATTGAGAGCAATTTACATTTGGTAGCAGGTAATTGAACGAAGATTTTATGCGAATTAATTTGCTCGAAATATTAATCGACATCCATTTTGGTCATGGGATTAAATAAAATAGGAATGCCCCGCTAAAAGGGGCATTCCTATTTTAAAAATGATGATGAGGGGCACTAACGCTGCATTCCTCTTGGGTTGGGTTATTCCTTAACAAATTTCATTACGGTTACTTCGTTATTGATATTCGTTAACTGAACGATGTAAATACCTGATGGGAGTGTCGCAACTGAAATTTTTCCTTCTACATTGTTAATTTTAAGCACTTCCTGTCCGGTAAGGTTTAATATAGAAGCACTTATTACTCGTGTTGGCGAGTTGATTTGTAATTCAGATTTGGCAGGATTCGGGAACAACTGGATGTTGGCTGCATTGGGTGTTCTCACACTTGTGCCCGTAGGTGTCAGACTAAAGTCGTCAAATTCAACTTCGTAAGACATTAACCCACCATTCCAAATGCCAACTTTTACACCAAAAGTATAATCTCCACCTTCCTCAAATTGAATAGGTTTAAACTCGGCGCATTCCCATGATTGAAGATCTGTGTCCATATCATAACCACTTGCACATCCACCCCAAGTGTTCACCTGCACTATACAATCGCCTTCCGATAAGTAATCTTCACCATCTACGGGTACTGCCTTATGTACGAACCATTGGCTCCAAAAAGAAGAAACTGGCAAATTGCCTCTAATAATTGCATTTAGCTGATATTCTACTCCGGCTTCTAACTGAACAGTCTGCCATACCATCACATTGGTACCTGCATTACCTTCTCCGTTTGTAGCGGATATGGTCATGACTGAATTGTCAAATGAAACAGTAGTTTCTTTCCCCGGTTCATTAACAATATAATTAATGTTCCAAGCGTCAGGGTTGCTCATGTCACCACCGGTAACTACATCTTGTGCACATATACCTAAATAGGACATTAGGGCAATCACAATTAAGAAGTAATTTTTTTTCATAAAAATTAGATTTTAGATATTGAATAAAAGGATTGTTCAAAGAACCTGGAAGAATTCCCGTCCTTGTTCTTAGTAAACAAAACTACTGGCAGGATGCCGTAAATCAAAAAAAGTGTTTACTTCTTTAATACTACATTAATTCCTGTGAGTACTTCAAAAATGCGTCACTTCAATTAAGTGACTTGCAATCAGCATGTTGTTGAGGCGGGTTGTGTTAACCCTGACTTTTATAACTCAATTGGTGCATAAATAGTGTTACACCAGCTTTGCAGGGTTATGTGAACTTGTCCATTCTAACTTTAAACATCCATCACTCTTATCGTGTAAAATGCTGTTATACAATGCTTAATGAATTGATGATGTGTAGGTGGCGTAGCTTCCATTTTCGGGTGGCGAAACTAAAGCGTATTCCTAATTTTTGTAAATAAAATATAAAGAGATTATTTCGAAGATTATTTATTGAAAAAATGCAACAGATTTTAACAGCGTGAATGCACGCTATAACTTATGGGTTCTAGTCATGCCTGATGTTAAATGTTTGAAAGTTAATTCGGTATGTAAAGTTCACTAAGATTTTGGAGGATAAACTCCTTTATTTTAAATGTGTTAATGATCAGTTTTAGATTAGTAGTTAGGAATTTATGAAAATTAAACCTTGCAAAATGAAAGAAATGAAGTTGTTTAAAGGTTATGTAACACGGGGCTTGATAACCCTGTACTTCCTTTTGGGTGTTAGTAGTTTTATGTTCGCCCAGGAGGTAATAGTACAGGGTACAGTTTATGAGAATGTGAATGAGCCACTGCCTGGTGTAACTGTTGTAATAAAAGGAACAACCACAGGTACTGTTACAAATGTTAATGGTGAATTTTCTATTAGAGTTCCATCCAATGGAACATTGGTTTTTTCTTTTCTTGGGATGAAAACCGTAGAGGAAAACGTCAATGGACGTTCGCAAATCTCATTAACGATGTCAAGTGATGCCATTGACGTCAGTGAAGTGGTGGTAGTTGGTTATGGCCAGCAAAGAAAAGAATCGGTTACAGCTGCTATTTCGACCGTTGAAGCCCGTGAACTGGTTCAATCGTCTGCCACTAACGTAAGTAATGCTTTGGTGGGGCGCTTGTCTGGTTTAACAGCCATTCAGTCCTCAGGTAAGCCAGGCGAGGATATTTCTGATTTGTATGTTAGAGGCGTAGGGACTTATACTGGTAATACTGCTCCCTTGATTATGGTTGATGGTGTTGCTCGTGATAGTTACAATAATATTGACCCTAATGAAATTGAATCCATTAGCATTTTAAAAGATGCTTCTGCTACTGCTGTATTTGGGGTTAGGGGCGCCAATGGTGTAATTATGATTACCACTAAAAGAGGAACTGTTGGGGCGCCTAAGGTGAGTGTTTCAGTGCAAACAGCCATTGTGGAATTTACCAGTATGCCTAAATTCCTCGGTTCTTATGACTGGGCTACTTTAAAGAATGAACAAGCTAAGCAGGAGTATTGGATCAACCACGCTAATGATGCTGATTTAACATGGGATCAATTTGTAGCAAACCGTGAGACAAATTGGTATAGTGAGAGCACTTCCATCAAGTTTACTGAGGAGGATCTCCTGTTTTATAAAAATGCTAATACCCCAACTTTGGCTGATGGATCTTCCAATCCTTATTATGACCCGTTCTTTCATCCGGATACTGATTGGCAAAGTATGATTTTCAAGGACTATTCACGACAAAGCCAATACAATATTAATGTTGAAGGCGGTACTGAGAAAGTTAAGTATTTTGTTTCGTTGGGGTATCTGGACCAAGGGGGTATGTTTGAAGATAACTACTTACCCTTTCCTGATGAAATGCAATACTCAAAGAACAGGTATAATATCAGAGGGAATTTTGACTTTGATGTGACCAAAGATTTTAAAATATCGGTGGACATAGGAACCAATTTTGAAAAAATAACTGGGATGAATAATGATACACACATGTGGCAAAAGCGTATCATGTGGAGCAACCCGGTTACTACTCCTGGTTATATTGATGGTAAATTCGTTCTTCCCTATACCAATACCAACGTTGCCAATAATGTGATGTATGAAATCGCTAACAATGATTTTAATGTAACCAATAACAGCACATTGAATTCTTCTATTAAAGCTTCTCATAAGCTTGATTTTATTACTGAAGGTTTATCCGTTAATGCACGCATTGCATATGATAGTTATTTTTCAAGTCGCTCAGGCGGTGGGTCGCATACGCCTCAGTTATATCGCTTAACACCAAATCCTGAGGGGGATTTGTTGAATCCTATCATTGAAAAGATGCACGAAGAGTCGTCCTTGTCATATTGGAGTGATTGGTATAATGGAAAATGGCGTAAAATTTATGCTGAAGCTTCTTTCAATTATAATCGGAATTTTGGATTGCATGATATTGGAGCCTTGTATCTTTTCAATTATGAGAAAAAATTTGATCCGAATCTCGAGTACAGGTTGCCTCATGCTTATTTGGGAATGGTTGGACGTGTCACTTACGCATACGGACTGAGGTATTTGGCTGAGTTTAATATGGGGTACAATGGTTCTGAAAATTTTCCCGAGGGAAAAAGATTTGGATTTCTTCCTGCTGTATCTCTGGGTTGGATAGCTTCCAACGAATCCTTTTTCCCCACGAATGATTTCTGGACGTATGTAAAGATCAGAGGTTCAGTTGGAATGGTTGGAAACGACAATATTATGGTCAACAACGTATCCAAGCGGTATTTGTATTTGCCTGACGTGTGGGAGTATAATGGTGGTTACAATTTTGGGGATTTAAACAACCGGCATTGGGTACAGGGTGCCAGAGAAGGCACCATTGGGAATCCCAATGTCACCTGGGAAACTGCAACAAAGGCCAATATCGGCATTGAAACAAGAATATTTGGAGATAAACTCGCCATCACATATGATTATTTTGATGAAAACAGGAAGGATATACTCTCTTACAGGGGCACAGTTCCTGGGATTGTGCAGGCAACTTTGCCACCCTATAACCTGGGAGAAGTTAAGAACTGGGGACATGAAATTGAATTTAATTGGCGGTCTCGTATTAGGGATTTTAATTACTGGATAAAGGGGAATGCATCTACCAATAAGAATAAAATCATTTTTATGGATGAAGCCATTGCACCCGGATTAGAGCATCAATCGATGACCGGAAGACCAATTAATCAGGGACTTTATTTAGTGGCTGATGGTATGTATAATTCCTGGTCGGAACTCTATCATTTGGATGGAAATGGGAATCCAAATCTCTCAAATCCTGTCGTTGCATTAAACAAAGAGGGGGTGAGTTATCAAAATGAAAACGGTGAGGTTGTTTATGTAAAGGACCTGGGGTATGGAGGAGCTGCTCTTCAGCCTGGAGAGATTCGATTAAAGGATGTTAATGAAGATGGTGTGATTGATGAAAGGGATTATGCAAGAGCCGGCAAAACATCTATTCCTGAGTTAACCTATGGTGTTTCTTTTGGGTTTAATTTTTGGGGTTTTGACTTTTCAACTCTATTTCAAGGTGTTCAAGGCGTTGAACGATTTGTTCAACTAGCAGAAAGTATGCACTTTGCCAGTAACTATTCTTTGCAGGAAGTTGATAAGTATCGGTTTACCGAAGAACGATATGCTGCCGGCGAACAGATCGAGTTTCCTATAGCTGCATATAATAAGTCAGCTGTTCAAAATACTTTTTTCCTAAAGGATGCATCTTACTTGCGACTAAAGAACCTGGAGATTGGTTATACGTTAACTCCCTTGTTTCTTGAAAATATTGGCATTAACTCAGCAAGAATTTATGTCAATGGCAATAACCTTTATACCTGGTCCAAAAATAAATTATGGGGCGACCCTGAAAACCTGGGCTTTGTTGGTTATCCTATTACCAGAACATACAATATTGGTTTAAACTTTAATTTCTGATAAATAGGTTCAGAAGTACTTAATTATATACAGATGAAAAGGAAAAAAAATATACTACAGTGGTTGGTGATAAGCACTTTATTAGTTTTAATGTTTACGCCAAGTTGTACCGACGATCTTCTTGAAAAGCCAAAAGGGGGAGCGGTGACGGTAGATACGATTTTTAACACTAAAAATCAGGCGCAGTTTGCAGTTGCAAAGATGTATCAGGATGGCTTACAAGGTTATTTGGTTTATAGAGATGCTAATAACTCTTCACGCCAGGATATTTTAACGGATCAGGTTTTTATTACTACTAATGTGAACTGGATCTGCCAGACCATTAATAATGGAAGTTCTTATTATTTGGGAACTATGACTCCGGCCAACACTTGTGATTTCTATGGCTTTGGAAGTCACTACAGAGGAATTCGCAGTGCCAATCTCGTTATAAGGAACATCTCTAACGTAACTGATGCCGATAAAGCATGGAAAGATGATGTTACCGGCCAAGCGCTCTTTATCAGAGCTTGGAAACACTTTGAGTTATTCCGCTACTATGGTGGCGTGCCCATTGTGACAGAAGTTTTAGGCGAAGGGGAGATTCTTTTACCCAGGAGATCTGTTGCTTCGGTAGTTGATAGTATTGTTAGTTGGTGTGACCGGGCTTCAAATTTGTTGCCTGAC
>DHVH01000311.1 GCA_002412555.1 Marinilabiliaceae bacterium UBA5213 | reverse complement strand
GCTTTGCTTGGTCAGGACCCGGAACTTTCACACGCAGTGGTGATGGTCGCACCATCTCTGACATTACCATGGGTGGGGAATTTATTCTACAGGTGACTGATGCTTATGGATGTAGGGTTTCTGAATCGATAATTATTGATGGCGCCATTAACTTAGTGGCGGATGTAACGCCTATCAATTGCAATGGCGGAACGGGCGGCAACATTCTCCTGAATGTGAGTGGGGGCAGTGGCGACTACTCTTATTTATGGACCAACGATGTTGATGCAACTTTTTCTGAAACGACCAAAGATATAGTTAATTTAGGAGCGGGGACTTATGCGGTAACCGTCACAGATAATCAGCAGGATTGTGATGTGACGACTAAGTATAGCGTAACTCTAAACAATATTGTTGTTTCGCAGCCTTCTGCCATTCAAATTGGTGGCAACGTGACCAATAATGAATGTTATGGGGCCGCTGAAGGCCGCATCAACTTGCATACGGTAACTGGTGGAACGGCGCCTTATAACTTCATATGGACCACTACCAATGGCTCAGGACTAACTGCCGGTGCGCGCGATCAGAGTGGATTAACGGAAGGTATTTATACCGTGCAGGTGCTGGATGGTAAGGGATGCCTTTCTTCAACACAATCATTTACTGTAACGCAATTGCCAGAACTGCAATTTGATTTGGATGTGGACGATACCAATTGTGCCAATGAAAACAAAATTGAAATTATCAGTTCTACAGGTGGTTCAGGAGTAGCTGCCAATTACCAATTTATTTGGGATGGGCCCGGTGCCACAGTAGGTACTCCTCTGCTTAAAGAAGATTTGCCGGGTGGTACCTATACCATAACCATGGTGGATATGGGGACTTCGGCCAGGTGCTTCCTGACAAAAACCGTGGAGTTGACGCAGCATCTGAAGGTGTCTGCTGCCGTGCAGCCTGAAAGTTGTTCGGGTTCCAATAATGGGGTTATCACACTGGATGTTACAGGTGGTACTGCGCCTTATACTTTCACTTGGGATGCAGCTCCCGGCATTGTGGTCAATGACCGCAACCAGGCGGCTTTACCGGCGGGAACTTACAGTGTAACGGTAACTGACAGCAGAGCTGGTGGTGGTTGCCCGGTAACTTTACCGGTAGTGGTGCCTTTGCAGCACAACCTGCAATTACAGGCGGCCATCGACCATGTGGAGTGTTTTGGCGGCAGCAACGGCGCCATTTATGTAACGGTGCTCAATGGTTCTGGTGATTATACCTATCAATGGACCAAAGGGGCTTTCAGCGCTACGATCGAGGACATTGAGAATTTAGAGGCGGGCGAATATACACTTCAGGTGACCGACAATGTATTTGGTTGTACGGTAACGGGGGTCTATACGGTTACTCAGCCGGCTGTACCACTGGCTATTACTGGGGTGAATGTGGATCACAACGACTGTTTTGGCGATACCGATGGTGCTATAGATATTAACGTGACAGGCGGAACGGCGCCCTATACTTATCAATGGACCGGGCCCGGCAATCTGTCGTTCCCAACCAACGAAGATCAAACGAATCTGCGCGGTGGCGACTATTACGTGTCGGTGACCGATGCCAGTGGCTGCCTGATTTCAAATTATGGCCCTATTACGGTGAATGCACCAGCAACCCCTGTGACCATTTCTTTGGTGGAAGTTACGCCTGTGACGGCCCTGGGTGCTGGTGATGGTACCATTACCGTGCAAATAAGCGGTGGGACCGGCTCCTATACATCGATTACTTGGTTAGGTCCGACAGGTGTTGTTATACCTGCTTTAGAAGGTTATACTTTTGCGGATAATTTAGGGGGTGGCACCTATACCATCCGAGCAATGGATGCCAACAGCTGTTCGGCTGAGGAACTTGAGGTGTATGTTTATGAACCAGGGCAAGCGCTTGAATTAGAAATGGAAAAACAAGCCAGTGGTCCATGCTATGGTTCTGCCAATGGAAAGATATTTGTTACCGTTAAAGGTGGGGAACTGCCTTACCAGTCGATTACCCTTTCGGATGGCACTGGCACATTAGAACAATTGACCGAGGTCAATAGTGCGACCTTTGATAATTTGGCGCCGGGCGACTATACCGTTACTGTATTAGATGCTTTTGGAAATAATGTCGCAGAGAATGTAAGTATTCATGAGGTGTCTGCCCCATTATCTGTGACTGTAACGGCCATCACGCATGTGGATTGTCGCGGTGGCGCCACAGGAGTTATAACCGCCAGGGTAACGGGTGGCATTCCTAATGCCAGTGGTGAGTACCGTTTGCTTTTGTCCGGTGGCCCTGCAGGAACTTCGGACCAGGTTTTGGTGTCGGCCGATACAGATCATCTATTTGATGATTTACCCAAAGGTACCTATACCGTCAGGGTAATTGACGATAGCAACGTGTTGCGCGTGGCGCATGGTGAGACTATTCTTCAGAATTTATTTGGGAATGATGCCTTTAGTCTGACAAATGATTGTTCAGCCGCTGTGCAGAACATCATCGTTCGCCAACCGGAAGCTGTTGTCCATCTGAGTGTGGAGCCCGGCAGCGAAGAGGTCTGTGCAGGTACTGCCCCCCGTTTGGTGGTTTCTACCAGCGGATGGGACTTTGTGGTCGATGGTAATCTGGAAGTTATCTTGAGCAACGGGGATGACTTCATGGTCACTGCTGCTTCTCAAGTGCTGACATTATCGGCGCTACCTGAAAATGCCATTACCACTTATACCATTACCAGTGTGACCAGTGCCACCGATGCTTCTTGCGTGAAGGGCGTGGGAACGGGTCAGGCCATTGTGGTGAGACAAGCATTGCCAACGGCGACCTTGTCGGGCAACCAAAGCATTTGCCTCGGCGCCAATGCTCCGCTGCAGCTGAACCTGACGGGCACAGCCCCATGGCGCGTGGAATACAGTGATGGCACCAATATCTTTGTGGTGAATACTATTATGAGTTCGCCCCATACAGTTTTGGTGAATCCGCTGACCAATACCAATTATTCGCTCGTATCTGTGCAGGATGCGCATTGTACGGGTAGTGTTTCTGGTAGTGCAACTGTGGCGGTTTCGCAACCTGTGACTGTTGAATTCTCCGGTGCAGATAGTTACAACGAAATTTGTAGAAGTGCAGATTTTGGCTTGGCGGTTAAGTTTACACCGTCCGATAATGGCCCATGGCAGCTGACTTATAGTACAGTGGCTTTGGTCAATGGTCTGCCATCCGGTACTCCGGTGGAACATAGTATCGCTGTTTCGGGTACCATGCTAAACACCGACGGAGAGTATGTATGGACGGTTGCTCCATCGGCCAGTACCCGCTACCGCATTGTTTCGGTGATGAGTCATGGCTGTGATGGTATAGTTACCGGTCTGCCAGTTGATCTGATAGTGAGTGATGTGCCGGCGCAACCTGGTGCCATTGTTGGTGATAACGTTGTTTGTCAGGGCCAATCGGTGACCTACACCATTCCTCCAATGCCAAATGTGACGACTTATGTCTGGACGCATCCCGATGGAACGGAAGAAAACAGTACGAACAGTCTGACCATCCATTACGCCAACGATGCTGAAGGCGGTCGTTTGTATGTCTTTGCTGAGAATGCCTGTGGGGATGGTCCGGTGCAATATCTGGACATCACAGTAAATAATCTGCCAAATACGGATGGTATTGCCATAAGCGGTCCCCCTAATATTTGCCAGGGCTCCAAGCGGGTCAGCTTTATGGTGCCAGCGGTGCCTTATGCCACAACTTATAACTGGACGGTGCCCGACACCTGGCATTTCGACGGCCAAGGCGGACGTCAGATTTTACTGGATCTACCGGATGAGATCATGAATTATTCGGGTGTGATTACCGTTACCCCTGAGAATAGCTGTGGAGAAGCGGTAACGCCCATTACTTTTAGTATAAATGTGCGGCCCAATCCATCGGCCAATGCCGGTCCGGATGTGCCCGACCATTGCGGTAGTACGGTGGTGTTGAATGCTACGGCTGTGGCTGCCGGTGAGACCGGCCAGTGGCTCAGTCTCCCCATTTACGGTTCGGCCGATGCCATTACTGATATTCATAATCCTAATGTTACGGTTACCGGCTTGAGTCAGGGTGATGTGACCTTCTTATGGATGGTTACCAGTGCCCACGGCTGTGTGAGCTACGATGACGTAACCATCCGCAACAATCGGTTGCCAGTGAATGCGACAGCTGATATGACCACCGTTTGTAATGGCAGTACCACATTACGTGGCACGCCGCTCAACCCATCCTTGAATGTTACAGGGCAATGGACGGCCGTGTGGCCTACAGGCTCTACAGCGAGCTTTGACAATACTTCTTCACCCAATGCGGTGGTTTCGAACATGCCGGTTGGGGAGAACAGGTTCCGCTGGACGCTCAATCAAAACGGCTGTCCAAGTTGGGCAGAGGTGACGGTGATGAACCGCCAGGCAGACGCAGCTGTGATTCATGGGCCGGTGGTTGTTCCCACCTGTGGTGAGGAAGTGACTTTAACGGCTGAAGCGCCCCGTGCTGACTGGGGCACCGGTCAATGGTCGGTGCTGAGTGGCTATGCCCAGATTGTTTCACCTAACAGCACAACGACTGAAGTGCGCAATATTTCGCAGGGCAACGTAGTGGTTTTATGGACGGTGACTAACGGACAGTGTTCCAATACGGCTTCCGTAACTCTTCGAAACGATAAGTTGACGGTGAATGCCGGACCAGATCAGGATGTCTGCTCTGCAACAACAGTTATGCAAGCTTCTCCCATTCCGCTCTTACCTGCAGGCATCCAGGGCGCCTGGCATGTGATTTCAGGTAGCGCCAGTTTTGCCAATGGCAATAGTCCCACAACCACGGTCACCAACCTGGCTCGTGGCGCAAATGTGCTGGAATGGCGTTTGACCAATAGCGGTTGTATCAGTAGCGACAGGGTCACCATTACCAACAATATGGCCACGCAGGCCACAGTCGGCGCTCAGGCTTTTGAATGCAGCGATTCTTATATCTTAACAGGCAATTCACATACTGCCGGTGAAGTGGGCTATTGGAGTGTGGTGAGTGGCGGTGGTAGCTTTGAGGATGCCAGTGATCCTGTTACCAGGGTAAACGGCATGGATTTTGGCCCGAATATTTACCGATGGACCATTAATAATAATAACTTGTGTACTTCGTCGGCCGATTTACGCGTTAATAATTTGCAAACATTTGTTTACGCGGGTAGGGACACAGTGGTCTGTGACAACACCATTACCCTGCGCGGAAATCCCGTACCAGCCGGTATGACAGGATCATGGCGCGTGGTATCGGGCGGTGCTACTTTGGGAACGCTCGATCCAACCAAGCCGCATATCGTAGTTGCGGCCGGCTTGAATCAAGACAGCAACACCTTTGCCTGGGTTATTGAGAACAATGGCTGTTATTCGGAGGATGAAGTGGTGGTAATAAACAACCGTCCCTTCCCTGTGAATGGGGGAAGTTCTTACCGGGTGGTAACTGGTACTGTGGTTGATATGGAAGCAATTGCTGTAGGAGATGGCATGCTGGGTACCTGGATTTTGCAGTCGGGAGGCGGCACCATTGCAGAGCCTAATAACCCAACCACAAGGGTGACAGAACTTCGCAGAGGTGAAAATGTCTTCTGGTGGGTGGTGACCAATGGCAATTGTTCTGACTATTATGAGGTGGTCATTGTCAATGGCGATGTGGTGGAAGCCAATGCCGGTAGGGATCAGACGATTTGTAGCGCTTCAACCCGCCTGGAAGCCAATGACGCTGAAGGCGCCATTGGGTCGTGGACCAGAATTAGTGGCACGGCCACTTTTGAGAATCGCTTTGATCCGCGTACCAGGGTATCTAACTTATCACCAGGAGAAAATATCCTTAGGTGGACCATCAGTTATGGTACCAGTGGTAGCTCCAGTAGTAGCCACGACGATGTAATCATTACCAATAACCGTCCGGATGATGCCAATGCTGGCGATGACGTGGCTTTTTGTAACGATGCCTACCAGTTGAAAGGAAATACGCCGGATGTTATACCCGAGAATATGGGTACTCCATTCTGGACCATCATTTCAGGGGGTGGAGATTTGGCGGATGCCAGTAATCCTGCTACTATGGTAACTAATTTGGCAAAGGGTGTTAACCAGTTGGTGTATTCTATTACTAAAGGTGATTGTATTTCACGTGATACGGTTCAGATCATTAACGGATGGCCCTCTGTACCTTTGGCTGGAGACGATGTCGCTATTTGTACGGATACGTACCTGTTAAACCCCAATACGCCTACCCATGGTACGGCCAGATGGCGTCCCGGATCTACCGGTGGAGCCCGTTTTGAAGGCAATACCGTTTATGATTTGGCGCAGGGAGATAATGAATTGATTTATGAGATTTATACGGAGTGGTGTTCGCTCGAGGACGTGGTGATTGTTACCAATAATAAGCCAAGTGCTTCGTTTGCCGGACAAAACCGGGATATCTGCACCGATACTTATCAGTTAAGCGCAGAAGCACCTCTGTATGGGGATGGAAGCTGGCAATTGGTGGCTGGATCGGGTATTATTGATCCTGCCGAAATAAATAATGCCAATGCCACAGTTACCGGTCTGGCCAGTGGTTCTAACCGCTTTAGGTGGACGGTGGATAACAACGGCTGTACCTCCACCTCGGAAGTAGAAATTCGTTACAATTTTATTGCAGCGGATGCGGGTGATGAACAAGTGATATGTGAAGACTTTACAGAACTGCGCGGAAGCAATCCTATGCAGGGCACTGGGACATGGGGCGTGAGAGGTGGATCGGGAACGGCTGTTTTTGAAGATCCCAACGATCCGTTGACCCGTGTTACGAATCTGGACAGGGGAGTGAATGTCCTGACCTGGACGATTACTAACCGTAATTGTTCGGATGTGAGCGAAGTCCGCATCATCAATAACAAACCCACGGTGCCAAATGCAGGGGATGATCAATTTCTGTGTGACGCAACAACGGTGCTGCAAGGCAATATGGATGTGGTAGGCCAGGGCAGCTGGACCGTAAGAAGTGGTAGTGCCACCTTCTCTTCAAGTACGCATGCCGATGCGCAAACGGATCCTTCGGCCAATATCAGTGGCTTGACTTTTGGGCCGAACATCCTTCGCTGGACGATTGAAAACGAAGGTTGTATGCTTTTTGATGATGTGGTGATTGCCTATAACCGCATTGATGCCCATGCAGGGAACGACCGGGAAATATGTGCCAATGAGATTGTATTGTCTGCGCAAAGTCCGCTGCCTGGTTCCGGCTCATGGTCGGTGCCTGGTGGACAAGGGGCGGCGGTGTTCGAAAGTCCCACTTCACCCACAACAAGGGTGACCAACCTGGGACGTGGCACCAATACTTTGCGCTGGACGGTGTGGCACAATGGCTGTCAAACCCATGATGATGTGGTGGTGGTTAATCAACTGCCAAGCACCCCTTATGCGGGTAACGACCAAATAATCTGTCGTGATTTTACCACACTGGATGCTACTGCACCAACTCTTGGATCAACAGGTTATTGGAGGGTGTTGACCGGCTCTGCTCTTTTTGCGAATGAAACGGTGCACAATACTTCAGTCACCAATCTGGCCGAGGGAGATAATATTTTTGTCTGGACCACCCAAAAAGTGGATGGTTGCACCCTCGAAGATCAGGTTTTGATTCGAAACAATGAGCCCTCTGATCCTTATGCAGGTGCTAATTATGAGGAGGTTTGCTCTTCTACGTTTACTCTGAAGGCTTCTACGCCGGATTATGGAACGGGAATCTGGAGCTTTGTGCAGGGTGGTGGCAACTTGTCCAACCCCAACGATCCCGAAGCGACCATTACAACCTTGAGTCGCGGCACTAATGTGCTGCGCTGGACGGTGAGTCAGGGCAATTGTAGTAAGCATTCTGAGATTACCATTGTCAATAATACACCCACAACTGCCAATGCAGGTCCGGATATTGAGGACTGTAAAGATGTGCAAACGCTGGATGCCAATGTGCCTGTTTATTATGATAGAGCTTATTGGGAGCGCATAAGTGGCTATGGTGAGTTGGATGATTTGAACGATCCTAAAACCACTGTGCGAAAACTGACTTTTGGTCCCAATGAATTCCAGTGGGTGATTGAAAAGGGATCTTGTACTTCTACCGACAGGGTGGTTATTTTTAATAAAATTCCTGACAAGGCTTTTGCCGGTTCTGACCAGTTAAATGTCTGTGATACCTATACAGTGCTCAATGCCAACAATCCGGAAACGGGTACCGGGCAGTGGAGTGTGATCAAGGGCAAGGGTTCTTTCGACAATGCGGGTCAATACAATACCATTGTCCGAAATATAGGATTTGGCGAAAATATTTATCGCTGGCAAGTGGCTTATGGTGAATGTTCTACCGTTGATGAGGTGGCCATCGTATCCCATAAAACGGAAGCCTATGCCGGTGAAGACCAGGTGGTGTATGAGCCTCAGGCAGTGCTGAATGCCAATAATGCCGGGGTACTGAATGCCCGCTGGTTGATTGTTGGCACCAGCACGGCAACCTTTGCCGATGAAACCTTTTTCAACACGGCGGTGTATAACCTCTCTGAAGGAATCAATACCTTTGGGTGGGAGATCAATGTCAACGGATGTATCTCTTACGATCAGGTGAGTGTGGATTACCGGCCAGTACCGGATGCTGGTTTTATTACCAATGTGGATGAGGGTTGTTATCCTTTAAGGGTTCAATTCACGAACTATTCTGTAGGTGGATCTGTTTATCAGTGGAGCTTTGGGGATGGTAGTACTTCGGCCGACAGGAATCCGGTCCATATTTATACGCAACCTGGTAATTACACGGTGCAGTTGAATGCAC
The DNA here is from genome assembly GCA_002412555.1 of Marinilabiliaceae bacterium UBA5213. Classification (GTDB taxonomy): domain Bacteria; phylum Bacteroidota; class Bacteroidia; order Bacteroidales; family Marinilabiliaceae; genus Geofilum. The sequence continues at coordinate 15,138 of DHVH01000311.1, read as the reverse complement.
CGGGTCCTGACGGAATGGATGGTGTTTTCACCAAACAGATTCTGGTATATGATCATCCGGTGGCTGATTTTACGGTCAATCCGACGGTGGTGTATGTGCCAGGTGAGAATGCCAGATTCTACGATTTGTCTACGGATGCTGTAAGTTGGCATTGGGACTTTGGAGACGGCAATGTTTCCACACAAAGAAATCCTGCCCACCAATACAGCGATGAGGGTGTGTACGATGTCATGTTGACGGTAAGTAACATTCATACGTGTAGTGATACTTTGATTGTTGAAAATGCTGTTACTGCAGAACCACAAGGCTTTGTAGTGTTCCCGAATGCCTTCAAACCAAGGCCTGGAAATGCATCTGGACAAATTGATCCTTCTGCTGAGTATGTGGTGGTATTTAAACCGGCCTACCGGGATGTGGATTCCTTTACTCTGGAGATTTTTAATCGTTGGGGACAAAAAATATTTGAAACCAATGATATAGATAATGGATGGGATGGTATGTATGAGGGACAAATGGCGCCACAAGCTGTATATGTCTATAAAGCAACCGGTAAGTATTACAATGGCCGGGAGTTTAGGCAGTCGGGCAGCGTTTTATTGGTCAGGTAGCTTTTAGCTGTACGTTTTAGAAAAATTACAATGTTATATTCTGTAAAGAAGATAGATTTGAAATATTTAACAACGATCATTTTGCTTCTGGGCCTGCTGGGAAATAGCAGGCTCATGGGGCAGGATGTGTCTTTTTCGCAGGTCTATTCTTCCCCTCTCTATTTGAGCCCCTCATTTGCGGGCTTTACCAGTGGTGGCCGTATGGCTTTGAACTATCGTGATCAATGGCCGGGGATTGCCAACACTTTTCGGACCTATGCTTTTTCGTATGATGAGTATTTAAGTGGCTACAACAGTGGTGTTGGTCTGTTGTTTTTGCGGGATGATCAAGGTGGAGGGCAATTGGTAACGCAGAACCTGGGTATAGTTTATGCCTATGAGCTGGCGGTAACTGAGGATATATTTGTGCGTCCCGGATTGCAATTTCAATATGCTGAACGCAAGATTGATCCTTCTCGCTTATCGCAAGTAGGACCGGGAGGTGAAACTTTTCCCTGGATCAATGCTGAGTTCCCTATTGAGCAATACAGGAAACTGGATGCTTCTGCTTCTGCAATGGTTTACAGTGATTTTTTCTGGACAGGCTTTACCCTGGATCATTTGGTGAAGAACGATGTAGGGTTTACTGATATAGAGTCGCCTCTACCGCTTAAAACAACCGTTTTTGGCGGAGCTAAATGGATTTATCAACCGCACAGTCGTTTTCGGGATGAGCAAAGCGCTACATTGGCCTTTATGTATCGCCGGCAGATGTCCTTTCAACAATTGGATATTGGTGCCTATTGGTACACCAATCCCATTGAGGTTGGTCTTTGGTACAGAGGCATTCCGGGTATCAGCAGTGGTTCATTGACCAATAACGACGCCCTGATTTTTAGCCTGGGAATCAATGTGGGAACCATTCATTTCGCCTATAGTTACGATTTAACTCTTTCAGGATTAGCCGGATATACAGGTGGAAGCAATGAGTTTTCACTCATCTATCGCTTTAATCGGGGTCCGGTAGTTAATCCACCCAGAGGTCCCATCCCATGCAGTGAGCCTGCTTTTGGCCTAGGAGAGGGCCGTTCGAACTACAGGCCGCAACGACGCAAATTATTTTAGCCATTTTTGTGAACAAATTCAAAATTTCGGCGGGAAACTGTTTTTATATGTTGGTTATAAAGTTATATTTGTTGTCGTTAAAAATCTAAGGTAAACTACATGGTGGAACGTATGAAAAATGCCTCATTAATTGTTAATGTTATTCTTATAGTATCTGTTATTGCTTTGTTTGTAATAGTTTTGACGGATGGTAATGGAAAATCCGGGGAGTCCGGAGCTAACGGTCAGGAAGTTTCGGCTGATAGTGGAATCGTTTATGTTAATACGGATTCACTGATTATTAAGTATGAATTTGCTCGTCAAATGAGTGAAGAGCTCATTAAAAAAGAGGAGTCTTCGCGAACTGATTTTACAGAAAGAGCTAGGGTTTTTCAGCAAGACATGGTTGAATTTCAGAGAAAAGTTCAGAACAATGGATTTTTATCTTTGGAAAGAGCTCAAAGTGAAGAGCGTCGCTTGCGCCAGAAAGAACAGGAACTTCAGGAATTGAACACCCGTCTGTCCAATGACTTAATGATTCACCAGGATCGTATGAATCAGCAATTGCGCGACACCATCACCAATTTCTTGGGTATCTATTGTAAGGACAAATCCTATCAAATGGTGTTGAGCAACACCATGGGTGATAATTTGCTTTACGCTGAGCCAAAATTGGATATTACCAATGAAGTGGTACGCCTGCTTAATCAGCGTTATGAAGCGTCGAAGCAATAACGCTCTTCAATAAAATTTTTTAAAGGGGCTATCCAGTTGGGCAGCCTCTTTTTTATTTTTATAAATATTGGATGTCATCGATACCTGTTAATGCAAAAATTCTGGGGAAGTATTTGGCGCGTCACCCGTTGAAATACGGCTCGTTGAGTCTTATTTCGGATGTGGATTTGATGGTGGTAATACCTGCTTATAAGGAAGAGGGGTTTTTGTTTGATACCCTGAATGCTTTGTACGACTGTGAACGGCCTAATGGTAAGGTGGGCGTGGTGGTCGTCTTTAATGCCTCTGAAAAGGATGGGGCAGGGTTGGTTGAGCGACAGCAATGGTGCGCCCAACGTGTCAGGGAGGTGTTGGCGCCAATGGCTCCCGAATGGATGTCGGTGGAGGTAATGGAGGCTTACCGACTGCCGGTTAAGCACTTTGGTGCAGGATTGGCACGGAAAATAGGAATGGACGCTGCTGCGCTACTTTATTATCAGATGAACCATCCGGAAGGTATCATGGTCACCCTGGATGCTGATACCCGTGTCCGGCCCGATTACTTTACGGCCATTGAGCAATGGTTTGAGGATCCTGCCAGATTGGGAGCCAATATTTATTTTGAACACCCTTTGGAGGGAAAGCTTTTTGCGCCTGAGGTGTATGGAGGCATTACCAAATACGAGTTACATTTGCGCTATTATATGCAGGCCCACAGGTTTGCTGCTTTTCCCTATGCCTTTCATTCGATGGGATCAGCTATGGCTATGCGTGTTGTGTCCTACGCACGTGCCGGAGGCATGCCGCGCAAGCAGGCAGGCGAAGATTTCTACTTTCTACAGAAATTGATTCCTTTGGGCGGTTTTGGGGAAATATCTTCTACTGTGGTTTACCCGTCTCCCAGGCCATCCGACAGGGTTATTTTTGGCACGGGAGCTGCTATTACCGGACATGTTGACGGTCGCGGCAGTGTGGATGTGACCTACAATTTAAAAGCCTTTGAAGACCTCAAGGTATTTTTCGAATGCAAGAGTGAGCTTTTTACGCTGGAGTCTGCAGAATATGAAAACTGGACTTATCAGTTGTCAGGACCCATGCGTAGCTTTTTATTGAATACTCCATTCTTTGAGGAGTTAGCGATCCTTAAGAAAGATTGTGCACGACAGGAGGGTTTTGATAAGCGCTTTTACGAAGTGTTTAATGCCTTTAAAGTGGTGAAGTACCTCAACTATGTGCACGCACATTTCTATGAAAAGGCGCCTGTTTTTGACATGGCACTGGCTTTGATAGAACGCTGGGGTATGGCCGGCGATGATTTTATGCTGGAGTCGGACTTGCTAGAATGCTATAGGAACCTGGAAGTGAAAAACCCAGCTTTTCTTAGCTGAATTTTCTGAAGCTAATGTACATGTCCAACACAGCAGAAATAGCGACAAATAGCACCCAGTAAGTTCTGTCATAGAGCATGGCACCACCTGCTGCTGCAAGAGCCAGGGCGCTTACTACTAAAATGACATTTTTTCGAAAATTCTCAGGGCGTCCCACCACCAAATGGAAGGCCCTTATACTAAAAACCGGAATAAATCCGATGAGATAGATCCAAAATGCCTGTTGGAACTCTGAAAGGTGCATGATAATGCCTATTATGAGGATTACCATTCCCAGATAATAGATGGCAGAGAGTATTTTGTTGGTGGTCATGTTGAGTCGGCTCTGTTTAATATTTCTTACTCTTCCAGCACAATGAAAAGTTCCTCATCCGGCTTTTTCATCAGGTATTGCTCGCGGGCAAATTTCTCGAGGTTCTCGTGGCTGCCTTTAAGCTCTTCCATGCGGCTGACATTGTCTTCTATTTGTGCTTTATAATGCTCGCGCTGTTTTTCTAAATCATTGATGCGTTTGTTCAGAGAAAAGCGATCCACCAGATTGTTCTGGTCAAAAAAGCCTATCCAGACTATGAAGACCAGTCCGGTAATCACGTATTTATTACGTAACAGGGGCAGAACAATATTGATTTTTTCTTTCCAGCTCATTTTTTCTCCATACATCCTTTGCTACAAAAGTAAGGGAATATTTTAAATCTCCATAAAGGGATATTTATAATCGTGGGGTGGGTTGAAGTTTTCTTTGATGGTGCGGGGCGATACCCAACGGAGCATGTTCAGGTAGGAGCCGGCTTTGTCGTTGGTGCCGGAGCCTCTGGCACCGCCAAAGGGCTGTTGGCCGACTACTGCCCCGGTTGGCTTATCGTTGATGTAGAAATTGCCCGCGGCATTGGCCAGTCGGTTGGTGATTTTTTCAATCACATACCTGTCCTGTGCAAATACGGCACCGGTGAGGGCGTAAATGGAGGTCTTATCGAGCAAGTCTAGCGTCTCGTCCAGTTGCTGATCTTCATACAAGTAGATGGTTAAAACGGGGCCAAAGAGTTCTTCCTGCATGGTGCGGTAAAGCGGGTCTTTGGTAAGAATAACCGTGGGCTCAATAAAATAGCCGACGGTTTTGTCGCAATGTCCGCCAAAAAGGATTTCTGCTTCGGGTGCTGCCTGAGCGGCTTTGATTTCACCTGCGAGTTGGTCAAAAGAGGCCTCGTCAATAACGGCATTGATGAAATGCGAAAAGTCGCGTGGATCACCCATGGTCATGTCTTTCAACTGAGCCAGAAAGTGTTCTTTAATTTCGGGCCATCTGCTGGCAGGCAAATAGGCTCGTGAAGCTGCGGAGCATTTTTGTCCCTGATACTCAAATGCCCCACGTGATAATGCTGTGGCAACCGCCTTGGCATCACAACTTTTGTGGGCTATCACAAAGTCTTTGCCGCCGGTCTCGCCAACAATGCGTGGATAGGTTTTGTATTTATGAATGTTGTTGCCAATGGTCTTCCATATGTCCTGAAACACGCCTGTGGATCCTGTAAAGTGAATGCCGGCAAAGTCGGGGTGATCAAAAATCACCCTTGCGGCCACCTGTCCCGAAGCAAAAACAAGGTTGATGACGCCATCTGGCACCCCAGCCTCCCTGAAAACTTCCATGATGATATGGGCCGAATAGACGGCGGTCTTGGAGGGCTTCCAGACCACCACGTTGCCCATCATGGCCGGAGCCGACGGCAAATTGCCAGCAATAGAGGTAAAGTTGAAGGGTGTTAAGGCAAATACAAAACCTTCGAGCGGACGGTACTCTACGCGGTTCCAAACGCCAGGCGAGGAGGCTGGCTGGTCGGCATAGATCTGGGTCATGTACTTCACATTGAAGCGCAGAAAATCGGCCAGCTCACAAGCGGCATCAATTTCTGCCTGAAAGGCGTTTTTCGACTGGCCCAGCATGGTGGCGGCATTGATTTTATCGCGGTAGGGACCAGCCAACAAATCGGCTGCTTTAAGAAAAATGGAAGCCCGGTGTTCCCATGCCAGTTCGCCCCATTTTTGGTGGGCCCCCAAAGCGGCATCAATGGCATGATAAATATCTGTTTCATCACCCTGGTGGTATTGCCCCAGAGTATGCTTTATATCGTGTGGCGGATGAATGGAAATGGTTTGGCCGGTGCGGACTTCTTCACCGCCAATAAACATGGGGATATCCATGGTAGTGGACATGTAGGCCTCCAGTTGCTGCTTCAGGGATGCTCTTTCAGGTGAGCCAGGTGCATAACTGTAGATGGGCTCATTTTGAGCGGTCGGTACATTGAAAATTCCTTTTGGCATATCATTAAGCTTTATTAATCAATTAGATAACTACTTGCTTTTCTGAGTTTTATAAGTTTTAATAATCTTTTAATCCCGATAATCGGGAAGTGCTAAAGCACAAAGACAGTCTAAAGATAAAAAAACCGCATGCCTGGCGCTATGAATTTTGTCAGTGTTCTGTTTTACTCATCCCGTCTCACCGAATTGACCACCTGTGCCCCAACTAAGCGATGGCTGCGGTCGTTAAAATTTTTGTAATAAACGAGAATCAGATAATCGTTCTCTGTTTGGTGAAAGCTGTTTTCCATGGGAAACAGCTGACCTGCGGTTTCGCCCTGTTCAACTACCAGGAACTGGTAGTTGTAGTAGCCTTGTTTTAAAAGCAAGGAGAGGCGATAGGCGTTGTTGTCCGCATCGTATTTCATCTCTGAATAGCTGTTCAAAGCCCAATTGGTTAAGGCGCCATTCAGGAAAACTTTCTGTGATGGCTGGGGACGATCGATCATCAGGCGAAAATGCACAAAGAGGTAATCAGCTTCCAGTTCGTCGTTGTTCTTATCATCCACTTCAATGTAATAGCGTCCGTTTAAATCTTGCCGGTATTGGTAGGACGACGGGTTTCGTGGGAAGTCGGGCACCGTGGATACATGAAAAAAGGGATCTACCAATTCGATGTGTTCCACCCGGTCGCTATAAAACCGGGTGCTCCGAATATCCAGGTAGCGGAATTCGTTACCGCCTTCCATTATGGTTTCACGTGTGTAGTTGAAGTCCATCTTGTCGCCTCCGAAGAACTGGGGTTTCAGACCGGTAATCTTATTGTCGGTCCTACCGTTTTGCATAATGGTGACCGAGATTTCTTCATTGGGATTATGAATGGTGAAGCCTTTGTGATCAATTTCAAAATTGATTTCCTGGTGCGATCCCCTGATGGCCGATTGAGCCGTGTTTCTTATGTGGGGAATGATTTGTACCTGGGGTTCATGCACCATGAATTTCTTGGTCAGCACCGGATTTTCCTGGTCGTAGTTTTCAAACACCAGCAACATATAGTTGCCCGATCGGAGCGGACGCATGGAGGCATTAGGGAAGGTCAGTCTGTAATGCACATAATCAAAGGTGGTGTTGAAAGAATACTGATAGTCGGTGATGGGATGGATGGGGTTGCCGCCAATGTAATCAGTCGGCATCAGTGGCGAAGGCTCCCAATTGGCATTGCAGTGGACAATGGTGTAATTGTAACTGATGGTGGAACTTCCGGGCTCGTCAAATGAGAGCTGCAGCACCTGGTCGCTGTTCAGTCGGATAAGCGGGTATGAAAAGGGCCAACCCTGCCGGTGAAACTGAACGGTCTTTATCGACGGTGAAATATATTCCGTCATGGGCGCTTGTGCCTGAACTTTTTGCAGGGCGGAAATGTTAAAAATAACAAAAAGAAACAGCGCCCATGCTCTGATATTTAAAGATAAATTTCCGTAATGGTTCAATTTGAACCGCTTAGGCGTATTTAGGACTTTTTTGTATAAATTATTTGTGCTCATAATGAAATGGTTTCTACACTACAATAATATGGAAAACATATTATTTTATGTAATTTTGGCACCAAATTCAAATATAATTCAAGTATGTCTGAGGTGATAAAAATAAAGAAGGGGCTGGATATCCCGCTGGCGGGAAAGGCCGAAACGGTTTTCGGACAAACTCAATTACCTGGTTTATTTGCTGTTAAGCCTATCGACTTTCATGGAATTACACCCAAAGTGGTTGTAAAAGAAGGTGAAGCAGTAAAAATTGGGTCGGTACTGTTTTACGACAAGTATCATCCCGAGGTTAAGTTTGTTTCTCCGGTGAGTGGTAAACTTAAATCAGTGAACCGGGGTGAGCGTCGGCGCATTCTTGAGGTGATTATTGAGAATGACGGAAAAGACGAATTTGTTGATTTTGGGGTGGCAGATCCACAGGCTATGGATCGGGATTCCATTGTTAACCGTCTTCTGGAAAGTGGGGCATGGCCCTATTTGCGCCAAAGGCCTTATGATGTTATTGCCAATCCGCAAGAAACGCCAAAGGCCATTTTTATTTCCGGATTTGACTCTGCCCCTTTGGCACCAGATATGGATTTTGTTCTAACTGGACAGGAAGCGGCTTTTAAAACGGGTATGGAAGTTTTGAAAAAGCTGGCCCCGGAAGTTCACCTGGGCATCAGCAACGATGCTGCATCAAAATTATATAATAGTCTTCAGGGCGTTCATCTTCACAAATTTTCTGGACCACACCCTGCAGGTAATGTAGGCATTCAAATTCACCATGTGTCGCCCATCAATAAAGGCGAAAGAGTGTGGGTGATTCAACCTCAGGAAATTGTGTCGATCGGCTTGTTGTTTTCACAGGGAAAGCATGATTTTTCACGTGTGATTGCAGTTACCGGTTCTGAGGTTTTGAAACCCGGTTATCTGCGCTACCGTTTGGGAGCTTCTGTTTCTGAAATTGTCGCCTCTGGCGTAAATGCCGGCTCTTTGCGTTTCATATCCGGTAATGTACTAACAGGGGATGATGTCGGATCTGACGGATATCTTGGTTTTTACCATTCTCAGGTAACGGTTATTCCGGAAGGTGATGAATACGAATTTTTGGGATGGGCCTTGCCCGGTTTTGGAAAATTCAGTGTTTCCCGCACCTACTTTAGTTGGATGAACAAGAACAAGCAATACAAGCTCAATGCTAATATGCATGGTGGTGAGCGTGCCATTGTGATGTCCGGACAATTAGAAAAGGTGCTGCCAATGGATCTTTTGCCCGAATTTTTAATTAAGGCTATTTTGGTTGACGATATTGATAAAATGGAGCAATTGGGCATCTATGAAATAGTTGAGGAGGATATCGCTTTGTGTGAATTTGTAGATACTTCCAAAATGGAGCTTCAATCGATTCTGCGCAAGGGTATTGATCTGATGATGAAAGAGTTGGGATAAGGACTAGTTAAAATCAAAGACAATCAAAATAATTTCTAATGAAGGCATTAAGAAAATTACTGGATAATATCAAACCCCATGTCTCGAAGGGAGGACGGTTTGAAATGCTTCATTCAACTTATGACGCATTCGAAACCTTGTTATTTGTCCCCGATAAAACCAACCAAAACGGGGTGCATGTTCGGGATGCCATTGATATGAAGCGGACCATGATCATGGTGGTGCTGGCATTGGTACCAGCTTTGTTGTTTGGTATTTGGAACGCCGGTTACCAGCATTTCCTGGTCACGGGACAAGAAGTTGGATTTTGGGAGCAGGTCTTGCATGGTGCGCTTAAGGTGGTGCCCATTATCGTGGTTTCCTATGGAACGGGTCTGGCCCTGGAATTTGCCTTTGCGCAGATGCGGGGTCATGAAGTGAATGAAGGCTTTTTGGTGTCAGGTATGCTGATTCCACTCATATTACCTGTGGATATTCCACTTTGGATGGTGGTTGTGGCCACGGCTTTTGCGGTTGTTATTGGTAAGGAAGTGTTTGGCGGTACCGGTATGAACATTTGGAACCCGGCGCTTTTGGCAAGGGCTTTTCTCTTCTTCGCTTATCCGGCTGATATGTCGGGTGACCTTGTATGGATTTCCGGTTTGTCGGCCATGGAAGGTTTAGATGCCACCACAGGTGCTACCGCTTTGGCGGCAGCTGTTCAAGGTAACATTGATCATTTTTCACTTTGGGATAGTTTTCTGGGAATTATTCCCGGTTCTATTGGTGAAACATCTACCTTGGCGATTTTAATTGGTGCAGTGATGCTCATTTATACGGGTGTCGGAAGTTGGAAAGTAATGGTATCGGTATTTGCCGGTGGTTATTTTATGGGATTGATATTTAATCTGGTGGGACTAAACAGTCTTATGCAGGTGGATGCCCTTCATCATTTAACACTCGGCGGTTTTGCTTTTGGGGCGGTGTTTATGGCTACCGATCCGGTATCTGCCTCCCGCACGGAAGCAGGAAAATGGATTTATGGTTTCCTTATTGGGGTATTTGCCATATTAATTCGGGTGTTTAACCCGGCTTTTCCCGAGGGTATGATGCTGGCGATTTTGTTAATGAATACATTTGCGCCATTAATTGACCATTTTGTGGTGGACGCCCATATCAAAAGGAGATTAAATCGAGCAGTTGTTAAAGCATAAGAAAAAAATATTACAATGGACAAACAAGGTAATTTGTACACTTTCATTTATGCCGCTGTAATGGTGATAATTGTTGCTTCGACACTGGCTTTGGTGTCGCAGGGACTGAAACCACTTCAGGCGCGTAATGAAATGGTGGCTAAAAAGACGGATATTCTCCAGTCGGTTAATATTGCTTCTACCAATAAGAATGCGGAGGCTAAATTTGAAGAGGTTATTGGAGAATCCAGTTATATTGTCAATTATAAAGGTGAAAAAGTCGAGGGCGTTGCTTTTGACGTGGATTTGGCCAAGGAGGTTCGTAAACCGCTCGAGGAACGCCTTTATCCGGTTTATGAAGCCCGTTTAGAGGATGGCGAAGTTAAATATGTTCTGCAATTCAGAGGCAATGGTCTCTGGGGACCTTTATGGGGCTATGTTTCTCTGGACGATGATGGTGAAACCATTTATGGGGCCACTTTTGGTCATAAGAGTGAAACGCCCGGACTGGGTGCTGAAATCGCCAACGAAAGTTTTCAAGCGCAGTTTAAGGGCAAAGAGATTTTTAATTCTAACGGAGAGCTTGTTAGCGTGTCTGTTGTTAAAGGCGGAGCACCAGACGATGCAATGTCTGCTGTGGATGCTGTTTCAGGAGGAACCATCACCAGTGAAGGGCTCGAAAACATGCTACGTAACTTTTTCAAGGGTTATGAGCAATTCTTAAATAATATAGAAAGGGAGCGTCATGAGTAGTGAAAAAGAACCTTTATTTTCAGCTAAAAATTTGAAGCTGCTAACTGTGCCGCTTGGTTCGCAAAACCCTATTACTGTACAGGTATTGGGCATTTGTTCAGCACTGGCGGTGACAGCCAAACTGGAGCCTTCTATTGTAATGGCTCTCTCAGTGGTCTTTGTATTGGTGTTTGCCAATTTGATTGTATCACTGATTCGCAACAGTATTCCCTCACGGATCCGTATCATTGTTCAGCTGGTAGTAGTGGCTGCTCTGGTTATTTTGGTGGATCAAATTCTAAAAGCTTTTGCTTATGAGGTAAGCCAGCAGTTATCTGTCTTTGTGGGGCTGATCATTACCAACTGTATAATCATGGGACGTCTGGAGGCTTTTGCCCTGAGTAATAAACCATGGCCTTCCGTTTTGGATGGTATTGGTAATGCAGCCGGATATGGACTGATCCTGATAATCGTGGGTTTTGTTCGTGAACTGTTTGGTTCAGGTACTTTGTCCTTTCCCGGGATAGGCACCTTGAATGTTATTCCTGCCGCCTTTTACGAAATGGGTTATGTGAACAATGGTTTCATGATTTTACCACCTATGGCATTGATTGTGGTCGGTATAATTATCTGGGTTCAACGTTCCAGAGATAAATCATTGGTAGAATCCAACTAATCCTTTAAGAAATTTAGAAATGGAATATATTAATATATTTGTCAAGTCTATCTTTATTGATAACATGGTTTTTGCTTACTTCCTGGGGATGTGTTCCTATCTGGCAGTTTCAAAAACGGTTAAGACTTCTTTCGGACTTGGTGTGGCAGTCATTTTTGTACTGGGTATTACCGTGCCGGTCAACTATTTGCTCGAGAATTACGTGTTACAGGAGGGTGCTTTATCCTGGCTGGGCGCAGGGTTCGAAGAGGTTGACCTGAGCTTCCTGAGTTTTATTCTCTTTATTGCGGTGATTGCATCCATGGTGCAGTTGGTAGAGATGATTGTTGAAAAATTTTCTCCAACGCTCTACACCTCCCTGGGTATTTTCTTGCCGCTTATCGCCGTTAACTGTGCCATTCTTGGTGGTTCTTTGTTTATGCAGGAACGTGCTTATGCCAACATTGGTGAAGCTACGGTTTTTGGACTGGGCTCGGGCGTAGGTTGGTTACTGGCCATTGTAGGTATTGCCGCCATTCGTGAAAAAATCAGGTACTCTAATGTACCTCCTGCTTTGCGTGGACTGGGTATTACTTTCATTGTTACCGGACTTATGGGCATTGCTTTCATGAGCTTCATGGGAATTAAACTGTAACCGTATCTGAAAAAATAATTATAATGAACGTTATTCTTGCTATACAAGGTTCTGTCATTGCCTCCAGTATTGTTGTTTTCCTTTTACTGGTACTCCTTTTAGTGTCTGTTCTGCTGTATGCTAAAAAGAAATTGACGCCATCCGGAACCGTCACTCTTGATATTAACGATGGTGAAAAGAAACTGACAGTAGAACCGGGACAAACATTGCTGACAGCTCTCGGAAATAATAAAATCTTCTTACCATCCGCTTGTGGTGGAGGTGGTACCTGCGCTATGTGCCGTTGTCAGGTGCACGATGGGGCCGGCTCTATTTTGCCGACCGAAACCGGGTATTTTACCCGTAAGGAGCAGAACTCGGACTGGCGTTTGGCTTGTCAGGTGAAAGTCCGGGAAGACATCCAAATGGAGATTCCTCATGAAATTCTTGGGATACAGAAATGGGAGTGTACCGTTTCTTCCAATAACAATGTGGCGACTTTCATTAAAGAGTTTGTGGTGAAATTGCCTGAGGGCGAAACCCTGGATTTCAAATCGGGTGGTTATATTCAAATTGATGTGCCTAAAATTGATGTGGATTTTAAGGACATTGATGTGGATGAGAAATTCCGCGATGAATGGGTGAAGTTCAAGATGTTTGACTTACAAATGAAAAACTCGGAGCCTACGTTCCGTGCCTACTCAATGGCTAGTCACCCGGCTGAGAATAACATCATCATGCTGAATATTCGTATTGCTACGCCGCCTTTCGATCGCGTTAATGGTGGCTTTATGAAGGTGAATCCAGGTATCTGTTCTTCTTTTATCTTCTCGCGCAAACCGGGCGATAAGGTGACTATCTCAGGTCCTTACGGTGAGTTCTTCCTGAAAGAGACCGAGCGTGAAATGATGTTTATTGGCGGTGGTGCCGGTATGGCCCCCATGCGCTCGCATTTGTTTCACTTGTTCCACACCTTGAAGTCGGGTCGCAAAGTGACTTTCTGGTATGGTGCCCGTTCTAAAAAGGAGATCTTCTACGAGGAGCATTTCCGCGCCATCGAAAAGGAGTTTCCTAACTTTACTTTCTCCATTGCGCTTTCTGAACCGATGCCTGAAGATAATTGGGACGGACCAGTTGGCTTTATTCATCAGGTGATTTACGACCGCTACCTGATCAAACATGAAGAGCCGGAAGATATCGAATTCTATATCTGCGGACCCCCAATGATGAATGCTGCTGTGACCAAAATGCTTTACGATTTGGGTGTGCCCGATGAGATGGTGGCCTTTGACGACTTTGGATCTTAGGTCGTTAGGTCGTTAGGTCGTTAGGTCAATAGGTCGTTAGGTCGTTAGGTCAATAGGTCGTTAGGTCAATAGGACAATAGGTCGTTAGGTCAATAGGTCAATAGGTCGTTAGGTCAATAGGTCGTTGGATCAATAGGTCGTTAGGTTAATTGATCATTAGGTTGATAGGAAATTAAATTCATGATATTCAGCAAGTTGTGTTTTTACACATGTTGCGCGCAAGTTGTTTTAAATCAGAGGCTTGAAAAATAATAACAAGCTATTAGTAGTTAAAAATCAATAGATATTTCACAATGAACAGATGACCTATTTCATGAACAGGTGTCTGTTCATTGTGGTTTTTACCCGAATGATTTTTTAAATTGAGTTATGAGAAATAGTGTTTTGATTAATCGGTTGGCCTTATTCCTGGGCCTGGGCTTTTTGTTGATAACAGGCGCGTGTCAAACCCCGGCTGAGTACCACGTGAATGAGGGGCTGGTATTTGGCACGACCTACCGAATGGTGTATGAGAGTAGCAAGGGTCACCATTTGGCCATTAAAGAGCTTCTGAAGGACTTTAATAGCTCCTTGTCGACCTATGACAGCCTATCAGTCATTAGTCGGGTAAACAATAACGATTCTGCGGTGCGGGCCGACACTTATTTTCGTGCCTTAATGGAGACTGGTCGGCGCATTACTTTAGAAAGTAATGGTGCCTTTGACATGACAGTGGCCCCCTTGGTCAATGCCTGGGGTTTTGGGTTTAAGAACCGTTCAGTCATAAGCCAGGAGCTGATCGACAGTCTGCTGTTGCTGGTGGGAATGGATCAGATATGGCTTGAAGGTGACAGAGTGCTTAAAAAGCAAGCGGGTGTTATGCTCGATGGTGGTGCCATTGCCAAGGGCTATGGCGTTGATGTTGTGGCCGATTATTTGGCGCAGCAGGGTGTGCGCAATTACCTGGTGGAGATTGGTGGTGAAGTGGTTGCTAAAGGCCTTAATCCTCGGGGGACTGGCTGGCGGGTGGGTGTTGATGAGCCGGTGGATGATCAAACTTTAGCCCATCGGGAGTTTCAAATGATTATTGAAATTTCAGGGCAGGCCTTGGCCACGAGTGGTAATTACCGCAATTTCTATTTCGAAGGTGATCAAAAATATGCCCACACGATTGACCCCAGAACGGGTTATCCGGTACAACATTCTTTATTGAGCGCTTCTATAATAGCCCCTACTTGTATGGAAGCTGATGCCTACGCAACGGCTTGTATGGTTTTGGGGTTGGAGGCTTCAATAGAACTTATTAGTCAGCTTCCTGGAATTGAAGCATGCTTTATTTACCATACTGCTGATGGCGACCAGGTGTTTTTAACGGATGGTTTTGAAGCGCTTGTGGTCGAATAGTTGTCACAAAACTGGACAAAAAAAAAGGTTGCCTTTGAATAAAGGCAACCTTTTTTTGATAGCGGTGCGTTTCTAATTTGTGCTTGCACATGAAGACGCTTGCGTACCACAACCGCAGCCTTCTCCGGAACCTCCACCACTACAGGTTGTCAGTTGACTGTCTTTTTTGAAGAAAGCCTTTACTGCCAAGCC
>DHVH01000079.1 GCA_002412555.1 Marinilabiliaceae bacterium UBA5213 | reverse complement strand
AGGAATAGTCCAACCAGTACACCAAGCGCAAGAATAACGGACCATAACAGCCAGTTGGACAAACCAGAATCGCCTGGAACAGGCGTTACTGTCGGTGCGGGGTTTAGAGTTTGGCTGACAATAGTTATCGCAGTCGGCGGTGGAGTCTTTGTAGCCGGTGGGAAAGTGGCGGTCACAATTTTGGTTTGGATTACTGTCACCATCTTTTCAATGACCATGGGTGTTTTAGTGGGACGTTGGGTAGGTGTGGGTGTTTCGCTCGGAATGGGTGTTTTACTGAGCGTCGGGAGCGCTGTATATGGGATGGTGGACGGAGGTGTAAAGTCTAATCCATATTTTCCCGATTGCAAAATGGACAATACATCAAGTGCCATAGAATCTGATGGGTCTAGGGCCAACGCAGCACGAACGTGGGATAGAATTTTCTGCACGTAATCATCGGACACTGGTGCGATATCCAAAGATGGCCCAATTTCGTTGAGCAAATAGTAAGCATATTGCGAATGCAAGCTGGGACTCATTGGGTTTGCCGCCAGGCCTGTTTCATAGGTTGAATCAATTAGGTCGGCATAATAACTGCTGCGGATATTGAAACCATGGAAGTAAGCAATCCTACTATAAATATCCGCTAAAGATTTCCAAATATCTGTCCGGTGAGGGTCTTGTTTCAATAGCTGGCGCAACTCCTGGATGTTTCGCCAGGAATCTGGGGAAACAAAACCGATCTGGATGTTATCTTTTGCGGTTGGCTCAAGTCCCTGGAACGACCAGAAAATTTCGTTATATAGTTTTTGGTAACCTTTGGTTGTCCACCGATCCAGGAATGTTTCGTCGCTGGCTTGGTAGGGGAGTTTGAAAATCACATAGGCCTGTTCGATTGGTCCATACCAACCCGCGCCCGTCTCCAACACATAAGTCAAGCCTTGTATCACATCCACATACTGAGATGTCATCACATAACGAATCAGAATTGTCAGATTCTGATCTACCGGGAACGTGACATTAAACCCTGTCCAATTCATCGTCTTGCATTCTCGATGGGTATCTTTATAGGGGTGTGGCGTTGTAACTGTGGTGGTATCCACCGGTCGCCCATCCACTGAAATCTCGAAGGAGTCAGGCTCAATGATGTATTCGGAGTAACTGGGAATCTCTGTGGCAAGACCATAATACTGAAAGGCGCATTTTGTCAGGCTGTCCTTCGGGAAAATAGCCTGCATACTCTCTGCGGCTTGTCCCCGATTGCGCATGACAAAGGTGGCGTTCACCACTACCCGGTTTTGAGAATGATTACTCTCACCATCAATAAATGGCTGCAATTCCATTTCCACTCGTTCATACACCATCTGGACTTTCGTATCCTGGTATCCAAACGGCTCCAGCCCGGTCAAGATCGGCGCAGTAGGTGGAGCTACATCCGCATGAGCAAACCGGGTGGCAGGGATCAGCAATGTTGATGTGATGAAAAAGGTAAGCAAGAGTTTGAAAATGCGCAAATCAAATTCCCTTAACTGCATTCATGAAGGTAACAATAGCAGACAATAGAACTATCCAAAGAACTTGGATTACATTATCGATAAAACCCATCGAAAAGAAAGTTAATCCAATACTTGCAAGAAAAAATAAAAAAATCGCCAATGAACTTAGAGAGCGTGAATTTTGAATGCGCTTTGCCAGTCGCGAGAAACTTGACTGACCATCAAATAAAAACGACTTGAAATGAAGTTTTTCATAATATACCGGAGATGTTATTGGAAATAACAATATTCCAAAAAACTGGACGAAGGTAATAACACCGATAAGGTTGAAAAGCCCATTTTCTTTTAAGTCTAAACTAAAAATAAGGGCATACAACATAAGCATTAAAGTCGTTATTGTGGCAAATGCTTCAAGCCATAACTGAGAATGTTTCACAAGGTAAACAACGGCAAAGATCGCCAGGGTAAGAGGAAGTAAAAGAAGGATGATGGAAATCAAGTTCATATTCGTTGCTTTTTATGTTTGGTGTTGCCTGCTTAGCCGTTTATGATACGGAATTCCGACACACTGTAAATTCGCCCTGCATATTAGCCTTAAAAAGGAGTGAATTGTTCTAAATTTGCGGTGTTATCCACCCACTTCGGCAAATCCATTGATAATCTAAGTATAGCACTCATTGATTTTAGACAAGAAAAAATCGGGTAAGAATTTTAGGGCATACCCCCAGGAGAGATGCACTTACCGGCCCGGGATGTTCACTCACAGGCAAAAAGTACCAGGTTGGCAAGCTGCAAAAAGTGCGTTTCTCTTCCGTTTAAACAAGCGATGTTTGCACGCGAATCGTAGTCCCNNGCCTGCCCTGAGCCTGCCGAAGGGTCCACTGCACCACATCAGATAGCGGACCATCATTCGAAAGCACACGGAACCCGTCCTGCGAACACTGTGTTGGGCAGCGATTGTTCACTACTTTACCCTCATTTGAAAAGGCAATTTTACATTACTATATTTTAAATATGCTGAAACATAGATAGACGCACTTAATGCAGTAAAGATAATTTGACCAATTCCATTTATGCATACAAACAGCAGGTTATTACTCAATGATGCAAATGGATTAAAGATATTGAAATTATTAATTGATGCTATATCAAAGCCAGATTGAATTAATATCGTCAATATACCTGATATTGTAGAAAACGCTCTATAAATAATTGTAAGAATTACCCCAAGTGTTACAAGGACACTGAAGTGACTTTTGAAAAGACTCCACGCTTTTTCTAGGCTTTGTCGAATACCCCAATCGTTTTCAAAAAATGCAATAAAGGTAAAGTGCCCTAAAGAGGCAAATATCGCAACAGGTAATAACACTAAATTCATTTTATTTGAAATTTCAAGAATGTGCATGGAACTATCTTTGGTAGTAGCCACAACCCAAAAGAATATTGGTATAAGTGGAAGAAAGCCAAGACAAGAACACCCAATTACCCTGCCAGAAAATTTCTTCACCGCGGCAAAAGTATCTTGAATGGTTGCCGCGTTCCCAATTAAAAAGCGATATGCAAGATAGGGTACCCCAATGATGCTGCTAAAAGACAGAATGATAAAAATAGGACTTAATATAAACGAAATACATTGCAGGAGTAAATTTGCGTCTCTTTCGAATTGAATAACATTAGAAAATAGACTGGGAATAGATAGCGAACTGAAAAGCCAAATAGTTTTTTGCTTCCAAACACTTTTCCATCCATGTCGTATGAACAAAAACACATCTGCCATTGTTTAATTTCCCTTTATATTTTGGCGAAGCCGCTCAACGGCCTGCGACAAAGTCCCCGTAGCAAAGCGGAGTGGGACGTTGTCCCCGTAGCAAAGCAGAGTGGGAT
>DHVH01000003.1 GCA_002412555.1 Marinilabiliaceae bacterium UBA5213 | reverse complement strand
GCCGGGCGATCCGATGCGCACGCGTCCGGGACGCGTAAAGGTGATCATGGGAGCAGCTTCCGTCATGCCAAAGCCCTCGAGCACTTCAAAACCTAAGGTTTTGAAATCATTGCCCACTGCCGGATCCAGTGCTGCACCGCCAGAAACCAGACTTCTCACAGCTCCCCCAAACTTGCGGTGAACCGTACCAAACACCAGCCGTGAAAACTTCGGTGAATTAACCTTTTTAGCCAGTGCAAACAATTTTTTTGCTACGCCACTCTTATTGATTTTATCAACAACGCCTTTGCGAATGGCAGCATACAGACGAGGAACCCCAATGATGATGGTTAGNNCGCCCATGATATCTTCGGAAGTCATGGAGGGACTGATGGCCACCATGCCACCTACATTCAAAGGGGCAATCATGGTGCCTACCAGCGGAAAAATATGGTGCAAGGGCAAGAGCACCATTACGCGAGAATCCTTCGAGTAAATAGGAATCAGCTTAGAAACGCCTGTAACGTTGGCAATAAGATTGGTATATGAAAGCATCACCCCTTTAGGTGATCCGGTGGTTCCGGAGGTGTAAATGATCACGGCCGTATCTTCCTCATTGGGCTGAGGGAATTCCTCTTTTGAAACCAGTTGTGGCTCAAAATGGTCGTAATCGTCAATAACTATAACTTGTGTAAGAATTTTCGCCTGCGCAATGGCCTCTTCCATGTCCGCCTTTTTGGCGGCAGAAACAAAGATGACAGAAGGTGTGGAGTCCTTCAGAATATAAGCCACTTCAGATGCTGTGGCCATAAAATCTACCGGTATGGCTGTGCCCGATTTTTTCCAGATGGAATAAAAAGCGTAAAACCATCCCGGCCTGTTTTCCGAAAAAATAACAGCTCGTTGACCCTTAGCTAATTCATGTAAATCGGCAAATTTCTCAATTTTAGCCAATAAATTGCCATAAGTAATTCGGTCGTTGCCGAACGATATGGCTACCTTATCTCCCTGGTTTTGTAGCATGTTGTTGTTTTTTGAACGAAAGCACAAAAATAATATTTCTTATGAGGATTCTCTAAAATCCTACCTAATAGAACGGAATAAACCCCAAAAGGTTTAATTCATAAAGGGCTAAGGTGATGAAAAACAGGTGATTTGTTGAATGAGACGAGGAAAGGTGAAAACTATATTTTTAATAAAGCTATTTGATCCTTATATTTAGTCTTTGAAAATGAAAACTAACTACAGGCATAGCCTGAAATGCCGATTGTGAGTCGGTGAAGATAAAATAAAATATCAGTGATTGTATTAATAGTTTGTTTTTGTTTTGTAAATTGCTGATATTAAACAACTTGTGCTTGCTGATTGCATAAGCATAATTTGCTGAATATCATGGATTTATTTTTACCTATCAGACTAATGATCTATTAACCCAACGGTCTATTGTGCATAACCATTTTAAAATATTTAAATGAAGCGTATTTATATATTATTGGCAGCAGGCTTTGAAGAAGTGGAAGCCTTGACCCCCGCAGATGTTTTACGCAGGGCCGGATATGAAGTGTTTCTGGTCTCTACAACTGGTGCCCCCAATGTAAAGGGAGCGCACGACATAGTTGTAAAAACCGATGTCTTTATGGACGATGTAGATGTAGAAAGTGCATCGCTCTTGTTGTTGCCGGGTGGGATACCGGGCGCCACCAATTTATTGGCCAATGAAAGGGTGAAGAATTTAGTAAACCAGTTTCACAGTCGCGACAAATGGCTGGCTGCCATTTGCGCCGCCCCCATGATTTTGGGCGAAATGCACTTGCTCAAAGGGAAAAAAGCCACCTGTTACCCTGGTTTTGAAAAGCATCTTTATGGAGCCACTTGCGTGGATAGGCCTGCTGTTACCGATGGCAAAATCATTACCGGAAAAGGCATTGGCGCTTCCATGGCGTTTTCGCTCGAAATCGTCAAAAATCTTTCAGACGAGCCAACCGCCAGGGAAATGAAAAAGAAGATGGTAGTAGCGTAGGGAAACGTTTTTTTAAGCGAAAGACTGCTTATATTTGCGCCGCTAATTTATGAGTCATGCTGACAAAAGGGCTAATTACGGTGCTTTTTTTGATCGCTTCCAATACCTTCATGACCTTTGCCTGGTACGGGCATTTGAAGTTTCATGAAATGAAGTGGTCGCAGAATTTGGGGCTTCTGGCCATCATATTTATCAGTTGGGGCATTGCCCTCTTTGAATATGTATTTCAGGTTCCCGCTAATCGCATAGGGTTTAAGGATTATGGAGGACCCTTTAATCTGCTTGAATTGAAGGTCATTCAAGAGGTCGTCTCACTCAGCGTTTTCGTCGTTATTTCGTTGGTGGTATTTAAATCAGAACCCCTGCGTTGGAACCATCTGGTGGGATTGTTGTTTCTGGTCTTCGCCGTGTTTTTTATTTTTAAGAAATAGAGCAGGATATTCTCAGTAGGAGTTGAGTGATTTCTGCACGCGCAATGAGAGAAAAACACTCCCTTCTTAAACTAAATAAGGGTCATTGTGTTTAATGTTTGATACAAAAACAGTAAACATGATAAAACAGCCCATTATATACTGGTTCCGCAACGATTTGCGCTTGCACGACAATCCCTCTTTGCATAAAGCGCTACCGACCGGCCACCCCATTGTTCCCGTTTTTATCTACGACGATCGATGGTCGTCCAACTTTCCTGAGCTAGATTTTCCGCGCATAGCAGAGCATCGTCAGGCATTTTTGAATGAAACCGTTTTGGACTTGACTGAGCAAATCCGGAAAGCGGGCAACCAATTGTTGATTTTCAAAGGCGACCCTGTGTCCATCCTTCAGGAACTGTATGTGAAATTGGATGCGCTCGCCATTTATGCCCAGGAAGAATATGCCGCAGAAGAGTTGGCTGAGCAAGCGGGCTTGTCCAAACAGGTTCAGTTGTATCTCACGCCCGGAAGCATGTTGTTTGAACCCAATCAGGTACCCTTTACAATAGATAAATCCCCCTTTTACTATACTGCCTTTAAAAACAAAGTCGAGCCACTGGGTACTTTATTAGCCACAATACCTACCATAAGCAATTTACCCCGCTACGATTGGTCAAAGACCGACCTCCGGGAAACATATGCCGTTCCAACTAATCCGACCGGACTATTTAAAGGCGGGGAGACCGCCGCGCTTGACCGATTGGAAGCTTATATTTCCTCTGGTGCCCCATGGCGTTATTCCGAGACCAGAAACCAGCTAGAGGGCGAAAATTTCTCCTCCCATCTGGCACCCTGGCTGGCCAATGGTTCGCTATCGGTCAGAACCCTGTGGCAGCACTTAAGTGCCGTACCCAAAGAAGATGAAGAAGCAAAGGCCTCTGTCCAGACCCTGAAAGAGCAGCTCATTTGGCGCGATTATTTCCGGTATTTAATGATGAGGTACGGTCAAAAACTATTTTGGCTGAAAGGACTCCGTACTTCAGCCCCCACCATGTACAACGATTACGAAGCCTTTAACATTTGGCGGGAGGGAAGCACCGGTCAGCCCCTCGTCGATGCCCTTATGCGCGAGTTAAAAGTCACCGGCTTCATGAGCAACAGAGGCAGAATGCTCGTATCCTTTTACCTGTCCAAAGAGCTTAAAGTCAACTGGCAATGGGGCGCAGCCTGGTTCCAATACCTGTTGGTGGATCATGACGTGTACAGCAACTATGGCAATTGGGCGTACCAGTCGGGCAGGGGCACCGACAGTCGCGGCAACCGCCGCTTTAACCTCCAAAAGCAAGCAGAGAAATTCGACCCGACGGGCGCCTTCGTCCGCCGATGGACTACCAAGTCCTAGTGCAGAAACTTAAAAATTCCGTGTGCCAAAAATGAAGCGCTCGCTCCAGTATGGACTGCTGAGAGAAGTAATGGTGACCCCTTGCGATGATGAGGTGTGGATGAATTCATTGTTGCCCAGGTAAATGCCCGAGTGCGTAATGTATTTACTGGTTGTGTAGGAGCGGACAAAAAACACCAGATCGCCGGGCTGAAGTCGCGTGCGGTCTTCTATGTACCGGCCATACCTGGCTTGTTCTTCTGAGCCGTGGGGCAAGTCAATGCCATGCGCTTTAAAAGTAGTAACCAGCAAACCCGAGCAATCCATGCACTTAGAAGTAGTGCCCCCCATACAATGCGGAACCCCCAGATATTTCCGGGCAGTTTTTATAATCTCGCTGGCACTGACATTGGAAGTATTGAGTATTTTTTGAAAGCCCTGATCCATGAATTTTTTTAGTTCCCGGTTTTCAGTTTGTATCACCGTACGCTCGCCATTTTCGGGCAGATAAATGTTTTTGGAACATGCCCATAGCATGGCTATAGAGAAGAAAAGGAAAATGAGTGCTGAAAATTTGAGTCTTGTATATGGCATTATGGGCGTATTAAAATTGATGTTTAGGGTAAAAATGCCAGACTTTACAAGGTCTGGCATCTCATCTCGGTTTTGTAAAAGGGGGTTATTGTCTTTAAAAACGTAATAGCGAAGTATTTATTATACGGTTTACTGCTTGTCCTATTTTTGACCGTTTACGTTATATTACCGCATTGGGTTACATACGCAATAGTTGAAATTTAGTCCAGCGATTGGAATTATGCCGAAGAAATTTCTTTATGTAAAAAATTAATCTATTCTTTACCATAATTTGAATACCCAAACACGCATTAAAACAATACCCATGTCCATATTTGGCTTAACAAAAACAGCTTTTGCAACAAGAGATTACTATAAAGCAATGAATGCCGCCTTAAAAACAATCAATGGTGATTATCATATGCTTCATTATCCGTTTTATATGGATGAAAAGGATAGTTTTAGTCAGGCTCAGGATAATTTGCTGGAATATTGTCTCCAAAAGTTTAGCACCTTAGAAGGCAAGGATGTTTTGGATATCGGTTGTGGTAATGGCATTGGGACATTGTATGTGGCCCAAAATCATCCGGTTAAAAGTGTAACCGGTGTGGATATCAACGCCCATAACGTTGAAATTGCCAATGGCGAAAAGGAAAAAAGAAATATTAAGCATGCCCTATTCATTGAAGGCAACGCGCAAAATTTAGCGAAAATTCAAAGCAACAGCATCGATATCGTCATCAATATAGAAAGTGCCTTCCATTATCCTCAAAAAGGTTTGTTTATCGACGAAATAGGCAGAGTATTGAAGCCAGGTGGACAATTTCTTATAGCCGATATCTTAACTACCGCCAATGAGAATGTGTTGCTAAAGCAGTGGAAAAAAAGAATGAATTTTTATCATTGGTACTTACCTCAATATCAGGATGCCTTCAAGCGTAAGCATTCGGCCTCCCACGTAT
>DHVH01000175.1 GCA_002412555.1 Marinilabiliaceae bacterium UBA5213 | reverse complement strand
CCGATCTCTTCTTCAAACTTTTTACTGTTGCGCCGCCCCTTTACCGTCACCCGATAAGCCGTCTGTTCTTTGCCGGTTTCAAAAATGAAATCAATGAGCAGCTCATGGCTTTTCAAATTCATCATGTTGTAATTCCGGTTATCGCCCGACAGGTTGAGGCGATCGGTCCGACCATAAATGGCAAAGGTAATGGCCTCCAAAATGGAGGACTTGCCGCTGCCCACGGACCCAAAAATGCCAAATAACTTGGCAGAGGTTAGTTGCGTAAAGTCAATGGTCTGCTTTTCCTGATAGGAATACAAGCCTTGTATGGTGAGTTGTATGGGTATCATTCTTCCTCCTGGGCCAATATCTCGGTGAATAATTGCATGATGTCGTCGTTGGGCGCCTGCCCCTTCTCGTGCTGGAAGTAATCGCGAAAGAGGTCTTCCATGCTCTGCGTCAGGTCGATCTGCTTTTGATGGTGGGTGCACAGACGGTCGGGATGGGCGATTTCAGGGATAATGGCAACAATGCCAGCATGTGCAGCATTCAACTGCCTGCGCTCTAGGGCGGTCAGGTAGGTGTCGGTCACCAGTGTCAGCTCCACCAATGCATCGGGGTTGGCAGAAAGCCACGCCAAGGCTTCTTCCATGCCCTGTGCCCGTTTTCGCAACAGTCGCTTACCTTTGGTCAGTTCAATTTCCCGCACCTCGGCGGCTTGGCCGGGCTGAACATCCACGATCAGCACATACTTCATTTGATTGGCTTCGCCAAAGCTGTATGAGAGGGGACTGCCGCTGTAGTAAACAGGTCCGGGACTGGCTCCCACCCGATGCATGCGGTGCAGATGACCCAAAGCGGTGTATTGAATTTGAGGGGGAATGTTATCGGTGTAAATGGCCTGTGCACCACCTACATGGAGTATGGGTTTTTCGTCGGCCGGCTCTTCGGGCAGGGCATCACCACGGCGGACCATAAACAGGTGACTGACCAAAATGTTAACGCCCGCAGAGTCACAAAACTGGTCGGCCAGGGCCTTCCATTTTTGCTCAAGGACTTCCCGCAAGGCTTCTTCGCTGTTCTCAGCGCCGAGACAGGCTTTCAGCCGGTACTCATTGGCATAAGGAGTTAAAAGGAGCCGCAAGGTGACTTCGGCTTCAGGAAGTTTCAATTCCAGAAAACCTTCGCTGCTTTGCAGGACTTTCAATCCGGATTCCAACTCAAAAGGCAGCACACTGGAATTGGGATATCCGGTAAAAACAATTCCACACTCCCGGGCCAAAGGATCCGGGGCTTCAATGCGATCGGGGGAATCATGGTTGCCGGCAATGACAATGACTGGTCGCCGACCATTGTCAGAGAGCCGTTTCAAGCTTCGGTAAAAGATTTCAACCGCTTCGGTTGGTGGATTAAAAGTATCGAACAGGTCGCCAGCCACCAAAACAGCATCGACCTGCTCCTGCTCAGCTATCTCAACTATTTCCTGCAAAACAGCCTGCTGCTCTTCCATGCGCGAAAAATCATCCAGCCGCTTACCCAGATGCCAGTCAGATGTATGAAGTAATTTCATTAAACGATGGGGTCTTTTTGGTAAAAGTCTATGCCTTTACTCATTGGTCTTTAGGAAATCCTCAAGAATGGGTTCGGCAGCT
Organism: Marinilabiliaceae bacterium UBA5213; assembly: GCA_002412555.1. Classification (GTDB taxonomy): domain Bacteria; phylum Bacteroidota; class Bacteroidia; order Bacteroidales; family Marinilabiliaceae; genus Geofilum. Next base: position 16,152 of record DHVH01000175.1, on the reverse strand, counting down.
ACCATGTCACTTTCCTGAATATAAAGATCCAGCGAAGACGGTACACCACCCACAAAACCAGCAGAAATACTGGATTGAAACTCATCCTTAATCATGGAAGTAATGCCTGCCTCTTCCAAAATGCCCTTTAACATGCCTACCAGCACCTCACTGCCGGTATAAATTCTTACAACGCCTTTATCTTCATCCATATGGTTAATTTTTATGATCAATGAGTAAAATCCATGAACAATACTACTCCAAGGTGCAACTTTATTGAAACTCTGTTTGGACAAAAATCTAAAATTATATAAAATCTAAATAATTGAGCAGTCTTTGGACAAAAGCATTTGTATTTTTGCCCCATGAAAATTCAATTGGTCATTTTTGATTTAGATGGCACTTTGCTGGACTCGGTGGAAGACATTGCGGCAAGTACCAATTACGCTTTGCAACAAATGGGACACCCTACTCACCCCGTAAGCAGCTACAAGCGCTTTGTGGGGAACGGCATTGCCAAACTATTTGAGCGGGCCTTGCCCGAAGAAAAGCGCACATCTGAAAACATTGCACGCATGCGGGAATACTTTACGGCCCGCTACAATGATCATATGACGGATGCCACCCGCCCCTATGCAGGACTGCCCGAATTACTTTCAGAACTGCACCAGAAAGGCATAAAACTCGCAGTGGCCTCCAACAAATACCACTCAGCCACTGAGCGACTGGTGGCTCATTATTTCCCGGATCTGCCCTTTGTGGCAGTTCTGGGTCACCGTATCGGTCAACCAACCAAACCAGACCCTTCCATTATCCAGGAAATACTCGCCTTAAGTGGCATAGCAGCCAGCCAAACATTGTATGTAGGAGATTCAGGAGTGGACATGCAAACCGCCATCAACAGCAATACCATCGCCTGTGGGGTAAGCTGGGGCCTCCGGCCCCGCAGCGAACTCGAAAGCTTTCACCCAGCCTTCCTGGTCGACACTACCGCTGAACTTCGATCGGTTCTATTACAGACAAAACCTGCTTTAATCTGAAGCCCTGAAACGAGCCGAAATATGAAATACTTGCCCCGTTTCTTTTACCAGTCTTGAATTTCATTAATCATTCTATTCGAAAATTAATGGTAGAAATCCCATGCGAATAAGTTCCATGAATGCTTATTTCACCCGAATTCCCACTTCCTGGGAACGACCACTTTCATTCTCCTGATTATCTTTAAAGGTGGTGAAATAAAAATACAACTCTCCGTTTTTAACGCTCGCATCCTCAAATTTCCGTTCTTCATTTTTCTGGAACACCTTCAATCGTTGCGGCGCGCTGCCCCGCTGATAGCGATAGAGGGTCACATTAAGCGGCTCCTTTACCGAAGTTTCAGCCCATTGCACGGTCACTTTTCCGCCATCCAAAAGCAGCCATACATTGGGTGGCACAGGTAAAATGAAAGGTTTCACAGAAACAGAAGCCAACACCATCGTTTCACTTTTGCCGCCAAGGTCGTCTACCGTCTGCACTGCATACTCGTACATCCTGCCCGCTTGTGCAGTATGGTCGGTAAACACCGGCACAAGAACGAGACTATCTTTCTGCAACAAAGGCGCAAACGATCCATTAGGTAACTCTCTGACATAAACATTGTAACCCTTTGTTGCCCGATGCCGTGTCTTCACATCTTCCCAAACAAGATGAATCGCATGATCCTCTTCAAAAACCGAAAGGCTGTTGGGTGACGGAGGGGTGGTTGGTATTTTCGGATGAACAGTGATCGTATCTGAAAAAGCACTCTCCACCGAACTGCTATTAACCACTGTGGCAGCGTACAAAAAGCTTCTACCGCCTGATAATATCTGGCTTGTATCGGTATATGAAACTTCATTGCCGGTAGGTTTCAGGAGATCTGTAATAGGGTAGAGATCTGCCGTAATTCCGTCGCTGCGGTAAATTTTCACACCTACTACATTTATCTCGGTAGTGTTGACAAAGATAGTTACACCATTTTTCACATCTTCTCCGCGACTGATCGCCGGATGGACAGGTTTCAACTTATCGTAAGCCGCGTCAAAGAAGATATTGCTTTTTTGAGGCAGCTCATTTTGAGCGCTTACGGTTTCCAGATAATAGTAATACATTTTATCAGGATCAATTTTCCGGTCGGTGTAAGTTATATCGGCACAGGGAATTGTGGCTGCCAATTCATATTCCTTGCCATCAAAGGCATCGCTCTTGTAAATCTTCAATCCCTTCAAAAGATCGGTATGTTGCAGTTGCCAACTTAAGACTATGCCAAATCCTTTGGGATCAGTAGATGCCTGAGTCTTATGAAAAAATGGCTGGTTAACAGACGATTTCGAAACCGACACAATATCAGTCGCCACGCCCTGATTGCCGTACATATCAAGAGGGTTGAGAAAGTATTGCCTGTCCGATTTTACATACAGGGTAGAATCCTGGAATATATAATAGGTTGTGCCACTGATATTGTACCTGGCAAACGTGCCTTCCGCCTGTTTCAGGACCCCGTCTTCATAAAACCGGATGCCAAAATAGGGTGCCGGGTTAGAACCAGTGGATAACCATTTGAGGTAAAAGAGGTTTTTATCCACATTTTTTTCATTCCACAATACTGGGTCGTACTGCGGGACAAAAGGATATTGCGCAGGCAGAGAGATGTTCTCGGTCACGCTGTTGCCATTTTTGAGTGCCCGAACTCTGTACCACACCCTTTTCTCTTTCTGAGCAGTCTGATCGTAGAAAGCAATGCCGGCTGCCAGTCGGATGGTGGTGGCCGAGGCCCAGTAAGCCATACTGTCAATCGCGCCAGCCGTTTCGCATTTTTCCCAGTAGTCCCTCAGATCATTGGTCTCTGGCAACCCCTGAAACCCAAAATCCGGTTTCCATTTTTTAATACCGGCATGAAATACGTCCCATTCCGCGGGGGATTTCAGTTCCGCGAGCATCTCCCACTGCCGTTTATCGTAGGAGCGTTCTATGGAATAACTATCTATTCTTTTCCCGTTGGCCAACTCCATCCCGGTGAAGATTAGAATCCCTTTGGGAGCAGGCACAGCCATCAGAATTTCATCCTGACCCTGTACGGAGAAGCTTAGCGACAGTCCCAAAAGAAGAAGGATCTTAATTCTTAAACAGATCCGTGGAGGTATCATTGAATTTTTCATACGCCTATTTTATTTTTTTCATCAACGTTTATGTGATTGATTCCCTCTCGGTTGTCATACGTTAATGCAGAATTGGTTAATGTTATGACTACCTATTTACATTGTTGGTCACAGCTCTGGGTCGTGATTCCCATCGAAAAGCCGTTGCTGTTATCCAGATGCACGGTTGCTCCGATGGTAAAATCGGCCAGCGTGATCGAAACACAGGGACCACAATCCACCATAACCGGAACACACTGACTTGCCGATATCTTCAGTTTTAAACTCGAGCATCCGTCAATATTGTAAAAACGTGTCTGGGGATTGTAATCGCCGCTTATTCCAAGTTGCAGGACTGCATCGGCATCCGCCGAAGTACAGGTCGCTGGGCAGGAACCGCCCAGATAGGCATGTCCTTCAGCCAACACGCCCAACCCGAATGTTGTTCCCTGTCCAAAGACCATATAAGTACGGGCATTAACACTAACATCGACGCCGGCAGTGATTGACACAACCCCATAATTGTGATCTATCTTAGGCAGAACCTGCTTTGTAAGCCCTGCGGACAAAAAGAATCCGCTGAGATTGGTTTTGAATGAAGCAGGCAGGCAGACCGCATTGCCTATTCGGGCGGACACATCGGGCGGCATGTTGGTGTAGTTGCCGAATAAACCGAACAGGTTTGCTCCGCCTATTCCAGGAATCTCTACCATGCCAGTCGCGTTGAACAACCAACCCTGACTGTCCATTATTGAGTTCACATTTCCCAGCAGGATCATTCCACCCAGGTTCATATCCAGTTCAGCGCTACCTATAAATCGTGCATTCGCCATATCATACGTGATGGTCATACCGGGAAACGATGGGATATCGCTTACGCTGATCTGCTGACCGGTAGCCTGTACTGCTCCTCTCACCTCAAAGTTCATCTTCTGTCCGGCAGCCATATTTTTCATTCCCTTCACATCGCCCTCGAAACGAAGCACATCCCAGACATTGCCCACCACGCTGATGCCGCCAGTCAGATTCGCCAGCTCTTTACCTGCACCCATCGACAGCTTTTCGCCATTATCTATACCTATTCTTGTTTGTGATGACGTGTGCCTCATTGTGACTTTCAGTGAAGGCAGATGTCCCGGCTCTTGCGCTGTACCTTTAGCGGTAAAGAGCCCATTGGAAAGCTTGTAATCGTGGGTGAGATCGTATATAACGTTGTGATGCGTGAAATGGAAAGCGTCCATATCCATCATAGCAAAAGCGATATTGTTGCCTTCCTTATAGAATCCCATAGCACCTGAAGGCTTCACATACTGCGGTATGCCGAAATCATAGGTTCCCTTCAGTTTCAGCGAGGAAGATGTTACATACATCTGTGTAGAGGGATAAGGTGTAAAGTCAACGACATTGTACAGTCTGAATGTGTGGCTGTTGAGACCAAGGATGCTTTCCCCTTCACTGTTGATATCCACAGATATAAATTCAATCTGATCTGCGGGATCTACGCCCGGCATTCCTTGCAGAGTAGCTACAGTGGTCTGTCCTGCATCAGGCGTAGCATAAAGGCTCCAGCCTGAAACGCCGCTATGTAGGTATTTATAAACCAATCCTTTCTTAGTGGTGTTAATGACCAGATTCTTGACGCCTAGCAGTTTCACACTCTCCAGTTGCACGATGGCCTTGTCGGTCACCAGCGCCTGCGAAGTCAGTTGCAGATTTTTGATCTTCACATCCACACCTGTGGAAAGGATTGCATCGCTTACGTTGAGACCTTCATTGGTCACCGACCAACTGTTGCACTTCAGCGTCCATGCGCCCATCTTTACAGAGAAGGGTTTTTGGTTGATGGTTTCCAATCCCTGTTTAGAGATCCTGATGGTGCCGGCATCCAGCTCAATGTTGGATGGGTTAAGGTTGGCAATGGCCGCTTTCAATTTTGTTTGTAGCGACAAGCCGTTTTTATCAAAATAGGATTTAGAGGATTCAACATAGGCTTTATTCTCAAAACCGTCAATGCTGTAGATCAATGTCTCGTTTTGTCCGTTGCTCAGGTAAAATCCGCCACTTCCTATGTTCGCTGAACTTATTTGCCCTGCGCTGTTGAAAACGGTCATTTGTGCATTTTGTGCACCGGGCGAAGGTGTCAGGTAGAGGTCGGGCAGTTTATAACCATATCCGCCAAAGTTGGCATTCAGATTTGTATTACCCCTCTCTTCGTTAATCTGAACCTTTGCTTTCATTTCACCCTGTACCAGATCCTTATCGTAAAGGTCGAACTTCAACCCCGACTCATCCGTGATCAGCGCTTTGTAATTACCCGACAGGGTAACAAGGATATCGTTTTTATCGGTCACAAACGGCAATGTGGCAGGCAGGAGTAGTTCGTCTCCGCTGTTGTTCTTCACACCACTCTTTACCATCTTCACCTCGCTGACATCTATCTCCTGTTCACTAAAATGCTTGTTAGCAGGCAGTGTGATGGTACCGGTGAGCAGCACAGAGCCGTCTGACTTTTCAACGTAGTCGCTTGGCGCAAAAGGAAATCCCAGAAAGGAGGATATAACCACCCCGTCCACCGATTGCATATGGAAGTCCTCCAATTGGCATTCCGAGCCGGCTTTGGCAATGATGTACTTTTCGTTGTTGTATCCCACAAAGCTGTTTCCTGCTTTATTTGTGCTTAACTGAAGTTTGAAAGGCTTGCCAACGGGTAAGTTTGCCAACCTGTATCTCCCTGAAGCATCCGTCGTCGTTGCGATGGTGTAGGCTTCCGTTTGTCCCGTAATGGTTGCCTTCACATCGATACCACCAAGGGGTTTATTATTCGATTCGCCCAAATAGACAGTCCCCGAGAGGCAGCTGCCTTCTTCCATGACCACTTGCACGTAGGTGCCCATATAATCCTTGACATACGGCATATCCACCTCTTTAATGATTTTCGGAAAGTTATCGGTAGCGTTGGGCGAATTGACCAGCACCACCTTAAAGCGGTCGCCTTGTCCCCCTTCGAAAGCAAAATCAGCCACGCCATCTTCATCGGTCACTACATGATATTCCTGCATTTGGTCCAGGAGCAGATGCGCGGCATTGACCCCGGAGGAAGAGGAGACCAGTTGATTAGATGCCGCCAGGTTCTTTGTTTTGGCATCTGTCGACTGTCCGGATGGCGGCGGCGATGATTTGAATTTATGTGCTACAACACCGGCGGTAATGCTATTTGCTTCCTGCAAGTCCGCTCCAGAATAGTTGGCCAAAGGCTGACCAGCAGGCAGCTTACTATAGTCTGTCTTCCAGTTTTTAGGCACATCGGGAAGAGAGACCACGATTCCTTCTTTATAATCGTTTTTGGCCCACACTACCACACGCATCCTCCTTGCTTTCCGGTACAATTCAAAGTTATACTGGTTCTTGTTCTTGTCAAGTCTCACATTCACCGTATCTGTAATATACCCGGGGCGGGAGATTACAACAGAACGCATGTTGTTCAGTTTGCGGGCTTCTATGGTAAAGGTTCCGTTGTTATTGGTGGTAGATACTTTTGACATCTCATCTACAATCTTTACTGCTGCATTCGGCAACGGCTCACGTGTTTCGGCATCAATCACCGTACCAGTAAACAGCGCCCCGTAACGCAGCGTGATGGTCATCTCAAACCGCTCTCCCAATTTCAGCGGATCCCCTTCTTTGACCACAAAGGTCGTATCGGCAAACCCTGCCGTTTTCACGGTAACGGTTCTTTCGGGTCCTACTATTTTTAATGGATTAATCTTAAACTCCACACCACCATTCTTATGTTCATAAATACCGGTGTCATACAGCGCCATGGGCGTTGAAACGGGTTGACCTCCCTGTGCTGCCTGAGAGGCAGAAGGGGGAGATACAAGGTTGCCACCTGAATATTTCTCTGTCAGCGTTACTTGTGCATACTGTTCTAGCTTCTTCAAACCATCCACTTCTTGGAGGATCACCCTAAGCGTTGGGTATTTACCATTTAAATCAACACTCAAATCATAGCCATTGGTTATGCTGTTAAAAAAGGAGGAGAAATAACTGTGTGCCGATCTGTTGTCCAGCATGGGCTGATACCCGGGCGAGGAGATATCGATCGAGGGCATTCCGTTGGTACCACCGGAGGATCCTGTCTCCGTTTTCACTAAATCAGCAAAATCAATCCTTAAAGGAGCATCACTTTCATAGTTATAATCCTGCGAATTATTGATATAAAGGTAATACTGATAGGTCGGGTTATCGTTGAAGACCAAGGACCTAATCTTAGCAACCCCGTACTGGTTGGTTAGCCCTTGGCCCACGCACTCCATGGCTGCAACAGGAGGCGGAAAATTATCAGTTTTGTCGGGTGTCACATCACCGGACGGGAATATCTGCGGATAATCAAAATTTAGCTTCCTGAAGATAAACACGTTCATATTAGCCAGCTCTTCCTTCGAGTTAATGGTCAGATTACTTGTTTTGCTTTTTACCTTCACGTTTAGGTCGATGGTTTTCACCAGTGATACTACCTCACCCACTTCTTTTGTTTCGCTGCCCTTTACCTCGAAAAAATAATCCGTTTTTTGATCGGGATTCAGATAATATCGGGCATGCTCCCCTTCAATCTCAATGGCATACCCCAGATAGAGCTTGCAGGCATTGCCCTCGTTTGCACCGCCTGTGGCGATTGTCTCTCCCGGATTGGGGCCACCCCTGCCAGAACTGTACGACCTATCGGCATAAAGATATTCGTGCTGCTCAGCTGAAGGGTCGTTCCAATGTGCCACTTTAGTATTACAATTCCAGTTAGCCAGCGGTTCCCCTTTGCTGTTCGATGAGAAAATCAATGAGAATTTACCATCGTCGCCAGTAGTTGCCGTTGCAACAACTTTACCATCCAGGTAAGAGCCATATGATATCTTTTGTCTGCTCATTTCTTCGTTAACCGTCCCGTCAGCATATTTCACGAAATATTTGGTCACAAGCTTTATTTTCGCTTGGGTTAAGGGATATGTCTTGTTAGCGTTTTTGTATTTATAGACCAAATTGCCTTTTATTATGCTAATCGAGAGTGCGTCAGGTGTGATCTCATTGCTGAGGCTCATATCCGGCAAACCAGCGCTTATGCCTCCAGGCAGCGTGCCGCTCATCGGTTTTTGTTCTTCAGCCTGATAAGTAAAGAGATTCACCTCGCTGTACCCTTTGTTCCTGAAAGCCGTTGTCCCCATGGGATCGATGGCTGCCACAACAAAAGCATAGGTGTATCCTTTTTTCAAAGGCGGATTAGCAGCTGAATAGAGATAGGTATTGCCAGTCACGGTGGTTTCGAAAAAGGCCGGATAACCGGATGCCCTTATCTGGTCCTGATAATTGGTGAAACCCTCTTTCAACTCAATTATCTTCAATTTATATTGCGTAAAAACTGGAGCACTGGCAGGCCTCGTCCAGGTAAAAACCACGTTTTTAGCTTCCGGTTCACGCAGAAAGGTGTGATTCAGCGGACTGATAATCATCGGGGCTTCAACCGATGAAACAGTAAAAACATTGCTGCACGTAGAGTTGAAATATTGATTGTTATTATAATCGATGATATCAAAGCAGATGGTGTAAATCCCTTCCGGCAAACCGTTCTGCATTACCTCCTGTTGTGATATTCCCTGATACTCCAGATTCCGCTCGTTGAAGATCTGACGCAGATCCCGATAGGTCAGCGTGTAGGGTGAGAAAACAGTTGCGCCTGTAGGCAAATTCACCGGAGCGATAACAATGGGCGCAATTGGTTTGGAATTTGGACCTGACCGGATGATCACCGACTCGTCAGCACTCATAATGCTTCCTCGCAGGTATATCTCGAACCGGGGCCAATCTATTCCGTTCACGGTGATCAAACTGTGTATTTTGCCCGGAGAAGCAATATAATCGGACAACTTGCCGGAGTAAGGCGGCATCACAGTGACAGTTTGCGATAATTGCGCATTTGCACTTAATGCAGCAACCATCATTACCGACAGCATCAACCATCGGCTCCATTCTTTTATCTTAGAAACTGTATACATATCCAATATCTCCTCTTATTTCTTTAAACGACGGAACAATCACCGAATCGCCGAATGAATTGTTAATGAAATTAATATTTATTGTTACAGCTTGTTGGCTTTTAAAACTGTAATTGGCATTTATCCCAGTGTTGAAAATGGTGCCATTTTCGCTGTTTATCTTGTTGAACATAAAAGCATTGTTCCAACTCATCGACAGTTTATCCTGCAAAAGTGATTTTGCCAAATTCAAATTCCCACCCCTAAGTTGATTGTTGTAGTTCATGTTTACCATTTTGGTGGAATTCAATCCGGCCGATATGTTCAATTTTGATTTTAGCAAACCAACATTATACATCAACATCGCCATGAAGGTATCGGTATTTGACTGATCCTTTGTGAGTTTGTTTTTGTCATTCAACTTCATCCAATTTAGGTTCAACATCACCATTTGAGAACTGGTTTCAGACAATTTGGTAAAACGTGGCATAAGCGACAGGTTGTGATTTACCTGAGAGATTTTCAGGCTGTCGTTAGTAACCGATCTTATGGCTTTCTGATTGGTGGAAAAATTGCTATACAATGCATCCACTGCCCAAGCCTGATTGATGGCATAATTTCCGGACAGTGACCCAATTGTGCGTTTGGCACTTTTGGCTTTCATTCCGTTAAGATTATCGCGTTGAAAACCTATAGAGCCCCGGGTGTTGATTTTATTCTGTAGGAAGGATGCAGTCTGGTTGAACGTGTACATCTCCAGGTCATTATTGAAAAAGTAACTCCCCATGGATTGGAATCCCGGATCCACCCTTCGGTACTCGAAACCTGAGACGAGTGTGGGTGTAAACCGGTAACTAAATCCAGTCTTGAGGGCTTTGTGGTATTCACTGGTATTGTTCACTGTGATAAAGTTACTTGCAAAACGAAGTTTCCCGTTCGCGATCGAATCCGATTCCTCCAATAGTCTGTTATTGGTAAAAAAACTCATTGAACCGTCAAAATTAAAGAATAATTTAGGCGTAATCTTGAAGCTTGAAGTCAATCCAATGGCCAAATTTTGAGCCGGTGTAGCTTGCCCGTAATGTGCCAGACTATCCACGTAGTTTTTCGGGTTATCCCCAATGCGAAGCAGAGAAACATCCACAAACCGATCATCGGTACCATAGCCAAGTTTTGTTGCCCATCCGGTGCGGGTGAGTTTAGGAATGGAATCTGCCATTGCAAGGTCGTAAGCAGAGTTTTGATTGAACTTACCGTACACCGCTCCCAGACGGAATTTCCCGGGTCGGGCCTCTACACCGGCACCAAGAAAGGTGAAGCCATTCAGTGTAAATTCTGAGAACGACATGTTTCTGTACCCAAGATGGACTGTCAGCCATTTATAAGTGGGGCTGATGCCAAATTGATTGAATGGATGCCGAAATCCCGCTTTGTTATTGTTGTACCAGGTAAACGAGAATGGCATATTAATGCCGTAAGCTGAGATGGTTGCCATGGCATTGAGGCCGAAGGCAAGCGGAGCCTGCCGGTCAGGAATACCGCCGGAGGCATTGTAAAAAGAGGTGTTCAGTCCAATACTGCCGTTCATGGTGAATGGATCGACCTCTTTTGCATTTGACAAGTCCTGGGCCTTCAATGGATGCACCAGCACAGTCATCAAAATTACCAGAAAAACAACAAACCTTCTTTTGGATTTCATAGGGTTTATAATAAACGATTATTCACAGACAATCAGTGATTTCACTTGAAATCACTGATTGGCATAATGATATTTAATCATTAATGTTGGGCGGTAATCAACTTTTTGGGTTTCATCACCAGAAAAAACATTCCACATACCGCTCGTTAAAGGCGATGGTGGAATAACATTTCCATCTGGTACAAACTGCAAGCGAAATTGGAATTTTGTTTTTGCCGGATTGGTTTGATGAAAATTCTTCAGGAACGAGGTGACTTTCAAGGGATACTCCTTAAGAACATTATAACCCCAAGTGCTTATTGTTCCACAGTCAGCAAACGGCGCCAGATCGTAATCGCTTAGGTCTAAAGCTCCGTAATCCAACAAGTAGCAGTTTACTGCACGTATACCCTCACCATCGAATGGATGCATATTCGTATTAGCTTCATAAACTTTCAGAATGGCTTCATCAATCATCAGCTTTTTATCTGCAGGCGGCATAATATCCGACACATCGAAACTGATAAAGCTGCGCATGGAGTATCCGCTAGCGTTCCAACCTGTGTTAAGCGATTTACCCTGCGATCCCACATAATAATCGTGAACGATACGAGTCGGCGAATTAATTATAAAACCGTCCTCTTCTGGTAATGAAGCAAAAGATTTAATATGAGAAATAGTTGCTTCGTCTTTCTCACACGCTGTCAACAAGCTCATTGTCAGAATGGAGGCAAGAAATAAATGGCTATAAGACTTTGGTTTCATAGGGCAATTCTTTTGTAAATAAATCTATTTACGAAAGTAACCTTATATTTAAAACCCGTCAATCATATAAATGTATGATTTTGAGCATATAGACAACTAAATACTAAACAGCACAAAAGAGTGGCATTTAAACTGTCAACGAAATATAGTAGCTGAATTGTTATTACTTTTTCTAGACCAAGCGCTCCTTAATTGCTTTTATCACGGCTTCCGACTTAGAATTTACGGCTAGTTTATGATAAATGCTGTTGATGTGACTGCGCACTGTTCCGATGGTGATACTACAGTGGTCACCTATCATCTTGTAACTATCACCGGCCACAAGACGCTTTAAAATATCGAGTTCGCGTTCTGACAGGGTGTAAGCATTTTTTTTTCCTGCTTTGGGATGGGTGAAAAACTCAAGCACTTTGCGGGCAATTTCGCCGGACATAGGCGAGCCACCGTTTGCCAACTCTGTAATAGCTTCGATGATTTGAATGGCGGTGGACTTTTTAAGTAAATAACCTGTGGCTCCTGCCCGCAAGGCATCGAAAATCTTATCTCTGTTCTCAAACACGGTCAGCATCAACACATTGATTTCAGGATACTTATCCTTCACCAATCGTGTGGCATCAATACCCGAAATGCCGGGCATCTCAATATCCATGAGGATTACATCGGGCTTGTTGGCTTCGCAATTCCTGAGTATATTGCTGCAATCGGGATAAGCACCAACAAACGCTAATAAACCTGACACTTTTATCAAATGCGTAAGGCTTTCTCGAAGGGCATTGTTATCCTCGTATATAGCCACCTGAATCTCTAACTGCATATCTTTAATAGATATTTATCTTGTAATATTACCTCATTCTTTTTTGGAAATCAATCATATGTTTATATGATTTTACCGACAACAAAATGTTTGTTCCCATTCCTATTTCTGAAAAAATGGCGAGCGTCCCATTCATCTGTTCAGCACGCAGGATCATATTTTTCAAGCCGTTGCGATTACTATTAGTCTTTTTAATATCGAATCCTTTGCCATTATCCTTTACAACCAAGTTTAAAATCGGTTGATTATAGCCAAATTCGATGCTTGCCATTGAACAGTCCGAATATTTTACGATGTTGTTAACAGCCTCTTTAACGATCAAAAAAACATTTCGGCGTACATCCATTGAAAGGTGCATTTCAGCTAACTCATCGGGCGTAACAATTTGAAATTTTACGTCTTTAGATTCAAAAAGAGGGATGGCATATTCGCGAATTCTCAAAGCAAGGTTTTGAAAGATGTCGTTCGACGGATTGACAGACCAGATAATATCGTCCATTGATTCGAGCATTTCGTGCGCATTGGAACCTATTGTCTGCAACATCTCTTCCGCCCGCGACCTGCAATCCAATTGAGATTGAAGCAAGTCACTCATAATGGAGATACTACTGAGTGTTGATCCTATATCATCGTGGAGATCAGAGGCAATCTTCGTGCGAAGCCTCTGTAATCTAAGCAGATTTCTGATATGATTGAAGTAAATAAAAAAGAGGTTGGCAGCTGAAAAAGCAACTATCGACAGAAAAAACCACCAGGTCTGGTACCAGGGTCGATTGATTTTAAACCTATAGGTAGTTACCGGCCCAACTGTATCATAATTGATCATTTTTGCCCTTACGTTGAAACTGTATGTCCCGTGAGGGAGTGAATTGTAGCTCGCATAATGCCTGTCTGTGTATTCCGACCAATCTTTATCAATGCCTTCCAGTTTATATTGATAGGCTATCCCTTCATTGTCCTTCAGGTGGATGGAGGTAAACTCAAAAGAAATAAAATTGTGGTTATGTGGTAGCAAATGGATTTCATTCAGGTTTTGAAGGGAGGCAAAATCAGAATTTCCCATAACGGTGATATTCGTAATAATTACATCCAGTTTTTGGGTTGCAAGCATATGATCCAGTCGATTATCAACGGCAAAGAATCCCTCTTCATAACTGATATAGGTTATGCTGTCATCAGGCAGAATACGATATACAAATCGCCCCAGTCCGTTTTTCTCATTGTAATGAATGATCTTCTCCTTACCCATATCATCGGAAATCAAGCGATCCACTCCGTTACGTGTTCCGAACCACATACTATGGTCTTTGCCTTGGACAATCTGCGTAATGTCGTTGCTCGACAAGCCATTTTCGGTGGAGTACAAACTGTAATTGCTTACTCCATTTTCGTCTATTTCCAATCTATATGCGCCTGTATACAAAGATGATAACCATATATTTCCTTTGTTATCCAGCATCAGATCCTGCACCCAGGAAGTAGCAAAAGCCGAATCGGGTTTCAAGGATTCATAGCTGTTCTTCAGATGGAGCCTTGCCTCGTTGTTACTATTATCTTCTAATTTGAAGCGATGTAAGCCAAAGGTATAATCACCTACCCAATAATAGCCATATTTATCTTTAAGAATTCCGTTCGGACGCAGATTAACCGGCTTATCGGATATTATAGTTGCTTTTGTTATTCTATTATCCGAATAGGCATACAAACCATCGGAAAACCCAAGCCACAATAATTGGCTTTCGTCATCATCAAAATAAAAACATTTCAGATCCCTCAGTTTATTTTTTTTGAAATCTATTTCCTTTTTAAAGTGATGCCATTTGATTTCCCCATCGCAGGGCATGCTGAATAAACCCGTGTTTGTAATGAATAAAGCGAAGTTATTGATAAAGGCCAATGCGATTAGTTCGCTACCAGCGAAGGGGGTGTTATTAATATGGCTTGCCCCAACCATATCTTTATCAATTAGGTACAACGTAGAACCTGATGAAAGCCATAGTCTTTTATGTTTATCCTGTTCAAAAAAATGGATTCCTGCCAGCTGCTTGTTGTCATGGGTGTATGAAAAGTCACGGAGCGAATACATCCGACAAATACCTTCCGATGTCCCAATCCAGTAGTTGAACTCCTTATCCTGAAACACACACATAGCTCCCATTGTCGGCAACCCAGAAGCCTGAGTAATATGTCGGAGAATCTGATTGTTGTGTATTTGAAAAACACCGTTATTGACAAACGACACCCAAATATTATCCTGTTTATCGCAATAAATATGATTAACTCTTTCTCCTATCAGCTCGGGGTATGGCTGGGAAACTGAATATCGGAAATCTTCTTTTTTGGCCGACTGAATATCTATCTCATAATATCCGTTATCGGTTCCTACAAGTAATTTATTATCGGACATCAACAGCACTTTCAGCACAAATACATCTTCAAATTCGGGAAGAAAAACTGGCTGTTTCACCGTATCGGCCGGAAAAATAATTCCCAACCCCCTTAATCCACCGAACCAAATATTTCCAAGGCTATCATACTCTACAGTTTGAAAAAAATTTCCATTCCTACCCCAATCATAAACCTGATAAATGGAGTCTCCGGCAATGATATTGACATTTCGGCTTTCAGAAAAAAGAATTTGATCATCCGACAGCCATTTTAATGTGCGTACAACATTCTTACCCAATTGTTTTTCGTGACGCAGATATTGTCTGAAGCTTCCATTATCAGTCTCAACCATCACGCCGTTCATAAAAGTGGCGAAAGCCAGTTTGCCCGATGGACTTTTATCTACATATTGCGAAAAAGCCTGTTCTTTATTTACTTCAGGAATCACTGAATTATCAAACCGGTAACCGTCGAACCGCGATATTCCACCGTCAGTAGCTATCCATAAATAACCCTTATTGTCCTGATTGATACTAAAAATATTATTATTGGGCAGACCATCATCTGTAGTATAAGTACGGAATAAATAGCGCTTTTGCGAAAAAGAAGATGAAATGGGAGCAATTGTAATCAGAACCCATAAAAATGAGCAGATCATATCACTGAAAGGAATTATTTTTTTCAAAATCCTTATTTTTTCCAAAATCTATTTGAAAAACACGCTTATACCAGGGGGACAAAAATTACTGCTCTGTTTTAAACTGTATATAAACAAACAAAAGGGTGAAATATAAACATCCAAAGAGGTTGTCATCAGATACGACAAAATAAATATCGACAATAGTATGGAATAAAACAAATTCTATGGTTTTCCGTCTGCCGATTTAACCTGTAAGCTTGCAATCGCAGATTTGGATAGCTTAATATTAAACTTTAGAAATCCCAGTACTGAACGCAAATTCACAAACACCTTTCTGATCCCCTTATCAACTCCTCAATAAAAGCACGGGACTTTTGTCCTTTTAGAAATTGCTCACGAGCATGAGCTTCAGATTTGATGGAATAGACTTCGGTGTATTTCAATTCCCAAGGAATCCCTCGATCAGTAAACTTCCTTTTGAGGCGGTTGTGCTCATACAAGCGGCGCTCCAGATCATTGGTATAACCTATATAATAGCGATCGATTCTTTGACTATACAATACATAAACACTGTACATAAGGAAGGGTTTAGAAAGAAAAAAAACATCGCGGCTCGAACCCAGGACCACTCCCGCAAAGCGGGATGCTCCACCAACTGAGGCATTATAACTTTCACAAAGAGATCAGCAACAATAATAACAAAAAAA
>DHVH01000335.1 GCA_002412555.1 Marinilabiliaceae bacterium UBA5213 | reverse complement strand
CATAAACATTGCCATCCTTAATATAAACGGACAACTCATCGGCTTTGTATTTTACCAACGCATCTGCAATCGTATTCCTCAGATTAAACATCACATTCTTTTGTGCTTGAATAATGTTCTCCAGGTTCCTTAATCGGGCAGCCTGTTCGGAAATGGTCATTTCAGATGAGGCAGAAAGGTTTTTCAGATCTTCCTGAGATAAAGCGAATTCGTTTTGCAAATTGCTCTTTTCAGCATCGAGATTACGGGCATTCATTCGGCTTTCATTCAAATCGTTCAGCAAGCGAATGCTGTCTTGTTGAAGATTGGATACTCTTGCTTCTGAGGCCATAAACTTTTTCTTCGATACACATGATGAAAATGTTAAGGCAAATACCATAAGTAGAGCGGCTGTGTAATAAGTAATTTTTTTCATTTCTTTTTTTTAATTGTGATGGTTCATCCAAGCCTTACTATTAGATTAATACAAGAGTAAGTAGTGGTTGTTTTACATCAACCACAAGCAAGAATTTTAGTAGAGTAAATTTGGTGTTGTTTTGGTTCAGAAGTGTTACACATTCACCTAAAAAAATTACACGTTTCACACTTTTTATGGCTTGTGTTGCTTGGTTTTTTATTAAGGTTTGGTTGCAGTCCCTACTTAAATCTTAGCAGAAACAAAGATTCGAGATTCATGGTAAAGCGGATTCTCTCTTTGAAAGAGCCTGTGGCAGATTCAATATTTTCTGAAACATATAACGGAATGTGGATCTCAAAGAAATCCCAAATACCGGTTTTTAAACCAGTCTCATAAAAGAAAGAGTGATTTTGGCTGTCGCGCACAACAAAATTTACAAATGGCTTTACCGGTAACCTGCCAGCCCTTCCGGGTAAGTTGCTGGAAAGGGACAGAGAGAGGAGGGATGAACTGTATCCAATGCTATCGTTAACCGGCGACACGAGCGCCCCCTCTGTCAAAGACATCTGTCTAGAAAAAAATCCATTTGGGAAATCGCTGAACCGATCAATAAAAGTTCCTTCATAAAGGTATTGTTCCTTACCGCTTCTTCCGCCAGTTGCAAAGGCATAAAATGGTTCGGAGCTGTTGTTTTGAAGCATGGTGCCTGCATACAACCTGACATCTAAGCCCTGATCCTCTCCATAAAAGCTAAAGGTGTAATTGTATTCGACCGAAGCTTTGTGATAGTTTTTGTTGCTCTCAAAAGATGTAAGCACATTATACGGATTGATAGATCTGTTATTCGTTAGCCGATAACCCAACTGCACGTAATAGCTCATTTGTGCCCGCTCCATTCGATTAACCTGAGCCAAATCCGACGCAGCAATGAAATAGGTATACAGGCTGTGGCGAAAGGGACTGGTCTTTTCGTAATTTCTAAAATCGACATCCATCCCACTTTTTACTGTGTGGTATTTCCTATTACCTGGTGCTCCAAATTGTGAGCCTTCCATAAAAAAGGATGCTTTTCGTACATAATGATTATATGGAGTAAGGTTATAAGTCAGTTGTCCATACCCCATGAATTCAGAGGCTTTGAATGAGTATAACGGCATTAGTGTGTACTCCAGGGGTTTTGGAATGGTAACCCCATTGTGCAACAATAAACCCGGCATCAGTCCGTCTTCTCTGTTCCAGTTTACAATAGGCGTATAGACCAGATAGGGTTTAGCCGGGTCTTCAACGGTAAACAAAAAACGGGTCTGTATGGCTTGGTATTTTGGAAATACGCCGGAGGTGCGGATACGGTTGTTTAACCTTTGATATTCGGGCATAACATGGCTGGGATCAATGACAATTTCCGTGTAATCCCCTTGGGGTAAGTCAATCCATTTCTCTCCTTCAAATCCATCCACCCAAAATTCAAAACAGATTGAGTCCCCCCGCAAGCCCGCAATAATTAAAGGCGAGACCAACTCTTTGTTGTTTTTCACCAGGAGTCTCTGGTTTTCATAGCGTTGAATTTGGTAATCCAGTCGTTTTGTTGTGCCTAGGAAATCCTCAAAAAACCAATTAACATCTTGGGTGCTATGCTGTTCAAAAACTTGTCTGAGGTCATCCGGCTGGGGATGTTTAAACTGCCAGGTTTGATAGAAATCCTGCATGGCAGCATTGTAGAGAGCCTCTCCCATCCATGCCTTTAGGTATATAAAACCCAGGGCGGCTTTATTGTAAATGATGTTGTAATAATTGCTTTGGGTGTAATCCGTAGCTGGAAGATCAATGGCCTGTTCGGTATTGTTCCGTGCCTGTATCAGCCAGTCTAATTCATACATGCGCTCTACAGGCATCTCCTTCAGGCGAAAAATTCGGGCAGTTTGGGGGTTTGCCCGTAATACTTCCCATAGCTTCACGTCGGGATGTCTCTTTTTCAAATAATCCATCTCATAGGCGCTGGTAATTCCTTCATCCAGAAAGGGAAAGCGCCTTTCATTAAATCCGAGTGCGCCGTAGAACCACATATGACCGATCTCATGAGCCAATACTGCATCTAAAGCATAGGCATCGGCAGCCAACCCGATTACAGCCAAACCTGGATACTCCATTCCTGCCCCTGCAGTCAGCTCGCCCTGAACTGCAGTCAGATTGTTATAGGGGTAATCGCCAACCATTTCAGAAAAAAAGAGCAGGGCTTCATGCACATATCCCAAAGCGTTTTTCCAGAGATGTGCTTCCCGGTCGGTAAACATCACCCAGGTTGCCACTTCACGTCCTGAAGCAGGTAGCTTAACCTGTCCTTTCATCACGTGGTAGCGTTTATCGGCAAACCAGGCAAAATCATGCATTTGACTGCCGGTGTAATTTAGGGTTTTCAGTTTTTCCGATGATTTGGGAAACTTAACGCTGCCAAAGGAAGTCACATTTTTCCAGGTAGAATCGGCAGCAAGACCGGACAACCAGCCTTTTTCTGATTCATTTTGCAAGTCGCCTGAAGCGCCCACTAGGTAGTTTTCGGGTAGCGTAATGCTCACATCAAAACGGCCAAATTCAGAGTAGAACTCTCCCTGACTGAGATAGGGCATAGGGTGCCATCCTGTCTGATCGTAGACAGCAGGCTTGGGATACCATTGCGATATTTGATAGGACTGACCAACATGGCCTAAGCGGGAAGTTACGCCTTTGGGCAGTATAACACGGAAAGGAGTGGAGATTTGTATCGTATCCCCGGGTAATACGGGGTTATTCAAAACGACTCTGCAAATGTCAGGAGTTTCAGCATCCAAATGCCATTCAAGCCTGTTTCCCGCCGTCTTAAAATCCAGAGAATCCATATATCCCCGTAAATCGGGATCGTCAAATAATCTGCTTTTACCCTGTGAACTCAATAACTGTCTGGCCAAAGGGGTGCTATTGTTTAAATAGGCATTGGGCCATAAGTGAAAGATTAAATATTGTAGTGTGTCTGGAGAATTGTTGATGTACTCAATGGTTTGAAAAGCCGACAGTTCATGTTTTAGATCATCCAGACTAACATCTATGGAATAATTCACCTCCTGCTGAAAGTATTTCTGAGCGGGTGTTTCTGTAAGGGGCAATAAAAATAATAACAGTACTGTAAATAATTGATGGTAATGGGATAGTAACTTCATCTCAGTTAATAAATGTCAAAATTTGGCTCAAAGGAGGTTTGATTTTAAGCAAAAAAACCCGGAAGTAGAGTTGCCTATTCCGGGTTTCGAATCACTTCTGTCACTCTATTACCAACATAAAACCGACTGGCATAATTCAATAAAAGGGTCTTTTATCAAGATAAAAGGAGAATTAAAATAATGATCAGGAGCAGTGTGCCTGTTCCAATGACAATGGTAGATGATCCTCTTCTTGCATTTTCCCTGATTTCTTTTAGTTCGCTTCTTAATTCATGCTTTTCTTCCAATGTAAGGGTGGATCTGTCTATGTCGCGTATTTCTTTAACACGCAGGGCAAGATGGTTCATTTCTTCTTCAGAAAGTTCAGCCTCAGTTATTTTATTAACTGTTATTTCTTCAGAAGCCATTTTAGCGTCAGCTGTTTTAGCGAAGGTTGTTGTTGCACTCAAAGAGAACACCAGCATACATACAAAAATAATTGTTTTTTTCATTCTGTTTGTTTTTATGTTAATAATAAAGCTTTGCCAAAGAATTCTTCGGTCTTAATTTGACTTTTAAGTAACGGCGATTACTGCAATGGCGATAAGTGTGTGAAAGGCCTATTTTTACGCTGTATACAACAAATTAAAAAAGTCTTTCTGCCAAAGGGTTGTAAAGAGTAAAAGCCATCATTCTTAAAAATTAAAGTGAACTAAAGATACAATTAATTAAGCGAATAAGCAAGAAGTCCTGGTTATTTCATTTTTAGCGTAAAAAAGGCGCAACTTGCGTTGCGCCTTTTTTGTACTATTCCTTGCAAAGCATCTATGCTTTTATCAGAACTTGCTCTTTAATATTAAGCAGTTTAGTCGAAAGCTGATCTAACCGATGCTGGTTGACTTTAAGCAGAGCATTGGTTTTAGCAATGGTTTCTTCTGCCCAGCCAGTGCCATTTGCAAAAAGCCCATGGTAATAATGGATGCCTTCCTGGAGATTGTTTAGAAAGTCGGTCCACGATTTAAACTGCCGGTTGTCAGGCATTTCTATTTCTTCAAACTCCTCATCAATATAATCCAGGTACATGGTCAGCTCCTTAACAAATAGATTGGGACGATGCGGGTGGGTGATGAGGTTAATGCGACCATTGATATGATCAACCATCTCCTTTAGTGATGCCTGTCGGTTAAAGTAGGCCAAATTGGGTCCGGGGCATACAGAGACCCCCGTACCTTCTTTTTTGGTATCCATGCCATGCGCATTGAGGGTAGCCACCCCTAGTCCGTTACAGATACAGGATTTGACCGTTATTTGTTGGAAGGCTTTATCGTGCTGCTCTGGAGGCAGGTTTTTGGCTTCCAATTCTTCAATCTTGATCTTCTGGTATTGACGCGAGGCCACACATATAGGTCTGTCAGTAAATTCCTTATTCAGGAGGATGAATTTTTTGGTGCAGGCAGCACCCGGCTTGCCGGCTTTCACTTTTTCCTGCTGTTCTAAATCGCGTGAAGCCCCTTTAATGTTGTTGAAGCGCACGCCAACTGGTGACACATGACTCAAAAAGTATTCTTCCTCGCCGCCTTTGGCTAAGAGGTCGATGGTCTCTGCATCGATTGACACCGCTTCGGGCACCAATAGGAAGGGAGATCCCCAGCCGATGCTGTCCAGCTTATAGTGCTTGGTCAGAAATTGATGCTCTTCAGCTGTCCCAAGACCACCCTGCGCAGTCAGGCGCATGGCTCTTACCTGTGTCGGAACCGTTTTGTTTTTGGCTTCCAATCCCTTGGTATAGATCTCAAACAACTCTTGTTGTAGTTGGTCCTTATTATTACTGAATTCTTCAAGTATGGGTCCCATCAAAAACCCTTGTGTCGCAAAGGCATGTCCGCCACAGTTAAGTCCCGATTCAACCCTGAACTCGGATATCCAAAGGCCTTTTTTGGCAAAAATTTTCCCCTGGACAATGGCCGAGCGGTAGTCGGATACTTTCAGAATGATATTCTTTTTGGATAGGCCATTGGCATCGGGATAAAAATCATCGAATTGCTCCATGTAGGTATAAAGACGGGCATTCATGCCCGCTGACAGAACGATGGATGAATGCAGATCACTATTGGCAAAACCCCGTAGACTTGCATGGGCATCGTTGTACTCTGTGGGCAGCTTTTCACCATCCAGGTAGTTCTCCTTATCCAGTTTAGTCATGATGTTCACATCAATGGTTCCCGGATGGAAGTATTTTTCAATCACCTCTTGTAGGTGAGCAGGGGATGCACTGTCTATGATTTCGGACAAGCGCTGTTTCAGTTCGGCTGTGTCGGGTAAAAGCTCCAAGAATTTATTCAGCTCATCTCTTTTATGTGCCAGAGTGCTTTTGAATTCTTTGACTTTTTGATGGACAATGGTGTTGACAACGTTCAGGTAGGCCGTAATTCTTTTGGCTCTGAAGTCCTCCATCTTATTGGTGATGCCGGTGAATGGTAAGTTATACTGAGTGGCGTAAAACTCACGCATCCTCTCGGTAAGTATGTCATCTACCAGTGAAATGGCCGATGAAATACCCAGATGTGCGACTTTAACTGGTGTGTCAATGGTGTAGCCAATTCCCATTACAGGGATGTGGAACGAATGTAAATGCATAAAAATTGATGTTTAAAAAATGTAATCCGAATATTGATTGTGGTTAAATTTCCGAATGGCGGAGGCGGTGTTGCCGCTTAGCTAACCTCAAATGTAGTGCAAACAATTGCCTTGTCTAGTTAAATTTTGTTTTTGGCCGCTGTTTGGGATAAAACAAGGGCATTTGGGGTGGTTGACATGAGCTTTTATGGACTTTTTGATGCTTTGATTCAATTTTTATTGTTTTTAGAGTGCCAAACTATTTCGCTATTTTTGCATTTTGAAACCAGAAATAACAAACAGGTGATATATCCGGAAACATTTGAACAGAAGCTGAATTTTGGAAAGGTGCGCGAACTTTTATGGGAGCACTGTCTGAGCGGTTTGGGGCGTGAGTGGATCAGTCGTATGGCTTTTTCGACCAACTTTGGTGAGGTGACGACCTGGTTACTGCAGACCGATGAGATGCTGCGCATTGAAGAGGAGGGCGGTGATTTTCCTGTGACTTATTTTATAGATGTCCGGGATGCTTTAAAGCGCATTAGGGTGGAGGGGCTTTTTATGGAGGAGAGTGACTTGTTTGACTTGCGGCGCTCCCTGGGTACCATTCGTGACATTATTCGTTTTATTAAGAATAAGGAGGCAGAGGCCTTTCCTCAATTGCACGCACTGGTGGCGGATATCATGATTTATCCGGCTGTGATCGATCGCATTGACACCATATTGAATAAGCAGGGCAAGATAAAGGACAATGCCACCCCCGAACTGTTCCGCTTGCGAAAGGAGGTCCTTTCGCTGCAACAGAGCGTATCGCGACGCATGGTCGGCATCCTTAAAAAAGCGCAGCAGGACGGCTTGGTAGAGTCGGATGTGAGCATCAGCATACGTGACGGACGTGCAGTTATTCCGGTACTTTCGGCCAACAAGCGCAAGTTGCCCGGTATTGTGCATGACGAGTCGGCCACAGGCAAAACCACCTATATAGAACCCGCCGAAATTGTTGAAATCAACAATGAAATCAGAGAAATCATTTATGCTGAACGACGTGAGGTGGCGCGTATTTTGACGGAGGTGTCCACCTTTATTCGCCCTTATCTTGACGATTTGCTGCTGGCATATGATTTTCTTGGACTCATCGATTTCATTAGGGCCAAGGCACGCTTTGCCCAGCGCATAGAGGGTATAGTACCCGAAGTGGCAGATACGCCTGCCTTTCAATGGTTGGATGCCAGACATCCCTTGCTTTTTTTGTTGCACAAAGCGCTGGGGAAAACCGTGGTGCCCCTTTCTATAGCATTCACCACAGATGAACGCATCGTGCTGATTTCCGGTCCCAATGCTGGAGGAAAATCTGTGTGCCTGCAGACAGTGGGATTGGTGCAATATATGTTACAATGCGGCTTGCCGGTACCCGTTCAGGAAGGATCCCGGATGGGATTTTATGAGCATATATTACTGGATTTAGGTGATGAGCAATCGATTGAGAACGACCTGAGCACCTACAGTTCCCATTTGCTCAATATGAAAAATTTTGTGCGCTATGCCAATGATCGGTCCTTGTTGTTGATCGATGAGTTTGGAACCGGTACTGAGCCCATGCTGGGAGGTGCCATTGCAGAAGCGGTGCTGGAGCAACTCAACCAACAGGGAGCTTTTGGGGTAATTACTACCCATTACACCAATCTGAAGCATTATGCCTCCCAGACCGATGGCATAGTCAATGGCGCCATGCAGTTTGATACCCATCAGCTTCAACCACTGTTTAAGTTGGAAGTTGGTTCGCCAGGCAGCTCCTTTGCTTTTGAAATAGCCAGGAAGATTGGCTTGTCAGAGACCATCCTGGCCGCTGCCAAAGAGCGCTTGGGGGAAGATCACATCCATTTTGACAAGCACTTGCGGGAAATTATTCGCGACAAGCGTTACTGGGAGCAGAAACGCCGGTCGATACGCGACCGGGAGCGCAAGCTGGAGAGTGTTTCAGAGCGCTATGAGAAGGAACTGGAGCAGATAACCCGCGAGCGTCGGGAGATATTGGACAAGGCCAAACAGGATGCGGCAACTTTGCTCTCCAATGCTAATAAGGAAATAGAAAATACCATTCGTCAGATACGGGAAACCCAGGCGGATAAGGAAAAAACCAGATCGGCTCGAAAAGAGCTGGATGTTTTTAAAGATGGTTTGGAATCTATTGGAAAGACAGACTCTCACACTCAGCAGAAGCTGATGCAAAAAATGGAGAAGATCCAAAACCGCAAGAAGAAAAGTGAGCAAAGAGAAGTTGGGGCATTTGCAGATGCTTCCAAGTCGTTGGAGCAGTCGGAAACTAAGCGCGTTTTACCTGATGCCATTGTGGAGGGTGATATAGTGAAGTGGGATGGTCAGCCCATTCCGGGAGAAGTAATGGAGATTAAGGGCAAAAATGCTCTGATAGCTTTTGGGCAGTTGGTAACCAACGTCAAAGTCTCGCGCCTGGAGAAACTCAGTCGCAATGAATACAAAAAAGAGCTGCGGAGTGTCAATTCTTTTTCATCCGGTTTGGCTCAGCGGATGCGAGAGACCAAACTCACCTTCAAGCCCGATATTGATTTGCGGGGTATGCGTGCCGATGAAGCCATTGAGCGGGTGACCATTCATATGGATGAGGCTGTGATGTGTGGCATTAGTCAGGTAAAAATATTGCATGGAAAAGGGAGTGGAGTATTGCGACAAATGATTCGGGAGTATCTGGGAACCCTGCCCTTTGTGGTTCGGTATGCCGATGAGCATGTGCAATATGGCGGCTCGGGTATTACTGTTGTTGATTTGGATTAATGGTTGCTGAATTTTGTTAAAACCTTTTGGGGTGCGAGCTCGTTTATATCCAGATTGGTAGTTGGATTTGCTGGAGGTAATTAATGGATATTATATGAAGGTTTTTCTTTTCCGCAGGATGCTTCCTGTTAGTTTTTTTCTGATTTTTTTGTTGGGGTTCTCTCAAGGGGTATACGGAGTAGGTGCCTATCCTTATCCCCAAAAGATAGAACAGGCAGATGGCACCGTGTTGACCATTCGTTTGCATGGTGATGAGTGGTTTAATTGGACATCCACCATTGATGGTTACCGCATCAAAAGAAATACGACAGGCATCTTTGAATATGCTTCTGTGCTGAAGTCCGGAGAAGCCCAGACCTCAGGTGTTCTGGCCAGCGACCCGGCAGTTCGTTCAGAAGCGGAGAAACATTTTCTGAATTTTCTGGAGAAAGGAGCCGGTGTGAGTCCTGAATTTATTCAGGAGAAGCGACAGGGAATAATCACAGACATGCTTAAAAGCGTGAGTAATACCAATGTTTTCGCAGCATCAGGCACTCAAAAGATGCTGGTTATTCTGGCGAATTTCAGTAATACTTCTCCCACCCAAACCCAACAAAGCTTTCATAACTTGATGAATCAGGTGGGTTATAACGGTACTGGTAGTTTTAGGGATTATTATCTCGAAAACAGTGGAGGACAGCTCGATATGGTCTCGGTAGTAACGCAGTGGGTTACAGTGCCAAACACTAAAGCATATTATGGCATTGGTGAGAAATGGGGTGAATTTGCCATGCATGCTGTTGAAGCGGCTGCTGCTGCTGGTGTTGATTTCTCCGAATTTGATAACAATGGCAATGGTACCGTTGAGGGTGTAGCCATTATTCATCAGGGGCCCGGTCAGGAAGTTACCGGTTCCGAAGAGGACATTTGGTCCCATTCATGGACACTGGCTGCTGCTGGTTATGCTTCCAATGCGCGCACTTTTAATGGGGTATTGGTGAATAGGTATACCATGCAGCCTGAGACCAGAAATGCTACCGGGAGTATGAATACCATGGGCGTTATCGCCCATGAGTTTGGGCACAATTTGGGTCTGCCCGATTATTATGATACCAATACAACGGATGATATTACCTATGACGGAACCGGGATATGGGATATGATGGCCAGCGGTACATACAATGGCAATCCCTCCGGATCATCTCCAGCCCATCACAACCCGCTGTCGAAGTATGAATTGGGGTGGGTGGAAATGGAGGAATTGACAACGGCTGGCCCTATAGAAATTTTGCCCATTCAGGAGGGAAAGATTGTCTACCGAATTGCCAGTCCCGTAGACCATGAATACCTGTTGATCGAGAACCGCAGAAGGCAAGGATTCGATTCTTTTTTATTGGGTGAAGGCCTAATAGTGTACCATGCAGATGAGGACCAAATCAATGCCTACAGAAGTATTAACCGTATAAACGCGCAAGCGCATCAGGGGTTTTATGTCGTGGCCGCCGGAGGTGATATCAATGCCGCTTCTGCGCCCTTCCCGGGATCACTGAATATTAATCAATTGACCGATGAGACTGACCCTGCGATGCTTACCTGGACAGGCGATGTTTTTAACCGCAGTATTACTGGTATCCATGAGCAGAACAATTCCATTTGGTTTGATTATATGGCCGTGCAGAATGGCAGTCCCCTTTCTTTAGAAGTGATTTTAATAGGGTCAGATGATCTGAGCCTTATTTGGGAACCTGCTGTCAGTGCAGCTCCGGTGCTTTTGGCATGGAGTGATACCGGCCTATTTGGCACACCTGAAGCGGGACAAGTGTACAGTCCGGGAGATGTCATCCCCGGAGGGGGCACGGTGCTCTATTATGGTGATGCAGATAATTCGTTTTTGCACAGTGGTTTGCAAGGCTCCAAACGTTATTATTATAGTATCTGGAGCTCTTTGGAGGATGATTGGTCAGTTTCATTACTGGCCAATGGCCTAACCAACCCCACGGCCGTTGCTGCATTTCCCTGGCACGATGGTTTTGAGGCGGGACTGATCGATTGGCGCCAGCATTTCTACAGTGGCACATTGGAGTGGAGGACCGTGACAAAGGGTGACAGAAACAAACCTGCTGCGCCCTTCGAAGGGACGAAGATGGCATATTTCCACGCCCCTGAGGCAGCACAAAAGGTCACCATGCTTGTATCACCCGTGTTAGAATTGTCATCGGCTTACACTTACCTAATAGATTTCCGTCATTATCAGGCTGATTGGAGTGGTGATCAGGATTGGTTAAAAGTGCTGGTTAAGCCTGAGAGTGGAAGTGAGTGGGTGGAGCTGGCGTATTTTACAGAGGAGGCAACAGATTGGATGCAACGCAGAGTGGAGATCCCTTTCTCAGAGCCTGTTCAAATAGCTTTCCAGGGAATCAGTAATTATGGTTATGGCATAGGAGTGGATGATGTAAAAGTCTATGCAGGAGCACATTGCAATGGGACACTCAGTTCTGTTTCAGGAGTTACCCTTAATGGCAAAACTGAAACGACTTTGGATATTGCTTGGAATATGCCAGCCAGCACCAATGTGCTGGTAGTATTGCGTAAAAAGGGTGCTGTTACCGATTTGCCGGTTGCCGGTGTAGCCTATACCGCTGGTGCTCTCTTTGGTCAGGGGGATGCCTTTCCGGATGGATCCTCCGTTGTATATGCCGGCAACGGTTCAAGTGTTGAAATCACCGGGCTCGACCACACCTCAGACTATCATCTGGCATTTTTTAGTTATGCGGATATAAGCTGTTATGCCACTGAGCCGGTGCGTGCGAATTATTCAACAGTTCAGGTCTTTTACCCCTTAAGCATCAATGTAACATCCAATGGTCAGCCATTGGAAGGGGCATTGGTGACTTTAGGCGAGCAACAAAGGTTGACCGATATGGATGGACAAGTCGAATGGTCGGTAGGACATGCCGAAATTTACTCACCCTTGTCGGTTGAGCACTCAGGTTTTATTTCATACTGGCAACGGTATTTGCCAGATGGCGCGCAAGTGTTGAATGTCGAATTGATTGCTGTCGATTTGGTGGCTCCGCGTAATTTAAGGCACACCAAGTCGTTGAAAAGCGTGACACTGAATTGGGATCCGTTGATCAATGAAAATTTTGACGGGTATGCTCCATTTGCGCTGAATTTGGCTGGTTGGGCTATGGAGGATAAAGATCAGCTTGAAACCTATAGTTTTTCAGGATTGGTATTCCCCGAGGAAAATTATACTGGTTCGTTTATAGTGCTCGATCCGTATTATGAAGGATTGTTACAAGCTGAATTTGACATGACTGCTAAAAGCGGACGACATGTTTTGGCGGCTTTTGCCTCCCCCAATGGCGCCAATGATGATTGGTTAATATCGCCCGAAATGGAGCTGTCTGAGGGTGATGGTTTTAATTTTATGGCCCGGTCAATATCTGATACATATGGCCTTGAGTCTATTCGGGTGCTGGTGTCCGACCAATCGGACGGCTCTGGAGCATTTGTGTTGTTGTCGACCCAAACAGAGCAAGTGCCCGTAGCATGGACTGCCTATCATTTTGATCTTTCAGCCTATGCCGGAAAACGGGTTAAGTTAGCCATACAGTATGTTTCCAATGATTCGCATGCTTTATTGTTGGATCAGATATCCGTTGGTCCTTTTACTGAGCCTGAGTTGGTATCAAGGGCAAAAGTGCTTCCTGAAAGTGTTAAAAGAGTTGCTCCTGCAGACAGGGTGATGGCGTCCGACAAGCGAGTTGTTCAACTTGCCATGGGTGCTACAGTACCTGGCAAAGGCCGGATGGGATACGGCATTCAACTAAACGGTGGAGTAGTAGGTGAAACATTTGGCTTTTCGGCCACGACCTTTTCGATGAATGTGAGCGACTGTCTGGGCAATGAGTTTCGAATTCAGAGTAAGGATGTGCTTTATTCAGCAAACTCTGCCTGGTCGGCTCCCTATTTGGTGAATGCCTGCTATGCTGTTTCTTTTGTTGTGTATAACAACAACAACCAGCCCATTGAAGGAGCAATAGTGAAGTTTGAAACCTTTGAAGCTTTGACAGATGCCAATGGCCAGGTGCTGTTTTTAGGTATAGAGAATTTGAGTCAAGCCAGTTTTGAAGTAATTGCCAATGGGTTTTTGCCTGAGTCGGGTCAGTTAATTGTATTGGAAGATATTGAGACGCTTGTGATGCTGGAGCCGGTGCAGGCCGATAGCACCTCAGTCAGGGATATAGATATTCGCATCTACCCCAATCCGGTAACGGATCATATGGTGGTACGCGGAATTTATGGTGATATTGGGATTTCTGTGTATGATTTCAGTGGTAGAATGGTTAAACGTCTACAGGTAGAAGCTTATTATACTTTTAATTTACCCATGAGTGATCTTCAGTCGGGGGTTTATATGGTCAAATTTAGTGTTGGCGGCAAAGAATTCATGCGAAAAATTATCAAGCGGTAAAAGGAGTCACAATCGGGGGTGTTGACTTATTTACGCCGCCTTTGGGGTGAATGATTCGTTTTTTTTGGGGTGAAAGTTTTGATAATGGGGTGAATTGAATTGGTGGAATAAATAGATTATATTTGTGCCCAATAAAGGAACTCACCATGAAAGAAGCAAGAAGGGCGGTGCCGGAATATTTTATTAGTCGTAAAAATACGCTCCAGCAGGTGCTCTTTACTGCCTTGTTTGCCTTTTTCTTCATTAATATTTACAGACCATTTGGCGCAGGAGAATGGTACGAAGTCAGGTGGTGGGCTTTTATTTTGGCATCGGGTGGCTTAGTGTTGGCAGGTATGATTGTCATTATTCTGAGCCGATTACTGATGTTTGGTGTTAAGCAGAAACAGAGGATCTCGGTAAGTTATTATGTGTTGATGGTAGCCAGTGAAATATTCCTGATGGGTGTCCTGTATGCTATTTTGGAATTAATCGTTCTTGGCGGCATTCGTCCTTTTGGATTATTGTTGTATGTAGCGATCCAAAACACTTCCCTTATCTTATTAATCCCCTATGCCATGAGTCTGCTCTACTTTGCCTGGCGTGAGAAAAAGATGAGTCTGGAAGCACTGGTGCGACAAATCAGGAATCGCCCCCGATTCATTCTGTTCAAAGACGAAAACGACGTACTTCGAATGACGCTTAAATCCAGCGATTTGATTTATCTGGAAGCCAGTGATAATTATGTGGTCATCCACTTTCAGGCAGGTTCTGCTGTTAAATCCTATTTATTACGTAATACTTTGAAGCGTTTAGAGTTGGTGTTAGATGGTTTCCCATTATTGCGCTGTCACCGGTCATTCATGGTGAATATGCACCGGGTAAAAATGCTTAAGCGTGATAAAGGCCGGTTTAATCTTTGGATGGATGAAGAGGGGGGAATTGCCATACCAGTTTCAAGGAGTTATATACCAGCAGTTACCGGAGCCTTCGAAAATATCATGGTTGTTGTGTAGACGATATTTGTCAACTTGTGGTTAGGTTGTTTATTTTCAATTAGATACCCAAGGTTTCCAGGGTTTAGTTTATTTAAATATTTTACACTAAATATATTTTTTGCCAAAGGAGTTCTGCGATGGTTTTCTGCTGGTCTTTTTACAGGCAATAGGTGGTTGATTTCCTTATTGTTTTCTGAATTTTAGTAATTTTTTGACCAATCAAAAATTGTTGTAGCAGGCTTTTAAAAAAAAATAGGCAGATATTTTTAATATATTTTCTGCGTTAATAATTATTAATCCCCGTAAATCAATTATTTACAGAGTTACTTTTGTGCCGGAATACTTAATAATTGAATTATGATGAAAAAGATCACCTTTCTGTTGTCCGTGTTTGCCTTAACAATGGCAATGCAGGCCAACGCCCAACTCGAGAAGCATCAGGCTACCTTTATTTACAATTTTACCCGGTTGGTGCAGTGGCCCGAATTCTACAAGGATCCTGCATTTATTCTTGGGGTTTTAGGAAGCAATGAAGCCATTACTCAAGAATTGAGGGCTAGTTTGGGGGACCGTACAGTTGCCGGCAAACAAATTCAAATTGTCGAATTTGCTTCAGCCGCAGAACTAACCAAGTGCCATTTATTGTTTGTCCCCAATAGTAAAAGTGGACAACTAAATCGTGCAGTTGCTGCTTTAAGCAATCAACCAGCTTTAATTGTCACAGAGCATCAGGGCCGTCAACCGGCAGGTTCCATTATCAATTTTTCAGTTGAAGATGGTAAGCTGGGAATTCGTTTGGATGAGGAGTTGGCAGAAGCTAAAAAACTATTGGTGAGTCGTCAATTGGCCAATTTTTCAAGATAAACCGTAGGGTTTGATCTTACCAAAAGGGGGCGCCTGAAGTTATTTCAGGTGCCCCTTTTTGGTAAGATTATTTTTAGCATGTATTTAAGGCTTAGAAGATTTGAGAGGTTTACAATGCCCTGATTAATTAAATAATCTTACAATTCAAAACGATGATTTCGTGTGAACCCTTTATTAAATGCGACTTTTAACTGTTGAGTTGTTGTTTCTATTACCAAAAAATTGTATTTTGTTCATGGTTTTGCTGGAGAAGGGTGGTGGAAGTAGTGTTTTTTTGAAGTTTGTTTAAATTTTTAGACCTGTGTTTGCCGATTTAACTACATAATATTAATTAACTAATACTGATGGCTATGAACGTATTTTCTTCTCCTGTTATTGCGCTTGAATATGATGATATCAAGAAGGTTCTGTATCAGAATTGGAATGGTTTCGCATCCACCATTCAATTTCGTGAAGGCATTGATCAATCCCTCACTTTTGTTAAAAACAATGATGTGCAGTACATCGTCTCCAATACCAGTGCGCAGCGACCTGTAGGTCCGGAGGATTCCAAGTATGCTGCAACCGTCATGCCTCATTTGTTTGCCAATGGCATTAAGGCCATGGCTTTTATTATGCCTAAAAATGTCATCACCAAGTTGGCGCTTAGCTCCTTTGCCAAGGATCAGGGTATGCCTCCAAATGTTAAGTATTTTGACGATTTGACGGAAGCCGAAAAGTGGTTGTTTACTTTTTAATGAGAACTTTCTTTCAGGATAAAAAAATAATACTAATTTTGAATTTACACCCGCTTTTGCAACACGCTGGCGGGTGTTATTCATAGCATCCATCCGTAGAAGCTGGTTTAGGAAATATTTGACCGGGGATTAATGGGTTTGATTAGTCAATTAATTAAAAATATATGAAGTCTTTTCCACTGCCAACCGTCTTTGAAGCATTAAATCTGGTAATGCAGAATTACCCTGATAAGTTTACCGAAGAGTCTAAGTTGGAAATTGAAGCCCTTTTAGAGCATTGTCTGGATGGTTTGGGTGAAAGCTCCGAAAAGTTTCTGGCGACGCTTTTTATACGTGCCATTCGCAAACATATTGGTCCCACCACCACCGATGAGCACATCTATCTCAAAAGGTATGAAGTTCCTCAAATTGAGTTGTTCAATGTGCTGATTCAGCAATTTCCCTTTGTTAAGTACAGTCATTCAATTGTTAATCAAACGGTTGTAGAGCTGGTGAGAAATGAAGCTTCGTTTACTATTTTGGATATAGGCATAGGACAGGGCATACAAGTGGTTAATTTGCTGAATCGGTTAAAAGGGGTTCAGGGGTTAAAGAACGTGCTTGTCATAGGTGTTGAGCCCTTTGCAGATGCCCTCAAATATGCAGAAAATTTGATTTCATCCATTGATTATCCTTTTGAGGTGGAATTTATGCCGGTTTGCTCATTTATAGAGGCCATAGATTTTGTTGAGATTGGAGCGAAAGTTAAACAATTCGGGGGTCCGCTTATTGTCAATGAATCACTGGCCTTACATCATGTACAACAATTGCACGACCGGCACAGGGTGATTCAGTCGGTGCGGGACCTCCAACCCAAAGCATTTTTCCTCACCGAGCCAAATGTTGATCATTTTGAACCTGATTTTTATCGCCGTTTTCAGAACTGTTATAACCATTTTTATCATATCTTTCAGGTCATTGACCAGCTACCCATTGGCATAAAGGAAAAGAATGGTTTAAAATTGTTTTTTGGCCGGGAAATTGAAGATGTCATTGGGGGGAGTGACCATGAACGTTTTGAGAAGCATGAACCATCCTTTCGTTGGGTGGAGAAATTGACTGTGGGTGGCTTTAAAATGGTCAATGGTTTTGCAGGCATTCCTGATGATATTGGTTATGATATTAAAGTAGCCTATGATGAATTCAATGGATGTCTGGGTTTTCGTTTTAAGACCGAGACCATTATCAGTGTGATTCATGCTCAATGTGACCAATAAATATTATTAACACTAATAATTGAGAAATGGAAATTTTCACCCACGAGAATGCCGTATTAACTTATAATCCCGAGACCTTTGAATTGTTGCAATCCTGGAAGGGGTATGTTCCGACTGAGCTGTTTCGTCAAGTGATTGATGCTACTGTATCGCATGTTCGAAAAAACAAAGTGTTGTTTTTAATTTCAGATACATCCGGACAAAAAGTGGTCAGTAGCAGTGATGCGGAGTATGCTG
>DHVH01000293.1 GCA_002412555.1 Marinilabiliaceae bacterium UBA5213 | reverse complement strand
AATGGGATACTGGGTTTTGTGGAGCTGCTTGAACAGGATGAAATGTCGGAGACGCAGAATTACTACCTCGGATTGATTCGTCACAGCAGCGATAATCTTTTGTCCATTTTAAATGCCCTGGTTGAGGTGGCGCGCATTGAAAATGGCCAGGTAACGGTCGACAAGCAATGGATGGAAACACTGTCTGTGGTATCCGAAACAGAAGCTTATCTGAGGGAAAAATTGAAGGCCACTTCTAAAAACCTTATCGAAGTGCATGTCAAAGAGATGACAGCCAATCTACCCGATAAAATATATAGTGATCAGGCCAAAATAAGTGAAATTCTTAAGTTGTTGGTGGATAATGCTGTAAAATTCACCCAAAGAGGATGGATTGAAATTGGCGTAAGCGCCAAAGGCAATGGTCATATTTCTTATTGGGTACAGGATACGGGTATTGGCATTAAAAAAATGAGCAAATATCAGATTTTTCAACCGTTCATGACTTATAACGATTCCGAAAATGTACTATATGGGGGACTTGGCCTTGGACTAAGCATTGCCAAGGGATTATGCAATATTCTGGGCGCTACCATTGAAGTAGAATCCGAAGTAGGTAAAGGTAGCAGGTTTGTGCTCTCTGTACCCTTGCAGTTGGGTGAAGACCGGGTTGATACCAATAAGGTTAATGAAATCAGCCAATCAACTAAGGTGCTGATGGTTCAATATGGTTTTAATCCCCTAAACAGTACAATAGCAAAATTGAAAAGGTATAATGTGGAGCTATTACACGCTGCCGACGGTACTGCAGCCATTGATATGCTCTATGAGATGCGCGATATTGACTTGGTTATAGCCGATGTCCGTTTATCGGATATGGATGCCTTTGAACTTATTAGGGCCCTAAAAAGGATCAATACTGCGGTGCCGGTCATTGCCCAATCGGCTTATTTTGTTGCCGAGGAAAAACAGCGCTGCATGAACGAGGGTTTTACTGATTACCTGGTTAAGCCTGTAGATTATTCTGTCATTGTTAAGTTGTTGCGACGGGAGTAATTTAGATAGAGGGTCGTTTTATGATGACGTATATAAGAAAGACCAGACTCATAAGCCAAATGACTATAGTGTTGAACTGATAGGTGGATAATACATATTCACCTAAGCGTTTGGCAGGCGCATAGAGGTGAGATCTTCCCTCCTTGTGGTCAGAGATGTAATAAACCGGTGTCATTTTTCGAATGAATTCGTTGTCACGAATTCTCACCTTTTCAACATTGGCTTCATCTGTGAGCAGTTGCATGAGCTTCTTGTTGGTAGTTTGGTGTAGCGTGTTGTAAGCATCACTTCCCATCTCTGCAATCAGGTTGTCTTTGTACATCAGGTTGGCATCATGCGTTTTCATTAATCTGGTGCGTACATCATTCACAAACTGACTGAAAGACTCTCCTTTTATAACACCACTTTTATAAAGTCCGGATAAATCTTCATTCATGGTCTCACCCACCTTTTGAATGCCGTCAACGATGAGCTCAAAATCGGCCGAGTCTTTGGTTAGAAAATGGGTGGTACTCCATGATTGTTTAAAAAAGGAACGTTCAATTTCGGGGAGCAGAAAGTTTCTGGTGTAAGTGGTTTGGTTCAGGGCCTTTTCGGTAGGGTATAATTCTTTTGCAAAGTCACTGTCCATAAACAAACTAACCGAAATCGTTTCATACACCCATCGAGACATCATTATTTCGCTAATGGCTGGAACGTATTTGTCAGAGGCAAAAATCGGATTAATCTTGTTGAAATCGATGACAGCCCCTGAGAATAATATTTGTGGGATCAACACAAAGGGGATGGAAACATAGACAGAAGCCATTGTTTTGAAAAATGACGACAATACGAGGCCAATTATGCTGGCCGACACGGTGGTGGACCACAATATGGCAAACAGGTGGCCATTGCCCGATGGAATTTCCAGTACCCATTTGCTAATGAGTACGTACGAGATCATTTGTATGCCCGAGAGCACCATCAGATACGTGAATTTGGAAAAAATAAATGAGCTGTAGCTAAGATCCAGGAAGGATTCTCTTAGCAAGGTTTTTCGTTCCTTAATTATTTCTCCTGAACCGCTCATGATACCTATAAACATCGCAACAATTACACTCATGAAAATATAGGGAGGCATATTGTCATTCTGGTAATAGCTATACGTGTCGGCAAAGGGTGCAATGTATCTGGCAAATACGCTTAGTAACAATCCTAAAACAGCAGGGAGTGTCAGAGATAATAACAGAGAGGGGAAATCTGCAACTTTGGTTAAAAAATTACGCATCGAATAGATGAGATATTGCTGTACTTTGCCGGGCGTCTGAACAGGTAGCGGCTTTAGTTTAAAGACTTCCTCATAAGCCTGATTGATCCTTTTTATACTTGAAACGCGTAAAAATCGTGTGTGCCATCTTTCGGGAGAGAAAAGGCGCTTGGTTAGCTTTCTTTCCTGGTTGGCTATTTGTTGGGTTTGAACCAGGTGAAATATGTCATCGGGATTCAGGTTGCCACAGGTCTGGCATTCATTTTCATGCGCATCAGCCAGTTGTAAGGCTTTTTTAAGGTAGGAGGGTATTTGCATGGCGGGGCCATAGTAAACAGAATAGCCGCCCTGGTCGATGAAAAGCAGCTTGTCAAACATCTTGAAAATATCACTAGAGGGCTGATGTATATTGAGTATGACCATGCGTCCCACGGTGGCAGATTTTTTTAATATTTGCATAATGTTCTCTGAATCTGCTGAAGATAGGCCTGAAGTGGGTTCATCCAGAAACAGTATCCCCGGGTCACGAATGAGTTCAATAGCTATGTTAAGCCGCTTGCGTTGTCCGCCACTGATCACCTTGTCAAGCGGGTTTCCCACTTTAAGATTCCTGATTTTTTCTAAATCCAGTTCTTCAAGAAGAGCTTCCACCTTTCGAATTTTGTCTTCGCGTGAAAGAGCTTTGGATGACAAACCAGCGATGAAATAGAGATTTTCAAAGGCCGTAAGCTCTTCTATCAGGGCGTCATCCTGGGGCACATAGCCTATGTGACCCTTAACAATAGCAGGGTTTTTATAAACATCTACATCGTTGAGTGTGATGTAACCAGAATAGGGTTTACGTGCACCAATTAACAGGTTCATGAGTGTGGTCTTACCCGAACCGCTTCCACCCATTATGGCAATGATTTCTCCGGATTTGCACTGAAAGCTCATGGGTTGTATGCCGTAGATCCCGTTTTTAAAACGAAAGGAGATGTCTTCAGCCCTGAGCAATAGAGGCTGAATGGTTTCGATGGGCGTTAGGGCTCTGGCAATGTCGTTGTAGTAAAAATGACTGCCATTATCCGAATGAATAACAGCTCCTTTGTTGAGAATGTAGGTGCGCCTTTTGTATAATTTACGGTCGTTGATTTCAAAATAGGACTCTCCGCTGACTTTAAAGAGTATGGTGTTCAGCCCTTTGATTTTTATAAATATTAACTGTCCGTTTAAGTCCTCATCAATAAGTATCTTAGTGCCAGGGATCGTAAGTGTTTTGTTGTCAGTGACAACAAACAAGGCGTTGCGCTCGCTTATCTTTTGATAGTTCTCGGTGCTGAAAGATACGGCATCTGTAAAGTCTGATGCCGGAATTTCCAATTGTTGGGCAATTGTATTTATGAGAGTGTAGGATTCACCGGCTATGTATAAGGATGTTTTTCCCGCCATGTAAGGCACATATTCAATCAGGTAAATCAGAACCAAAACTCTGTTGTCAAGAGTAACCTCCCTGCTTAGGATATAACAATGGGCATCTATTTCCGATTTGAAGTAAGATTCAAAATCATTGGCATGATTGTTTTTATAGGAGATGTACTCCCTTACTTTTTGCTGAAATAGGTCCAGGTACTGTTCTGTGGTAGGTTTTGTAAACAGCGATGAGAGGTACACCTCTAATATGTTAGTTATTAGTGTGTATCCCTTCCCCGGTTTAAAAACAGCTACCAGAGCAAATATTGAAACAATTGATCCTAGTGCTTTTTCTTTCATCTTATCCCTTTTCACAATTCTTAAAGCCTGCTTCTTTCTCCTGATTAACCATTGTCTTTGGTCCTATCACAAATGTTTTCTTAACATCTGTATTAAGTCTTCCTTTTTTAAGGGTTTGGATAGGTAATCATTGCACCCGGCCTCCAGCGCTTTCTCCTTATCACCTGCCAGGGCATAAGCAGTTTGGGCAATTATTGGCAGTTCAGGTTTAATCTTTTTTATTTCTATGGTGGCTTTATAGCCATCCATAACCGGCATTTTTACATCCATTAATACCAGATTTATCTCCGGATGCCCTTTAACCATTTCTATTGCTTCTATACCATTTCGGGCATAGTATATTTGAAAATCCAGATCTTCCAGCATTTCAACAATGATCAGATGGTTTATTTCTACATCATCCACAACCAGTAAGGTCGTATTCGATATAAACGCGTCCATCGAGCTTTCAGTCGGATGGCTTTGTATCGTTATCACCGGGTCGTAAGGAACAGCAAATTCAATGCGCGTTCCCTGTTTGGGGGTGGAATCTAATTTTATGCTTCCACCCATGAGGTCGATGTACGACTTGGAAATGGAAAGGCCAAGTCCCATACCATCGTTCAATCCGGTGATGCTGTTTTTACCCTGTCTGAACTTTTCAAACAAAAGATCTCGTTTCTCTTCGGGAAAACCAACACCGGTATCTTCAACATGAAAGACCAACTGAGAACCCTCTATTTTGCACCCAAATTGAATCATTCCCTTCTCGGTAAATTTAAAAGCATTGCCCAAAAGGTTAAAGAGTATCTGCACAACTTTGGTCTGGTCAATGATGACTTCGTCATTAACTTTCGAAATCATGGAATTCACCCTCAGTGTAATGTCTTTTTTGGTGGTGGTGACAGAAATCTGATTGTAAACATCGTTGAGCAACTGGTTAATACTTACTTGTGCCTTGTTGAATTTAACCTGTCCGCTTTCAATGATGGCCATATTAATGATGTTTTCCATCAAGTTGAGCAGTTGCGTGCTACTTTTTAAAATGGTTTTAGAGTAAATGGCGCGCTTGTCGGCAGCGATCGTCTCGTCCATCAAAAATTCTGAGAAGCCCACAATGGCGTTGAGGGGGGTTCTGACTTCGTGCGACAGGTTATTAAGAAATGCGGTTTTCAGATTGTCATTTTCTTCTGCCTTTTCTTTGGCAGCGATGAGTTCTAAGCGCATGGCTTTTTCGTGGGTAACATCCTCACTTACAACAACATAGTTAGTGATTCTGTCTTCGTTGTTCCGTATGGGTGAAATGTTTACAGCTTCCCAATAGACTTCACCTGTTTTGCGCTTATTCTGGTGTTCGCCTTTCCAATTCTTACCGCTTTTTATGGTGTCCCAGAGTTCAGTATAGGTTGGCTCCGGTGTATGTGCCGGCCTTAAGACCCTTAGAATATGTCCTTTTAGTTCCTCAAAGGCGTAACCGGTGGTAGAAATGAATCGATCATTGGCGAACTCAATTCGACCCTCCATGTCGGTGATTATAATGGATGCCGGACTTTGCTCTGTGGCCACTGAGAGTTTTTTGAGCTGGGTGTCGGACTTCTTTTTTTCTATCATGCGCCAAATGGTATCCATCAATACCGAGAGCTGAAGAATGTCTGAATTGGTGTAATCCGTCTCTTTGTTGGCCACAGCAACAACCATTACTATTAGGTTGTTGCTGTTCACGGGAACGGTCATGAATTTTTCTACTGGCGTATGCCCCTCAGGGTACCCCTTTGTTAGCTGGTGCTCTTCTTTGAAATTGTTCAGAATGAGCGGCATTTTTTGTCGCACAGCTTCACCCAATATGCCGGCATCCGTTATTTCAAAGCAATCACTTGGGGGTATACTGCCTTGCTCCATATCTTTATTGGAACAGGTTTCCATTTCAAATTTCCCGTTAGCTTCATTATAGATGTAAATGGAGCCTATTTGACTTTCGGTCAATTGTAGCGCCTCTTCCAAAGCAAATTCCAACAGATCTTTAACGCCCGCCGATGCTTTTTGCATCAGAGAGACCATGCTGTTAAGCCGGGTTTCATTTTGTGCGACTTGTTTTTGGGCTTCTTTAATTATCGAAATATCGGTATGGGTACCTACCATTAACAGGGGTTGTCCATCTGCGCTGCGTGAAATGACACTGCCTCTGTCCAGAATGGTAACCCAGTGCCCGTCTTTATGCCACATTCTTAACTCCATTTCATAAGCAGAATCCGGCTTTGAAAAGTGATTGTTTATGATTTCTATGGCCTTGGTCAGGTCGTCTGGATGAATGAGGTTTTTCCATTTGTCGGCTTGCGAAGGCAACTCTTCATTTTGGTAACCTAGAATGAAGGCATAATTTCCATTGAATTTAATTGTCCCCGCGGGCACATTCCATTCCCAAATACCTATTTTGGCAGCATCAATGGTCCAATGCAAGCGCTGCTGGTCTTCCTTGTTTTGCCGCTCTGCTGCTCTCAAATCCGTCACGTTGTTCACCAATGAAAACAGAGAGACAAACTGGCCTTTGTCGTTATACATCGCAGAATTGTACCACTCGCAGTGCAGTATAGATCCATCCTTGGCATAGTTTTGGTTGATGGATACGTTGCGTTTTTGTGAACCATTGAGCAATCGCCGCAGAACATTTTCAACCACAATCTCTTCTCCTTTTTCAACCCGTGGAAAATGTCGAATGTCTTTCCCAATGACTTCCTCCTTCTTCCATCCAAAAAAGTTTTCGGCCTGTGGTGACCATGTTTTGATGTGGAAATTCTCGTCTGTTTCAATCACAGCCAACGGTGAGTTTTCTAATTGAAACCGAATACGCTCATTGGCCAGATTGATTTCTAGCTGAGCCGTTTTTTGGAAGGTAATATCGGTACAAGTAAAAATGAAACTGACGAAGTTTGGGTCTGACTCGGTAT
Source organism: Marinilabiliaceae bacterium UBA5213 (assembly GCA_002412555.1). Lineage (GTDB taxonomy): Bacteria > Bacteroidota > Bacteroidia > Bacteroidales > Marinilabiliaceae > Geofilum. The sequence goes on along the minus strand of DHVH01000293.1, from coordinate 1,616 downwards.
CCAGTTTTCCCGAGGATATAATTACATCGATGCTGCTGCCATCTTTCTTCTTAAGCCTGCCTTCGCTTGACCCAAATCCTTTTTCTGCCAATTGCTTTAAAAGACTGTTGTGCACACGGTAAAACTCTTCTTTTGAAAAATGCAGAATACTAACATGCTGCCCGGTTAATTCTTCCGCGCTATAGCCCGTGATGTTACTTAAGCGAGGGCTCACTTCAACAAAGGTTTCCCCTTTAATAATTCCCATACCAACTGGCGACAAGTCGGAGATGGTTTTGAAGCGTTTTTCGCTGGCTGTTAATTTTTTTATGGTTCTGCGGACTTGGCCGCGCAACATAAAAAGAAATATAGCAAGAATTAGTATAAAGGTTATGAGGCCAAAGATGAATGGTTGCATTTTTTTATACTGGTAGCCCTCTTCGTAAACGCCAAACCACTTGTTATACAGTTTGTCATAGGTGCCATTGGTTTTGAGCTGATATAAGCCCATATTCAAGGTCCATATGAGCTCGTTGGCTCCTTTTTTGGCGGCCATGGCATACCTTTGCGGCTCTATATCTGACGATTTGAGCACTACATTCTCAATGTTATGTCTTTTTAGGAGGTAGGCCCCTTGGAAATTACCGATAATGGCAGCATCGTGCAGTCCCTGTTTAAGCATTTTCAGTGCTGTTATCTGATCGGGGGTAGCTATGATTTGATCGGTGAGTCGCGTTCTCAAGAGGTAATCGTGCATGATATCTCCCGCCTGTACAATCACCTCTTTGCCTCTAAGATCTTCAAGGGAATTCAGGTCACTATCTTTTCGCGAAAACACTCCTTGGGTCATGACACTATGGGGTAGACCAAATTCCACCATCTGAGCCCTTTCCAATGAGATCATCATTCCGGTAATCACATCAATTTCTCCCTTTTCAATTTCTTGTCTTACCTTGGTCCATGGTTCCAGATACAGTTCATAATCGAGGTTCAAAACTTTCGCCAATTCCTTAAATAGTTCCACATTAAAACCGTCTGGCACCCCATCTTCATTGATGAATTCATAGGGTGGGTAAAACTGATCGCCTTTCACAATGATTTTTTTGCGAATGGGCTCATTTACCAGCGAGTCATAACCTTTGGCTTCCTGACTCATCAGAAGTGCAACAAAAGAAACAAGAAGGATATAAACTTTAATCATGGTCTGTCTATTTATTCCATTAATAGTTCGTTACTGCCTTGTAAATCACTGATTTTAAATGACTTGTGCTTATTGGTTGCAAAATCATAACTTGCTGAATATCATGGATTTAGTTTTACTTATTAACCTAATGGTCTATCAACCTAATGATCTATTAACCTAACGATCTANNTGATCTATTAACCTAACGATCTATTAACCTAACGATCTATTCATTCCATACTGACAATGGTGAATTCGGTGCGTCTGTTTTGTTGACGCCCTTCAGGATTATCACTGCCATCGGGATGCTGGTTGGGGGCGATGGGCCTGTCTTGTCCATACCCCTTGGCTGTTAGTCTGTTGCGTGAAATGCCGCCGGCTACCAGATGCCTAACCACATTGGATGCACGTTGTTCAGATAATCTTTGGTTATATGCCGCTTGGCCCTTGTTGT
>DHVH01000267.1 GCA_002412555.1 Marinilabiliaceae bacterium UBA5213 | reverse complement strand
AACCTAATAGAAGGTACTTTTTCTGTAACAGTAAAAGATGCTCGAGAGGTAGAGCACCAATTCTTAGATATTCACACACTTACACAGCCTGATCCCTTTAGTGTTGATGTTATTCGCACCAAGGATGCCACTTGTCCCGGTTACAATAACGGAGAAGTAGATGTTGTGAGCACCAATGGTGTCTATCAGGGTAATGGCTTGCGGTACGCAATTATCACTGAAGGAGGTGAAGAAAATGTTACCAACTATAGTGGAGCAGACTGGAAGTATAATAAATTGTTACAAGGTGCTTATAACATTGAGGTTACTGATGCCAATGGTTGTATGGCCAATGATGACTTTACCATTGGTGAACCAGAGCTTGTTGAAATTACAAGCCAGCAAAATTACATAAAGGCCAAGTATGCTAATACGGGAGAGGTTTCTATTGAAATTACCAAAGGCAATGGCTATTATGAATATACATGGTCCTTGCAAGGAGCTGAAAGCCCCTTGCAGTTCGGCACGACTGATGGCGCTTTGATTTTTGAGGACTTGGTAGCTGGCGACTACGTGTTTATGCTCAGAGATACTGCCCGCTGTCATTATGAAGGGGATTCGGAGTGGATGGTACGGTCAATTCGCATGGAAGAACCAGAATTTGAATTGGGTTTTGAGGTGCTTGTCGATTCGGTGTCATGCAAGGGACTGTCAGACGGAAAGGTGGATTTTAGTGGTACAGGCGGTTGGGGGGATTATGAATTTAGTTTTGAGGGAAGTGCTTTTTCTACACAAGTTAGCGTTGATCAATTGTCCGCAGGCATGTATGACTTAGCCGTACGAGATGCTGCCGGAATTATATTTGAAAGATCCTTTGAAGTGTCAGAGCCAGAGGTTTTGACTGTATCAGAACAGGCCCAATTGACGCATGTAAGTTGCTATAATGGCTCAGATGGTACTATTTCAGTTGATATTACCGGCGGTAATAATGCGTATTTTGTTTCTTCAGATAGTGAAATTTGGCACGAAGGCCATGTGGTGAATCAGCTTCCGGTTGGTCAGTTTTATGTCTATGTTAAAGATGCGAAAGGGTGTGCAACATCTACGGGCCCTTTCACCCTTACGCAGCCAAGCGAAATAGTTCGTGATGCTGAATATACCGTGCAACCATCTACTTGTCAAAAAGATGAGGGAGCCATATTTACTGACTTTAGTGGGGGAACGGGCATTTTATCCTACACCTGGTTCATGGAACGTGAGCAAAGTGATGGGTCATTTCTAACAGAGATTTTACCGGAGTACACAACTGCATCGATCGAGGATTTGTATGCCGGACGGTATATAGTTGACGTGCAGGATGAACATGGTTGTATTGTTCCGTTTGCTTTTGATGTAAATGACAATACCGATTTAAGTATCCTTACTATTGATACTTACCCGGTTTCGTGTTACGGTTATTCCGATGGCGCTGCCAAGGCAGAAATTTCTTTTGGCAATCCTCCCTATCGGCTTACCTGGAGAGGGGAAGGCATTGAAACGCTTGGAGATTCGGCATGGAATTATAGCGCCGGTGAGCATCGTTTGTCTGTTTGGGACGAAAAAGGTTGCTACGTATCTGAAGCCTTTGAAGTTGGGACTCCTGATAGCTTGTTTTATCAGGTACTTGAGCAAATTCAGCCTTTATGTCTGGGTGGTGCTAAAGGTCTTATCAGTCTTGCAGGTACTGGAGGAACCGCTCCTTATCAATATGAATGGAATGAAGGAACAAGAGCTCCCCTGCTGGGAAGCATTGATCCCGGCAATTATCAGGTGGTCATTAAGGACAACCATGATTGTGTGTCTAGTTTTGATTTTGGGTTTGATTACGAGCAAACCATTGAACCTTTTATAGGCAATGATACCATCATTTGTCATTATAATACCCTGATGCTTGATGGAGGTGATTATGCCAGATTTGATTGGCATGCCTCTATTGATTTCACTTCCAGCAACCGGTTTATTGAGATTAATCAACCCGCTGCTTATTTTCTCAAAGTGACGGATGCCGATAACTGCATTGGTTTTGATACGCTCTCGCTTGATGTTAGTGTTTTGGAAATATCTGGTACGACCACTCAGGATGTCAGGTGCGCCGGACTAGCCGATGGTGAGGCCACCGTTGCCATTAATACCAATGGTGAACACTATTCAATTCAGTGGCCCGATGGAACTTCTGGGCCAAGCAGTTCGGGATATGCCGGTGGTGAGTATTCTGTTTTGGTTCAAAATGAATTTGGTTGTTCAGATGCTTTGGGCTTTACCATATATGAACCGGATCCTTTGAGCATCATCGCTTCATATAATGAACCTTTATGTTTGGGTGTTGCAAATGGATATGTTCGAACGGTGGTAAGCGGTGGCAAAGGGAATTACCGATACCTATGGAATCAGGGTGAAACCAAACGTGAAATTTCCCGATTATCGGAAGGGAATTATGTTTTCACCGTTACGGATGATAACGATTGTTGGTTAACAGATGAATACTATTTGGCATATAAGCGTAAGCTTTTGCCCGATTTAGGGCAAGACAGGGCAATATGCCATGGTAACCATGTTTTTCTAAACCCAGGCATCTTCCAAAAGCTAAGTTGGTACTATGATGGAGCTTTCGTGAACAATGATAGCATCCTTAGCGCTGAATTGCCTGGAGAGTATCTGGTGATTGTCAATGATGAAGATAATTGTATTGGCAGTGATTCCATCAAGGTTGAAATATCAGGTTCCCCGTTGATCCCATCTTTCCTAATGACATCTGCTGTGCCTATGGGTGATACGCTTTTGATTGTTGAAGTTACTCAACCAAAACCAAAAGCCATAGAGTGGGAAATTGGGGGAAATCACAGAATTGTTGAAGCTGGAGAGTATTTCACAAAGATCATTTTCGACCAGGAGGGGATTTTCCCAATTACTCTTTCATCTTTTTCTGATGATGGGTGTATTGGCCAGCAGCGGAAATTCATATTGGTTACTGCTGCGGGATTAATTGATGTAGATGGAGACGCGACTTACCATCAGCGTAATATGATCTCTCTCTATGTTGGTCCCAATCCAAGTCAAGGGCAGTTTAATGCAGAGTTGAAAATGCATGAAGCAGCTGCTGTTACATTCTATTTGGTACGCATTGATACCGGTCAGATATACGAAACACGTAAAAGACAAGGATTGTCGGTGTATAATGAGTCTTTCATACACAGTGGCGTGGGACAGTTTGTGTTGTTCGTTGAATCGGGAGGCGAGCGATTGATGGAGAAAATAATTGTCCTTTAGGCGTATTGAATGTAGAAATAATGTTTGAGCAATAATTTAACAAATTTTTACGAGTGGATCTCTTTGATAAAAAGCATATACTCTGGTTACAGATGGTAATGATGTTATTAGCAGGCCAAAATAGGATGGTGAATGCCCAGCAGCTAGACCGGATTGGAGAGGACGACCCATTAAGAATTAATGGGGGCGTTTCTGTAAACCAGTTGTGGCGCAACAATGTGCAACCTGGAACCAAGCCCTATTCACTGGTGGCTACGGGTAACCTTACAGCTAATTTTTATGGTATGAGCATTCCTTTTACCTTTAGCTGGTCCAATGAGCAGTGGACTTATACGCAGCCTTTCAATCGTTTCGCTTTGAGTCCCTCTTATAAATGGGCCACGCTCCATTTGGGATGGTCATCCATGAATTTCTCCAATTATAGTTTAAGCGGACACAGTTTTATGGGCGTGGGGGTTGAGATTGCACCCGGTGATAAGTTTTGCTTAAGTGCCATGCATGGTGAGTTGGTAAGGGCATCCAAAGGGGATACTCTGCGCGGCGTGGAGCCGCGTTACAGACGAATGGGGACAGGTTTAAAAGGAGATTATACTTTTGAAAAGGGAGAAATAAGTCTGATGGTATTTCACGGGCAGGATGATACGAATCAGCCGATTGATATCATTGACTCTTTAGGCATTACCCCAATGGAAAATGTGACCATTGGCACCAGACTGTCACTACGACCTATGAATAAACTCTCGCTTGTCTCGGAGTTTCACATCAGTTCGTTGAGTAACGACCGGCGATTGAGCGCCTCTACAAATTTTGATGGTACTGCCACCCGGCAGTACCATGCTGCTTTGTTGCAACTGGCCTACAATATGGGCATAGGAAGCGTTGGGGCAGGGGTGGAATATGTTGAGCCAGGATATGAAACACTGGGTGCCTATTATTCGGTGAATGATTTTATCAACTATACCATCAACTTTTCCACCAGTATGTTGGCTGGTCGGGTAAACCTCACTGCCAACACCGGTATCCGACAAAATAACCTTAATAATTTGGCAGATAGCGATCAGCGTGATGCCATTAGCAGCATAGCAGTAGGGATTATTCCTTCTGAAAAGTTGATGTTTAACCTCTCATATTCCAATTTTTATAATTACACGCATGTCAGGCCGCTCATCGATGAATTAATTGCGCAGACTGAGTATGAATTGATGGATACGCTGCGCTTTACCCAAATTAATGAGAACATTAATTTGGGTGCCAACTGGCGAATTGTTGAGACAGAATCCACCTCGCATGCCTTAATGCTTAATGCAGGTTTTCAGCAAGCTACCCAAACTCAGAACAGCGCAGTGGAAAATGCCGGCAGTCGTTTTATGAATGGTTCTGGCGGGTACCAGTATGGACTAAAGGACTTAAATCTCAACTTTTCACTGAACGTGAATTATAGTAGAAATAAAGCTCCGGAAAGCATCATGGAATCTCTTGGACCTAATTTGTCGGTAAGAAAAACATTTCCTGAAAGGAGCCTTTCATGTAATTTATCTATGGGATGGAATGGTACTTATACCAATGGTACCAATAATGGTAACATTACCACCACCCGTTTAAATATCGCGTATAAATTAAAGGAGTTGCATCAGTTTGGTTTTAGTACTGCGTACAATCATCGAAAGTACAACGCCTCCACCACTCAGCATGCTACTGCTACCCTAAATTATAGTTATAGTTTCGGATGGCCTAAACAAAAGAATCCTGACCAAAACAGTAATAGATAATGAAGAAGCTTTACACCTTATTAGCCCTTTTACTATTTCTGCCTCTGGCCATTAAGGCACAGGTGCATTATCCTATTCGCACCAATACATTAGTTACCCCTCCTGTTCCATTTTCGTTGGATGGCTTTGTCAGCCAGCCAGGAAAAATCATGCTCAGTATCATGGTGGACGATGTCACCCTGAACCAATATCCTGTAAAGTTACGTTTGCATATCGAAGGGAATGGCATTAGGATTTCAACAAATCCCAATGTGCCCCAGCAACCAATTTTCCTTGATGGGGGTGCCACAACTCAGCTAACCGGATCTGATCTTGAATTTTTCTTCAATCCAGATAATCTCCTGTTTCAAGGATACAGCTTAAATGAATACCGACGCAACGGGCGATTGCCAGAAGGTGTTTACCGCATAAGATTCGAAGTATTGGATTACTACCGCAATTTTCAAATATCTTCAGCCATTCCTGCTGTGGCTATGTTGAGTCTTACCAACGGTCCGGTACTAACTTTCCCAACCAACCGCAGCGAAGTCGATATAGATTCCAATCCAGTATTGAGATTTTCATGGATGGCTGTTTTTACAGCCATTCCCGACGCCATGATTGAGTATCGTTTTAGAATATGGCAAATTCGGCCAGATAGCCGCGACCCCTACGAAATTACCAGAGTTACCGCACCAGTCTATGAAGTTGATTTAAATGAAACCGCCCTGCTTTACGATGGCTCTTTACCACCATTAGTCAGGGGAGCAAGGTACGTATGGCAGGTAACTGCCGTTGATCAGGCCGGCATGGTTCTTTTTAAAAATGACGGAGCCTCTGATATTTCTACTTTTAGGTACGGCTATGAGTGCGCAGCCCCATCTGCTGTGATATCTAAAGTGGCACACAACAGTGTGTCTGTTTCATGGAATAGTAACACTGCCGTAAATGAATATACCGTAAGTTATCGAAAGGAGAATGCATCGGAGTGGCAGGAAGTAAGCACACGCTCCATTGGTGTTACCATCGAGAATCTGGAACACAGTACCCAATATGAATTGCTGGTGAAGGCAGCATGTGGTGATGAAGTCAGCAATAACGAGCGTTTGATGCGTTTCAAGACCGACCGCTTTGTGGACTATACTTGTGGTGCAGGAGCACCGCTAATGAGCTTTCAAAATCAGGATCCTTTGCCGGCATTGCATCGCTTTGATGAGTTTAAAGCGGCCGATTTTTACATCGACGTAACTGAGGTGAGTGGCACGCAGGGGGTATTCTCGGGGCGCGGACTGGCTTCGGTACCCTATCTCAGTTTTATTCAGTTCGAAGTTGTCTTTAACAATATTACGGTAAATACCGATCGTCAGATGATTGATGGTCATGTGGTGTTTCTTTATGATGAAGCAACGGGAATGATTATTGGCGGAGATATGGGTCTCGGAGGGTCACAGACCGATGATGAACCCGGTGTTTTTAGCTTTGAGGAGGCGCTAGACCATCTTGCTGACCAGACCGTTACGCTTAACGAAGAAGTAACCAGTGTTACAGTCAACAATGGACAGGTTACTGTGGTAACAGAAAGTGGCCAGACTAAAAATTATCTGGTTGGTGAGAATCAAACGCTGGCGATTGTTAGTCCAGAAGGCATTGTTATTGTTGATCAGGCTTCAGGTCAAGTGTTTCAAGCTCCAACTTCATCCCCTGGCAGTGCCTCCAACGTACGCACTCCTTCTCAATCAAAGATACATGGCTGTTTAGTAAGCTTCAGCCCATTAGCCACGCAGCGTTTTGGTTTTGATGCTGTTGGCAATGGCATTGTTAAGCCTAACAATTATTTCTTGCGCGACCGCAACGGCGATGCTATACCGTGGAAATCGCTCGAAGTGGGCAACACCGACCGGGTAGCCATGCTCTCAAATGGTGATTGCCAGTCGGATAGTCTCAGGTTTATTAGGGAGAGTGGTATTCTAACCCCAACTTCTCCGGGGCGTAACAATTCTTTGGAATTACTCCTGACCGGAGGTTTTGAGGGGCAAGAAGAAAGACTTACCGTAGCCCGGGCTTCTACGCACCACATAAACGACAGTACCACCCAGGAAATACTTACAGAGGCTGGCGTATTGGGATTAGTGACCTATAAGCGCATTACCCAAAATGTGGTACTCGTTCCGGTAAATAGTTCCTCTTTTCCATCGCCCGGTGTCGACCGTTCTGTTATCATCAAGCGCCTCAACGAAATCTACGGACCGGGCCTGGTCAATTGGAACGTTCATGTTGACAATGCCATTGAAGTTGGCAAGCTTGAGGAAGCGGATTTCAAAGTAGAAGGTACTTCCATGCTAAGCAAGTACACATCAGACATGAACAAAGTCATCAGAAGATATAAACGCGACCGCCCGACTGATGACAACACCATGTACCTGTTTTTTGTACAAATTTCCGACATGGGCAGCAGCCGAAAAGGATTCATGCCCCTAGCCGGAAATTACGGATTTATTTTTAACTTTAACGTTCAGGATTTTGACCTCCTGGCCCACGAGCTGGCCCACGGCACCTTCAACCTCCGCCACACCTTTAGCGACAAAGCCCAAAACTACTTCCCAGAAAAGCAAACCGCCAACCTCATGGACTATGCCGGCGGCGTTGAGTTGTGGAAGTACCAATGGGATCTGATTCATAACCCTGAGAAGATATTGTTTAGCTGGAGTCAGGATGAGGAGGAGGGGGCAGCTTTAAATACACCAGGATTACAAGAACTAATTGATAGAATTAAGAAAGCGAACTTAAATAAGCAAAACTATATCCAGTTCCATGATTATAAAACAAGAAATGTTGCAAAAAACATCGTTTATTTGCAACAGACAGTAAAGCTATTAAATGATGAGATACCACTAGGAGCTGCTTTGCATGTTTTTTCAAAAGAAGACATAAACAAACTGACTTCAAATTTCCATGATCATATTGATTACAGGACACCTGGTGTAATTGGTAATGTTCCTGGTGGATTTACCTATCGGATGGACTTTGAGTATTTAGATGTTGATGCAGTGCTGAATGAAGGGAATTATGAGAATCCTAAAGTAGCCTTGAAGTTTTTCTTAAAGAAAGAAAATTATGAAATGCTTCGTAAATACTTATCAGGTGAATCTACTTTAGAGAGTTTTAAGGATTACATTGTTTTTAAGGATGATGCAAATATTAGGGAAAAAGAAAGTCCATATAATCTAGTAAAACCGTTAGAATTTCTTGAAAAGGGTAAGATGGTAGAACTTGTGTCACATTTAACAACTGGAAATGCCGCAAGAACATTAGTTCGATATAAAGATGGAACCGAAGAATATTGCACTTCAACAAGTAATCTAAGGCAGATTATACCGATTGAAGATGAACAACAATATAAGCTTAGAGAAGACATGTCTCCATTTACCTTGCCATATTCAGATAAAACTGAGAAGAAAGTAAAAACGTCAGAAATACTTTATGTAACCCATGATTGTGGAGAATATAAAGGTATTAATAAGAAAGATGATGATAAGTACGAATTTCTAGGATGGGTAAAAGCGGAAAGTCTTAAGGTGTATGTCGATAATAGTAAACTTGGTAAAGATGAATTTAGTCAAAAGTATTTAAAGGCTGCAGAAACAGCAGTAGATAATATTATTGAAGATTGGGAAATTAATGAGGCAGCTTGCAACCTTTGTGTGAGAGCGACTCTTTATAATTTAACCGGAGATGAAGTATTGTATCCCAAAACGGGAAGTTCAATTACGATTAGAGATAAAGGCGAACAGTTATATGGTAAAGTTGAAGCTGGTAGTGGTAGCGCTCAAGGTATAATAGATGACCTTAAAGCCGGGAATTTGAATGAGTACTTTGAAGAGATTAAGAAATCATCATCGGAAACCTATGCGCAATTTTGGAAAAAAATCCAAGATATGGTAGATAACAAAGAAATTGTAATAGGAACTTATGACCCTGGACATGTTTTTATGGTCGTGCCAGGAGGGTTGTATGAAGTTGTTGATAATACTCAAAGAGAAAGAGCAGGAACTAATTTAACTAATACGATGGTTGAATTAGGCGACCGATGGGGAGGTTCTTTTGCAAGAAAGGGTTTTGACTATGTATTACGAATTATGGACTGTGGATGGGGTGTTAAATTTTCAAGTGGCCCTGCATATGGAGTAATGGATGCTAGACCCTTTATAGGTGAAAGAGATGATAGGATTGTGAAATTCTATAAGTATAAACAAAAATAAATTTCAAATATGAAACGATTAATAGTTCTTCTAATAGTAACGGTAGTCTTTATACATAGTCTATTTTCACAAGATAAGTATAAGCTTACTAATGAAAACGTTGTTTCAAAGTCGGCAGAACTTAAGGATATACAGGATGATAGGATTTATCGACTAGCTGGTTCAAATAAGAACCAAATAGTGTATCAATTAAATTTAAGACAGAAGAATAAATATGGAGGTCATTCCTCAGAGGCAGTTGTAAAACTTTATTATGATGAAAACAATAGAAGAGTGGTCGATTCGATAACTATAAAAAGGAAAGGAAGAAATGTCCTTGATTTTGTTCAATTGGATGATATCACGGTATACCATGGATTTTACCAAGTGCCTTCTAAATGCGAAAATAAAACTATTGATGATTTAGATAGAGGGGAGTACCTTCAAGATTATCAAGATTTTTGGATTGAACTAAATGGGAACGAAAAGAAGATAAAGTCATTCCCTATGCATTATTTTGATAAAGATGTATATTTTAATATTTGTCATACAAGAGATTGTATAGTATTAAATGAATATGTTAGCACTTATCTTCGTTCTACAAAATCAGATAGTATTATAACAGTATTTAATGTTCAAAATGGGCAGATTGCATCAAAAGAATTAACTTGTAAAGAATGTATTAAACCTCAAATTGTCAATGAGCAATTGTTTTACGGCAAGAAGTTCTATTATTTTCCAGGAACGGATGCTTATGATTGGAATATTTATCGGACATGTAAGTTTGATTTACCAAAGAGCGAATTGCTGGCTGAATACATTGAAATATTATTGGTTAGCCCTGATGGAAAATATATTTTAGGGAAGAAAAATTTACAAGGCAAGGATGTTGCTGTAATATTAGATGTTGAAGCAAAAAAGTTTGATTATCTGTTAGGTAGAGATTATTTGCAATTTGATTATTTCTTTTCTCCTGCGTACAAAAAGTTTGCTTTTGATACAGAAAACCATATAATATACATTAATTATCCGGATGAATTTCAATTTAATTCAGTTGGTGAAGATGCAGAACGAAAAAGAACATCTAAATCAGAAAAAGCTGCATTTTGGGAAAAATACAACTATCCAGCACTCTAGCAGTTTTAAATAAGCTGCTGCCTAAGATTAGACTTCAACAAGAAAGCCGAAAGCAAATCTTTAACGGTTTTCTTTTGGTCATCCGGTAGGTCTTGTGTTTTATTAAAGAGATTAAGAAGCTCGTTGTCTGCAATGCGGACACGGGCTTAAATGTCGTTCATGGACAAGAACACGCGGAATCTATTGTATCTTGCTGATAACACATGGCTTTATTGTTGAATTTAAAGTTTCTGTTTTATGGCTTTATCTTATCTTCAGCAAAAGTTTATCAACCGTTTGACCATTGGGCTTTCAACAATGGGAGCCGGTTTTACTTTGCGCGATATCCTGCATAATTTTAGGCAGTCATTTAAATCATTCCGGCGTTTTTTCAAAGTGGTCTGGGATTTTAGAGGCTTCGACTATACCTCAACGCTAAGTGTTTTAGAAGTTTGTTTAAAAATGCAATTAGAGAGTTTACAAGCTGAAACTAAATTTAAAGAGGTGGATGAAACAAGATTACCTAAAGAAGCACGGTTGCAAAAATGTGTACATTTACTGGATAACATAATGAAGGATGAATATTCAAAACGCTGTGGTTACGACCATAATTACGAAATCTATTTCCTGCCAATTGAGGACTCAACTTGCAGTACAATGGAAAGTACTGCGACTGAAGAACAAAAAGAACACAACAGAAAAGTAAGAGAAAAGGCCCATGAACTTCAAGAGGCTGAATGGAATGAATTTATGGATATTTTGCGTTCCGATTTAAGGAATTATTGGACATGAGTTCAATTTATGTCCGACAATAAATACATTGACAGAACCGAGTGTTATTGAATGGACAATCTGGAGGAACTCATACTTTTTTCCTCATCAATTGAACCCCCAACATAACCAGCAACGACAGACTTAAGGCCGGTACTACCGCATCAAGTTCCCAAGGCAACTTCAGGCCGGTAATTTGAAGAAACAGTAGCGTTACGCTGCCTGCAATCATGGAAGCGATGGCGGCATTTCGGGATGGGGTTTTGAATAGCAGAAAACCCAGGACTGGCGCCATGAGTCCACTCACCATAAAGCCATAGGATAACAACATGAGTTCAAGTACTGAGGGGATGTACATTGCTACCGAAATGGCTAAAATTCCTATAACCAGTGTCATCCACTGAACTACTTTGAGGGCATTTTTGGATTTTTTGTAGTTGAAAAGATCCCGGCTGATGTTACCGGAGGCGGCCATCAGGCAACTGTCGGCCGTCGATAGAATGGCCGAAAAATAAGCCGCCATAATCAGGCCTAAAGCGCCAATGGGCAGTACGTGTTTGAGCATGAGCGGCATGGCGGACTCATTGTCGGCCATGGCCATTTCAGCCGCTGGGATTATGCCCGAGGCAAAGGCGGCTTTTGCCAGCATGCCCAAAAAGACGCCCAGAAAAGCCATGAAGGGATATTCAAAAAGCCCGGCAATGAACCAGGCACGTGTCGCTTCCTTGGCCGATTTGGCCGCAAATATGCGCTGATACAGGGTCATGCC
>DHVH01000141.1 GCA_002412555.1 Marinilabiliaceae bacterium UBA5213 | reverse complement strand
GTGTTAACAATTGCTGGTAAGCAGCCATGTCCAAGGAGCCATCGTCCAGTACAGGAATCACTTTCAATTGAATGCCCTTGCGCTTTTGCAGCAACTGCCAGGGCACAATATTGGAATGGTGCTCCATGCCGGAAATGATAATTTCATCTCCTTCTTGCAAATAGGTTTCCCCAAAAGAGTTGGCCACCAGATTAATGGCCTCGGTGGTTCCATGGGTGAAAATAATCTCCCGCTTTTCGCTTGCATTTAAAAAAGCAGCAATTTTTTCCCGAACCGCCTCAAAGGCCTCGGTGCAAATATTGCTTAAAGTATGAACGCCGCGGTGAATATTGCTGTTGTATTCGTAGTAAACCCGGCCCATAGCTTCAACCACCTGACGGGGCGTCTGAGTGGTTGCACCATTGTCGAAATAAACCAAAGGCCGCCCGTTAACCAGGCGGCTTAATATGGGAAAATCCTTACGGATGGCTTCAATGGGATAATGCATTTGCACCGAATATTTTTAATTTGATTTGATCAGATTGGTCCCCAGCTGACCGCAAACAACGCAGGAATCGCACTTATCCAACTCACCCCGGAAGCGTTTTTCTACCAATTGACGAATCTGCTCCTTAAGTGAAGGTACCTTGATCTTTTCAATCACCTCATAAGCAAAAGCGTACATCAACAAAATATTGGCTTCCTCTTTACTGATGCCACGCGCCCTTAGGTAAAACATGGCATTCTCGTCGAGCTGTCCAACAGTTGCACCGTGGCTACATTTGACATCATCGGCGTAGATTTCCAACTGGGGGCGACTGTTCATCTTGGCGCTATCTGTCAGCAATAGGTTGTTGTTCGACTGGTAAGCATTGGTCCTCTGGGCATCCGGAGCTACCAAAATGCGACCGGTAAAGACGCCAGTGCTGGCATCGTCCATCACCCCTTTGAACAGTTCATTGCTTTCACAGTCGGGCACCGCATGGTCAATAAACAAAAAATTGTCCACATGCTGGTTCTTGTCAATCACATACAAGCCAGAAATATGATTTTCGGCGTGTTCACCACCCAACCGGGAAAAGATGTTATTACGTGTAATGCCCGTGTGCAGGGTGAAATAATTGGCATTCAACTGCGACTTGCCTTCCTGATCGAAATAATAGCCACCCACCTGAACGGTGCCATTATGCTGGTTTTGAAGATTGTAGAAATCGAGCATGCCCGACTCGGCCACATAACCCTCAGTCACTGTGTTTACCAAAAATCGGCTCATCGATAAGGTATGGTCGCAGAACAACACCCGGGCTTGTGCATTTTCTTCCACCACAATCAGGTTGCGTTGATTCACCATTAAATCAGACGGTCCTGTGAGGACGTTCACAATTTGAATGGGTTTTTCGACCACCTTGTTTTTTGGCACATAAATGAATACACCATCCATAGCAAACATGGTATTCAGGGCAATAAAGCCATCTGCTTCAACCTTGGCCAGCCGACCGTAATACTTTTCTATTATTTCGGGATGTTTTTTTGAGAGCTCAGAAAAACTGCCAGCCACCACGCCGTCAGGCAAAGCATCGCCATTGCTGCCCTCCACAAATTTACCGTTAACGGTAAAAATGGTATGGGCCTCCAGCTCATGCACGTTGCATTCAAAAGTCTTTAGGTCATCGGCCGAATATCCGTTGAGTCCATAGGCCTGCTCAAAACCGGCCTTGAACCAGGGTTGCAAATTGGTGTATTTGTAGGCTTCCACTTTATTGGAAGGGATGCCTTGCAGGGCAAAAGCTTCAGCAGCTTTTACCCGGGCCAGATTGACCCCGGATGCAGCACCCTTTTCAATAAAGGCCCTGTTTTTATCAAACAGAGTTTGTAGCGATATATCGTGTTCAGATAAATTCATTCGTTAATCTTTAATTAAATTCATTGGTCGAACAGACCAAAAACTACTCAACCAACTCCTGCTTAATCCAATCGTAACCGTTTTCTTCCAGTTTGTGCGCCAATTCTTTGCCGGCAGACTTCACAATTCTACCGTTGAAAAGCACATGCACATGATCGGGAATAATGTAATCGAGCAAACGCTGGTAGTGGGTAATCAGGATGGTGGCGTTATCGGGGCGACGCAGCTTATTAACTCCGTTGGCAACGATGCGCAAAGCATCGATGTCCAGACCTGAATCGGTTTCATCCAAAATGGCCAATTTAGGATCCAACATGGCCATCTGAAAAATCTCGTTCTTTTTCTTCTCCCCACCTGAAAAACCTTCGTTGACCGAGCGATTGGTCAAATCAGAATCGATGTCCACCAGATTCTTACGGTCGCGCATCAGTTTCAGAAAATCACTGGCCGACAAGATATCTTCGCCTCGGTATTTTTTCTGCTCATTGAGGGCGGTGCGCATAAAATTAGTCATGCTAACGCCGGGAATTTCAACGGGGTACTGGAAGCTTAGAAACAAACCTTCACGGGCACGGTCTTCGGGCGACATATCCAGCAAATCCTTGCCATTGAACTCCACGGTGCCTTCAACTACTTCAAAAGCTTCATTACCGGTCAACACAGATGCCAGCGTACTCTTACCCGAGCCATTAGGCCCCATAATGGCATGAATCTCACCGGCTTTGATATCCAAGTTGATACCTCTTAATATCTCTTTGCCATCAATCATGGCATGTAAATTCCTTATCTTTAGCATTGTTCTATATTTTTCTTATTATATCAGCATCTTATTTGAAATTCCTTAACCAACACTGCCTTCCAGACTAATCTGTAATAACTTCTGGGCCTCCACGGCAAATTCCATGGGCAGCTGGTTAATGACTTCCTTAACATACCCGTTCACAATTAAACCTACCGCATCCTCGGTGTCGATGCCTCTCTGATTGCAGTAGAAAATTTGATCTTCTCCAATTTTAGAAGTGGTCGCCTCATGTTCAACTTTGGCCGTACTATTATTTATCTCAAGATAGGGGAAAGTATGGGCACCACATTTATCCCCCAATAGCAAAGAATCACATTGTGAAAAGTTACGGGCATTGTCGGCACGCTTGGACACCTTCACCAGACCACGGTAACTGTTCTGACTTTTACCGGCTGAGATACCTTTGGAGACAATCAAACTCCTGGTGTTTTTTCCCAAGTGAATCATTTTGGTACCGGTATCGGCCTGCTGGTAATTATTGGTCAGGGCCACCGAATAAAACTCACCGACGGTATTGTTGCCCATTAAAACGCAACTGGGGTATTTCCAGGTAATGGCTGAGCCCGTTTCTACCTGGGTCCACGAAATTTTAGAATAATCCCCTTTACAAAGGCCCCGCTTGGTCACAAAATTGTAGATACCTCCTTTGCCATTTTTATCACCAGGATACCAGTTTTGAACGGTAGAGTATTTAACCTCAGCCCTGTCGAGGGTCACAATTTCAACGACAGCGGCGTGCAATTGGTTCTCATCACGCATAGGTGCGGTACAACCCTCCAGATAACTTACATAGCTATCATCTTCAGCTACAATAAGCGTGCGCTCAAATTGTCCGGTATTAAGGGCATTGATACGAAAGTAGGATGACAACTCCATGGGGCAACGCACCCCTTTGGGAATGAACACAAAAGAGCCATCACTGAACACGGCAGAATTCAAAGCTGCGAAAAAGTTGTCGCCCGGAGGCACAACCGACCCCAAATATTTTTTAACCAAATCCGGATATTCCCGGATGGCTTCCGAAATACTGCAAAAAATTACGCCCTTTTCAGCAAGTGTTTCACGAAAGGTCGTCTTCACCGAAACACTGTCAATAATCGCATCAACAGCAACCCCAGATAATATCTTCTGCTCATCGAGCGGAATGCCCAGCTTATCAAAAGTAGCCCTCAATTCAGGATCCACATCGTCCATGCTATCGAGCAGCGGCTTTTTCTTAGGTGCTGCGTAATAGATCATGTCTTGAAAATCGATTGTAGCGATTTTCAGATGGGCCCAGTCGGGCGAATCCATTTTTAACCAATTGTGATACGCTGCCAATCTGAATTCCAACATATAATCAGGCTCTTGCTTCCTTCTGGAAATCTCCCTCACTACATCTTCACTCAAACCTTTTGGAAGCGCGTCCATCTCAATATCACTATGAAACCCATATTGATATTCCCGGTTGGTTACTTCTTCCAATAATTTATCTTGTTCGCTTCCCATAATTATTCTTTGTTTTGTATGAGCCTGCTACGCTACACATCACCAAGCTTTTCAGGCCTCAAAATCAATCACTTTCTACTTTGTTAAACAACACCCGGGCTAAAGGGTTCAAGGAGTATTTGATAAGATTTTTCCTAAGCATATTATTCCCAATCTATATCAACAGACCATTTCTAAAGTGAACAGTCTACCGACACCTAAAATTCAAAGAGACAGCAAATTTACAAAACTATTTAGATTAATTATACTTAACGAAGAGTATATTGTCTTTTTATCCTTCCACTTTAAACATTTTAAACAAATTATGGGGCTATCAACCCCTCCCTTCCCTTCCCAAAAAATTCCCTACCTTTGAATCACATAAGCGCTATCACATGACAACAGACCAACAACCTCTCAGTCTGAGACAAAAAATATATCAGATCATTTTTGAAGCAGATACCCCTGCCGGGAAACGTTTCGACATTGGACTTCTGGTGGTCATTGTCATCAGCATTGCGCTGGTTATGATTGAAAGCATCCCCACTGTCAAGCAGATTTACGGCATCGAATTACACTCAGCTGAGTGGCTGATAACCATCCTGTTTACGGTGGAATATCTGCTTAGGATTTTTTCATCGCCCAAACCCACCCAATACATTTTCAGCTTTCTGGGCATCATCGACCTATTGGCCATTGTACCCACCTTCCTCTCATTTTTGGCACCTGATGCCCAGGCCCTGGTGGTCATTCGGGCCATCCGACTGCTAAGAATATACCGCATCCTTAAGCTCTATCAATTTATCCGGGCCAGCAACCTCCTTGTTCTGGCCCTGAAAAGAAGCGCCCGGAAAATTTCCATTTTCATGATGTTCATTGTCATACTGGTCATTTTACTGGGAAGCATCATGTATGTCATTGAGGGCGGTCAAAATGGCTTCTTCAGCATCCCGCTCAGCATCTATTGGGCAATTATCACCCTGACAACAGTAGGTTACGGAGACATCGTACCACTCACAGCCTTGGGAAAATTTATAGCCAGCTTCATCATGCTTCTCGGTTACAGTATTCTGGCCATCCCCACCGGAATTGTAACGGTTGAAATGTCGCGCACCTTTAATGAAGCTACTGACAAAAGCAAATCGTGCAGTCATTGCGGGGAACCCAATCATGCGCCAGAAGCCCATTACTGCAGAATTTGTGGCGAAAAACTTACCAAAATATTCTAAGCACCAATTTTCCCTTTGGGCATGAGATGACAGGCATTTCAAAACAATTTCTTTTAATAATTTTAAAAGTACTTGCAGCCTTTATGCCTTTTATCTCTGAAATATTCCCTATTTTAGCATCTCAATCAGATAAAGTTTATACAGCCAACACCCCCAATACCAATGCCCAAAATATCCAATCATAACAGGCAGTCACACGATAAGGGCCTAATATCCGGCATTGTAGCAGGCGTTTCCTTTGTCCTTATATTTGGTGTCTTTCGATTTCCAATAATGATTTCAGCCATTGTTGCCACTGCTTTGTATTTCACCGTCAATGCCCT
The DNA here is from genome assembly GCA_002412555.1 of Marinilabiliaceae bacterium UBA5213. Classification (GTDB taxonomy): domain Bacteria; phylum Bacteroidota; class Bacteroidia; order Bacteroidales; family Marinilabiliaceae; genus Geofilum. Next base: position 14,898 of record DHVH01000141.1, on the reverse strand, counting down.
GCTGGGTTCAAAAGCATGGGGACAAACTTCCAAAAATGCGCCCCATTCCATAAAAGAGACAACACTGGCCATTGCGAAAAATAAATTGTCAGAAATAGAGCAGACCTCTATGGCCATCCGGCAAGTGGAGGTGCGCCAAAAGGTTCAACAGATTTGTGCCCTTGGCTACAGTATTCTGGATGAAATTAACCTGCGACAGGATGCGATCATGACGTCCCGACAATTCCTGAATTACTACATTGATGCCACCGGCACCATCGTCACTAAATATACTGAATTACAATCCAAAACGGCATTCATACCCGCTGCAAAGGCTTCCCTCGAAAAAGTGGAAAGGACTTTACATACGGTGGAGTCGGCCTTCAAAAAACAGTTAGAAAAGCTGTACGACAAGGACGTAATGGATTTGGATATTGAATTAACTGTACTGGCAAAAACCATTAAATCGGAGGGCTTATAACCATGACTACACCGGATCTTTATTCGAACAACACACCTCAGGTCATCAATCTTACCCAACTCAAACCTGAGTTGAAAGAAAAAGCACAACAAATAGCGACCAACGTTGACATTCGCGACTCCCAATCCATTTTGCAATATGGCATCGGCGCCCAAAGCAATATTTCGTCCTTTTCTGAGTCCATTCTCACTCAGGTAAAGACCAAAGATGCGGGCTATATTGGAGAAACTTTGGTCACGCTGGGCCAGAGCGTTAAGGAGCTGAAGGTAGACAAGCTGGGCGCCGGTGGCTTTTTGGCGAGTCTGCCATTGGTCGGCCGACTGGTCCACTCGGTCAAACGCTTCATCACCCGCTACGAAAAGGTGAGCACGCAAATTGACCGCATTGTTGAGGAACTGGAAAAAGCCCGCATGCAACTGCTGAAAGACATTGCCATGCTGGACACCCTCTATGAAAAAAACCATGAGTATTTGAATGAGCTGGATTTGTATATTGCGGCGGGACAAATGAAGCTGAATCAGGTCTATGAACTGGAAATGCCCGAAATTGAGAAAGCAGTAGCGGCCTCCGCCGATCCGGCTGATGCACAAAGGCTGCACGATTACAAGCAAATGGTGCACCGTTTCGAAAAAAAGCTGCACGACCTGAAACTCAGTCGGACCATCTCCATCCAGACTGCCCCGCAAATCAGGCTGATTCAGAACAACGACCAGCTTTTGGTGGAAAAAATTCAGAGCAGCATTCTCAACACCATCCCTCTATGGAAAAACCAGGTTGTCATTGCCATCAGCATCTTTCGTCAGAACAAGGCCCTTGAACTGCAAAAGAACATTACCAAAACCACCAACGACCTGCTCACCAAAAACTCCGAGATGCTCAAGCAGGGCTCCATTGAAACGGCCAAGGAGAATGAAAGAGGCATTGTTGAATTGGAGACTTTGAAGAAAGTCAACAACGACCTTATCGCCACCATTGAAGAGACGCTGGCCATTCAAAAAGAAGGCAAAACCAAGCGCGCCCAGGCCGAAGGGGAACTGCTCAAAATCGAAAACGATCTAAAAGCGAAACTCAACGAAGTCCAATCGGCCTAAACGCACATTACCCAGCATACACAATTTCATAACTTCAATTGAACCCAATAGAAATGGACCGACTCTTATACCTTTACATTTTCACCGGCATCTTCGGCGTTGGTGTTATTTTAGTGGATTTGTTCACCAATGCGATTTCCTCTTTTCAGGGAGATGGGGAGGATGGCGGAGATGGGGACGACGGAGAAGGAGATGACGGGGACGATGCCGATGGCACCCGTCTATCGGACATCATCGACCTGTCAGATGCTAACCCGGACAGCGACTCATCTCCGGCAGTCCAGGGATCCTACATGATCGATTACCGGCGACACAAAACAAGTACAGTTCTTAAATTTATAGGCTTCCTGCGCACGCTGGTTTATTTCTCGGCAGGCTTCGGCATCATAGGCTCGTTTGCCCTGCTTACAGGAGAGACCCGCCTTTCCAGTCTCTTATGGAGCTTGCCGGTCGGACTGATTACTGTACTGATATTCAAACTTTTCAAACGTATTCAGAACAAAAAACTGGACTCCAGTTTTTCAGAAAAGGAACTCCTTCACCTGAAAGGGGAAGCCCTGCTGCCGATCGAGGGCGAGGCCATGGGCAAGGTCAAAATCAACTTTGGCTCCGTCACCCTTGAACGCTATGCCAGGCTGGCCTATAAAGACCAACCGGTGCAAAAAGGAGATGCCATCGTTATCAGCAAAGTGGACAACGAAGTGGTCTATATTCAAAAACAAGCATTCTAGTAACTCTAACTTTAATTAAATCATCAACTTAATGGAAAATTTTTTCAGTTCAGCCACAGGAGGGCTTTTGGAAGGAATCCTGGCAGTCGTATGCTTTTTCATACTTCTGGCCATTCTAAAAGCTTTCATTAAAGTGGCACCGCCCAACAAATTACTGGTTATTACCGGTCGGAAAAGAAAGGAAAACGATAAAACCTTTGGTTTTAGCGTTGAGCGCGGACGCAGCAGCGTCATCCCCTATTTTCAAAGTGCCCAGTACCTCGATTTAAGGGTACTTCCCATCAACGTGCAAGTGGACGGCGTTAACTCGGCCAACGGCATCACCGTGGGCGCAGATGCTACCGCCTGTGTCTGCATCGACGATGATAACAACTCGATGCTGTACTCAGCTGTAGAAAGATTGATGGGAAAGGACATCGATGAACTACAGGAACAGGTGCGCCAGACCCTGATAGGTAACTTTAGAGGTGCCCTAAACAAGGCCACCCCGTTGGAAGCGATTGGGATGCAGGACAGCAACCATGACGACAGCTCCGATATGGAGAAAACGGCCGCCGAGGGCGACCGTGCCCAATTCAGAAATGCCTTGCTGGTGGACATAAACAGTGACCTGGCCAGTTTTGGCATGAAGGTGGTGTCTGTTTCCCTGCAGAAAATATGGGACAGCTCCAATTACATTGGTAACCTGGCTCAAAAAACGCTGGCCGAAAAACGTCAGGATGTAGAAATAGAGGAGGCCAGGTTACGGGCCATTGCTGATAAAACAGAATCGGATGCCAATCGCAGAATTGAATTGGCCAAGGCCAAAGCCAGTGAGCAGATCATCATTGCCAAGGAAAAGCTGGAGATGTACAAAAGAGAAAGCGAGGCCAGCATCGTTCAGGCCATTGCCGAAGCACGCAACAACATTGAAGCGGCCAAAAACAGGGGCCTTAGAAGAATTGAAGAACTCAATACCGGGTTGAAACAACTCAAAAATGAAACCGAAATTCTGATCAAGGAAAAAGCGCAAAATGAAGCGGCGGACATCCTGAGCCAGGGCGACAAGGAAGCGGTAAAGATTATTGAAAGTGCCAAAAACCGGATCCTGAGTAAAAAAATGGAAATCATTGCACAGTCCAAAGAAATTGGCTGCTCAGTGCTTTTCCTTCAGCAACAGCTGCCGCATCTTTATGAAGCCTTCAAACAGCACTCTTCCGAAATTGCCGTTGATTCCTATGTGCTAATGGACAAGGACAAAGGCTTTAGCAGTGCCGTCAACAGAGGTCCTGAATCATTTGTGGGCTTCCTGGGTGAGTTTGAAAAAGCCACCGGAATTTCTGTTAAGGAGTTTTTCGCAACTAAAAACTAAGGAGGAAATTATAATGATCGTATTTGTAAGTGTATTTTTAGGACTCATCATTCTTACCCTTTTTGTGCAGGTAATTTCGAACATGCGCATTGTTGGTGGTAACGAATTGGGTATTATATCGGGCGTGAGCGGCAAAAAAGGTTTTCAAATGATCAGTGGAGGTCGTATTTTTACCATTCCCTTGCTGCACCGCTTTGCCAAAATGGACCTGACCCCCCACACCATTGAAGTGGTGGTAGACTCGGCCATTGCTGAAGGTGTTGTTCCACTAAATGTCAAGGCTACAGTCAGTTTTGCCATTGCCTCTAACCAGGCCGGCCGCAGTCTGGCCGCCATCCGCATCCTGCACATGATTGACCGGGAAGAGGAACTGAAATCATTGGCCAGCAACATTATTGAAGGCCATTTGCGCGACTCCATCGCCACCATGACACCGGTTCAGGTGATGCAGGACAAGGACACGCTGGTGGCTAAAATGATCAATGTCTGCAAGAGTGATTTGGAGAATATTGGGCTGGAAATTACCACCATGAACATTGCCGACGTGGACGACCACCGCTTGAAAGGCGTGGCTGAACCGGATTTGTACATAGCCTTACTCAAAAGGGTGCAAACCGTCAATGCCGAAACTAAAGCCCGCAAAGCCATTGCCGAATCCAGAGCCAATGCCGTGGAACAGGAAGAGGCACGGACGGCTGAAGTTGGGGTTCGCAACATCGACAACAACTATGAGCAGTTGGTGGCTGAAACCAAGGTGCGCATCATGACTGAGAAGCAGCTCGAAAAAGTGGGTATTGAAAAAGTGCTGCAGGATATGAAAGCCCAAGAGGCCGCGCTGCTTTCAGAAATTGAAGCCGAAAAGCAAAAGCTTGAAATGCTTCAGCATAAATACCAGGCCGAGATTGTCACACCTGCCATGGCCGAAAAAGAGCGCATGATTCTGCAGGCCAAGCAAAAGACCTTCTCCTTTTTGGGGAAAGCGGAAGGGGAAATTGAAGAGCTGAAAGAAACCATCGACATCATTCGCAAAAATCCGGAGTCGGGCAACAAAATTTATCTCATCGAGAATTTTGAAAGTCTGATACGGCCATTTGCCGAAACACTCAATTTCTTCCCGGCGAACAACATCTCCGTCATCACCGGCATTGAAGGCAGGCATGAGCCCATTTCGGCCATCCACCCCAGTGCCATCGAGGAGATGAAAAACAACATCATCAACAATGCCACAGCAGGTGCCGTCTCCCAGAAAACAAACGGCAAAACCACCCCTTCGGATAATTCCAACTAACAAATTATCCCACTTAACCCCAAAAGGCCGTCCTCCCCGACGGCCTTTTTTATAACTTATCCCTCCAACCTAACAACCTCTCGATCCCGCTTCGCGGGACTAAGCTGCACTTCGCCTCTTAACCTCTCGACCTCTCGACCTAATGACCTCTATTTAGCATCTCTCATCCATAACTCCTATATTTGCACCTACAAACCATTCCGCATTGAAAACCACTAATAAAAAGAAAATCATCAACGACCCGGTGCACGGCTTCATCTCCATTCCCGGCGAACTGATATTCGACTTAATCGAACACCCCTATTTACAGCGCCTCAGATGGATCAAGCAACTGGGCATGACGGCCCTCGTCTACCCGGGCGCCACCCACACGCGCTTTCAACACACCATTGGATGCATGCACCTGATGAGCGAGGCCGTTGAAACCCTGCGACAAAAGGGGCACGTTATCACCCCCGAAGAGTCAGAGGCCGTGCATGCAGCCATTTTGATGCACGATTTGGGGCACGGCCCTTTTTCCCACGTCCTGGAATCCACCCTGGTTCAGGGCATAGACCACGAAGAAATTTCCCTTCTGTTTATGGAACGGTTGAACGAACAAATGGATGGTCGTTTGTCTATGGCCATCGAAATCTTCACCAACCGCTATCCAAAAAAATTTTTGCATCAACTGGTGAGCAGTCAGCTCGACATGGACCGGCTGGATTACTTGCGACGCGACAGCTTTTACACCGGTGTATCAGAAGGTGTGGTGAGCTCCGACCGCATCATCAAAATGCTCAGTGTGGCCAACGATCAACTGGTGGTAGAAGAAAAAGGCATCTATTCGATAGAGAAATTTTTGATTGCGCGCCGACTGATGTATTGGCAGGTGTATCTGCACAAGACGGCCCTTGTGGCCGAAAAAATGCTGATCAACATACTTAGAAGGGCCCGGCAGCTGGCCGGCGATCCTCGAACCATGCAAATACCCGGGCATTTGGCCTACTTCTTAAACCATCAACCTTCGATGGAACAATTCAGAAATGACCCAAAAGTCTTAGATCACTTTGCCTTACTGGATGACAGCGACATCATGACAGCCCTCAAATCATGGGTTACGCACCCCGACAAGGTGTTGTCTGTTCTGGCAGATGGTCTGCTGAACCGTAACCTTTTGGCCATTGAAATACAAGACGCGCCTTTTGAGAAAAACAGAATTGCAACCCTCCAAACGCAATTACAAAAAACCTTTGACTTAAAGGATGTTGACGAAGCTGCCTTTTTTGTATTTACATCCACTATCTCCAATAACACTTACAGCATCATCGATGATAAAATCAACATTCTTTGTCGCGATAACACCGTCAAAGACATCGCCAATGCTTCAGACATGCTGGATTTGTCAGTGCTCGGAAAAACGGTCAAAAAGCAAATCCTTTGTTACCCAAAAGTCCTGCGATAGAGAATGAGGCACATAAAAGGCCGTATCATTAGCGTGGCCTTCCTTTTTTTAAGTTAGATATTTTCGTAGTTTTGCACCAAATTTATTTCTAATGGAATTTACTGCAGAACAGATATCGGCTCTTATTAATGGCCAAGTGGATGGCAATCCACAAGCCATTGTGCGGGATGTATCCAAGATCGAAGAAGGTCGTCCCGAAACGCTCACTTTTCTGGCCAACCCTAAATACGAATCTTACATTTATACTACTGAAGCTTCTGTTGTCATCGTCAATAAAAATTTTAAGCCTGAAAAGGCCATTAAATCGACGCTCATTCGCGTCGAAGATGCCTACCGGGCGCTGGCGATGCTTTTACAGATGTATCAAGAGTCCATGCCCAAGAAAACGGGCATAGAGCAACCTTCCTTCATCGACAAAACAGCGCAATTAGGTGATTTTGTATACGTAGGTGCCTTTAGCTATATAGGCGAAAAGGTAAGCATCGGCAACAATGTTCAGATTTACCCGCAAGTATACATTGGCGATGGTGTAAGCATTGGCGACAATTCCATTATTTATCCCGGAGCAAAAATTTACAAGGGCTGTAAGATTGGTAGCAAGTGTATCATTCACTCTGGCGCCGTGGTGGGCTCGGACGGTTTTGGCTTTGCGCCAGGAGCCGACGGGCAATTTGAAAAAATCCCTCAGGTGGGTATCGTTGTACTCGAGGACCATGTAGAGGTTGGCGCCAATACCACCATCGACAGAGCTACCATGGGATCAACCATTATTCGCAAAGGCACCAAACTGGACAACCTGATTCAGATTGCCCACAATGTGGAGATTGGCGAAAACAGCGTTCTGGCCGCCCAGACAGGTATTGCCGGAAGCACTAAAATTGGCAAAAATGTGATGTTTGGGGGACAAGTAGGCATTGCCGGTCACCTCACCATTGCCAATGGCGTTAAGTTGGCGGCGCAGACAGGCGTTTCCAAGAGCATTATCAAGGAAGGTTCCGTTCAAATGGGCTCTCCTGCTTTTGACGCCATGCTCTACAATAAAGCCTACGTGGTGTTCAGGAAACTTCCTGAGCTGAAGGCTAAAATTGACCAACTCGAAAAAAAATAACATAAAGCATAAGCATCCAACACCGGTGAACAGTAAGCGATCTTTATTGTTTCTGATAAGTAATCTAACACCAATTATAAATGGCTGAAAAACAAAGAACGATCGGGAAACCCGTTTCACTTAAAGGCCCCGGATTGCATACCGGCGTAAATGTTACGCTGACTCTCAACCCTGCAGAAGAAGGGTATGGCTATAAATTCAGAAGAATTGACATGGAGGGGCAACCCATCATTAAGGCGCTGGTTGACAACGTATCTTACACGCAGCGGGGAACGGTATTACAGGAGGGAGAAGCCAAAGTTAGTACCATTGAGCACTGCTTGGCGGCCTTGCGCGGACTAGGCGTTGATAACTGTATGATTGATGTGGATGGCCCCGAGGCTCCGATACTTGACGGTAGTTCCAAATTCTTTGTGCAGGCCATTAAAGAGGCTGGCATTGTGGAGCAAAAAGCCGAACGCGAATATTTTGAGGTGCGTGAAAAAATGATGGTAGAAGATCCTGAAACGGGTAGTTACATCATAGCCCTGCCCGACAATGGCTTTTCAGCACAAGTAATGATTTCGTTCAACCAGTCACTGCATTTGGCCAACCAGTTTGCCACCATTGAAGATCTGGAAGCGTTTGAGGGAGAAATATCGATGTGCCGCACCTTCGTCTTTTTGCACGAACTGGAGCCTTTACTCAAAAACAACCTGATTAAGGGAGGCGATCTGGACAATGCCATTATTATCATTGATAAACCTGTGTCGCAGGAAGAGCTGGACCGGCTCGCAGCACTTTTCAAGAAACCCTCTGTAGAGGTAAAGCCCACAGGCATTCTCAACAACCTGGATCTGCATTTCACCAACGAGCCTGCCCGCCATAAACTATTGGATGTAATTGGTGACCTGACCCTGTGCGGCAGCGCCATTAAGGGACGTATCATTGCCAATAAGCCGGGACACAAGATCAATGCAGAATTCACCAAACTGCTGCGCAAAGAAATTCGCAAGCGGCAATTAAAGATTGATGCTCCCCCTTATGACCCCAACAAGGAGCCCGTGTTTGACATCAATCAAATCAAAAGTCTGCTACCCCACAGATATCCTTTCCTGATGGTGGATAAAGTAATTGACCTGCAGGAAAGAATCATCGTAGGGGTTAAAAACGTGACCGGGAATGAGCCCTTTTTCACAGGCCACTTTCCCGATGAACCTGTTATGCCGGGCGTTCTTCTGGTTGAAGCCATGGCTCAGGTAGGAGGCTTATTGGTCCTTAACCAACTGGAGGACCCGCACACTTACAGCACCTATTTCCTCAAACAGGACAACATCAAATTCCGCAAAAAAGTGGTGCCAGGAGATACCGTTATCTTCAAACTTGAGCTCATGACAGAAATGCGCCGTGGCGTAGCCAATATGAAGGGTTTGGCCTTTGTGGGTGACACCATCGTGGCTGAAGGGGAATTTATGGCTCAAATAATCAAAAACAAATAAGATGAAGCAACCATTAGCATACATACATCCCGAAGCAAAAATCGCTCCTAATGTGGTGATTGAACCCTTTGTGACCATCGACAAAAATGTGGTGATTGGCGAAGGTTCCAGAATAGGTTCCAATGCCACCATTCTGGAAGGTACAACCATTGGTAAAAACTGTAACATATTTCCAGGCGCAGTAATCGGAGCCGTGCCGCAGGATCTGAAATTTGTCGGTGAAGAAACCACGGTTGAAATCGGGGACAATACCACCATTCGTGAGTTTGCCACCATTAACAGAGGCACCAAGGCCCGCAACAAAACGGTGATTGGTAACAACTGTTTATTAATGGCCTATGTGCATGTGGCGCATGATTGCATCATTGGGAACAACGTCATTTTGGTCAACAGCGTGCAGGTAGCAGGTGAAGTGGAGATTGATGATTGGGCCATTATTGGTGGTCTATCGGCCATTCACCAATTTGTGCACATTGGTGCGCACGTCATGGTATCCGGCGGATCGTTGGTCAGCAAAGACATTCCGCCTTTTATCAAAGCTGGTCGCGAACGCCTTTCCTACGTCGGCGTTAACTCCATTGGCCTAAGGCGTAGAAACTTTACCAACGAGCAAATCAGAGACATTCAGGACTGCTATCGGGTACTGTTTCAGTCGAGCCTCAACAACTCAGATGCCCTTATACGCATAGAGGCAGAATTACCTGCCTCTAAAGAACGGGATGACATCCTGCTGTTTGTAAGAAACTCGCATCGGGGAATCCTCAGAGGCTACTCAGCCGGTGGTGAAGAATAACCCCTGAATACAATTACTCATCGGCGCCCAACGAATTCGTATCCAACGTATTCAAAGGGTTGGCCGATATTTCTTTATGCATCCGGCGGTTATTAAAAACATCTATCGCCATGTAAATGGCCGATAACAGGGACTGCTCATCAGCTACATTCTGACCGGTAATTTCATAAGCCGTTCCATGGTCGGGTGAAGTCCGAACCACCGGTAAGCCTGCAGTAAAATTTACTCCCGTGGAAAAGGACAGCGCCTTGAAAGGCGCCAAGCCCTGATCGTGGTACATCGCCAGAATAGCGTCAAATTTTTTGAAGCCGTCGGTGGCAAAAAAGCCATCGGCCGGGTAAGGCCCAAAGGCCATGATGCCTTCTTTTTTGGCCAATTCAAGGGCAGGTTTAATGGTTTCTATCTCTTCTTTACCCAACAAGCCTTCATCACCTGCATGGGGGTTTAAGCCAAGCACCGCAATGCGGGGCCTGCGGACCACAAAATCCTCTTTCAGACTCTGATTCAGGATCCTCAATTTCTCAACAATCAACTCCTGGCTAATGGCGGCACTGACCTCCTTTACAGGGATGTGACCAGTCACCACTCCTACCCGCAACAAATCACTAACCATCAGCATCAAGGGTGTTCCACCAAAGGCACTGGCCAGGTATTCAGTATGGCCGGGGAAATTAAAGTCGTCCGACTGGATTACCTTTTTGTTAATGGGCGCCGTAACCAGCACATCAATGGCATTGTTCTTTAAATCTTCTATGGCCTTTTCTAAAGCCAGAAAAGCAGACTGACCGCCGACTTCCGTCGGCTTTCCCAATTCAACCCGAACATTGTCGTCCAGACAATTTACCATATTAATGCGTTTGGAATGTGCCTCGCGGCCGTTGCTGATACTGTTCAGGCTGATCGAAGGCAAATTCAATGCCTTACGGTGGTAAGCCGCCACTTTGGATGAACCATAAATAACCGGCGTACAAATCTCTTGCATTCTGGGATCGGCTAAGGCTTTAAAAATCACCTCATACCCAATTCCGTTGATGTCACCTTGTGTAATGCCTACTTTTAATTTTTCGCTACTCATAATTTTCTATTTTCCGGATATTTATATTAGCTCACCAGAATTTTGTCTATCAGCTACTGCTTAGTCCCCCATTGATTCTCAAAAAAGCGCAGCAGTAAACGCACGCCTACACCTGTTCCCCCAATACCCCTATAGTGGGCTTTGCGCTCAAGAAAAGCGGGTCCCGCAATATCCAGATGCAGCCATGGCGCATCCACAAATTTCGCAAGAAATTTGCCGGCAGAAATTGCTCCCCCTTCCCTGCTACCCAGGTTCTTGAGATCGGCGATCTCTGATTTAATCTCATCGTCATAATCCTTCCAGAAAGGAAACCACACAACCCTTTCACACACAGCATCGCCTGCCTGTGCGAGGGCTAGTTTCACTTCGTCAGAGGCCGTTCCCATACCAACAGTGCCATGTGAGCCTATGGCCACTACGGCATTTCCGGTTAAGGTGGCCAAATCGATGACCAGTTCCGGCTGGTACTTTTTGGCAAAACTAAGGGCATCTGCCAATATCAGACGACCTTCAGCATCGGTATTGATGATTTCCACTGTTGTACCGCTGTGCATGGTAATAATATCACCGGGCACAATGGCGTTACCTCCCAGACGGTTATCTGTTGCCGGTACAATCCCAATCACATGCACCGGCAACTGATTGGCAGCCAAAGCCACCATAGCGCCTATGACCGAAGCAGCTCCCCCCATGTCACATTTCATGGTATCCAGACTGCCAGGAGGGGTTTTTAAGTTGACACCACCTGTATCATACACAACGCCCTTTCCGACCAGCACAATGGGCTGCGAGTTATTGGCATCGGCCGGTTTCCATTCCATCACTGTAAAGGTCGGCGGGTCAATGCTACCCTTGTTCACAGCCAGTAAACCACCCATTTTCAGGGTCTCAATTTTTTTCTTATTAAAGACTTCGGCGGTAAAGCCGTAGGTTTTGGCCAAGTCCAGAACGGTCTGCCCCAAACGTTGGGCATTCAAATAGCCCACTGGTTCATTGACCAAGTCACGTGCCATAAAGACGGCTTCAACTATCCGGTTCATGGCAGCTATGCGACACCCGGATAAGCTTGGACTAACCACTAAAATCTCCAGGTCATACGCCTCTTTTATAGCGGTCTTGTATTTGGCAAACTCATAAGAAGCTAAGGCAATACCTTCAGCCAAGGCCAACATCAAATCAGGCTGGTTCATTAAATCCATCAAGGCCACCTTCGTCAAGCCCTCTTTCTTTAATTGCTGAGCCACCTGAGCACCCTGCCTGCGAAGCGTTTCCATCTGATCTGCAAGCGTCTCCTTCTCATCAGGCAGCAAAAGACCCACTAACTGATCCAGCCGGTTAATCATAATCAAACCGTTCGTCTGATCTTTCGCTCTTTTTTGCTCAAAATATTTAAGCTCCTTATCCGCAAACTGAAAATCCTTTAACAGGGCTATTTCGGCACTTAAAAACAGAGTACTTACGTCAACTGGCAATTCTATCGCCGATCTTATTATTACTGACATTATATGGATGATTAATATTACATTTTACCGCTTGTCCCTGAAATACGCCCGAAAAAGCACTTTTTTGATCTCCCGGTGAATAATCAGTTCTGTAATAATTCTGGCATAGGGAAAGCCATTCATATCCTGCTCGTATTGTGCTATTTCTTTCTGGCCAATATCTATCCGGTACAACAAGCCCATGAAACCAGAGTAATTCTCGCTAATCAGCTGTTGTACATGAACTTCCAGCTGGGCAGAAAGTTCCTCATAAAAAGAGACTGTAGCACCTGAAAACTGAACCTCCAACCCAAACTCGGCAAAGTCCTTAATGATCTGATTGGCGGCTGCCTGTATCAAATCTGCTTTCTGAGTGGCCTGCTGCAATTCATCTTTGGAAAAAACCGGAAGTGTCATACGCCCTTTTATAATGCGGTCTCCTCCTGTTCACCTCCAAAATCAACTGAGTAAAACAAGGATTCCAATTGCCAGATGTAATTTCTTTTTTTGGGCTCTTCGGGCAAAAAGACATAGCCATCGGTCACCACCACCCGGTTATTGGCTTTATCAAAATGGGCATGCATGACAAAGGGACCGCCCATCAAATCACCTACCACTTTCCAAAGCCCTCTTAACTCAACCACCTCGTGGCCTTTGCTTTTAAAAGATTTATAGGTGACCGGGGTCATGTGCTCGGTGGACATATAAGACCCATCAGAAGGTCCCGGCACATTCTGCCTTAAAATAGAATCGCGCTTATTCAGAAGATACTCCCTTGAAAAGGTTCCTTCCCCGATGTAATCAAAACTGTAAATAAACATGCCCTGACTAAGTGATGGCGTTTCATGCGACATCCAAGTGAAATCATTATTATCTAATCTAACGGTAAAAATATTGTGAATTATCACTTTCATGTCCCATTTCCGGTTGACCTTATCGGTCAAATCGCCAGCCACAAATTTCGTATAATAACGGATGCTTCGCTGACGCTCAGCCCTGAGAATATAGCCCAAAATTCGCACCTCTTCCTTATCCAGCAAGGCATGAAATTGCTCTGGGGATTTAGCGTTGATATGGATCAAAGCCTGATCTCTGGCCCAACTTGATTCACTAAAAAAACGAACGCCTTCGTTTTCTACCTCCGGTCCAATATTCGTAATGATCAGATTTCGAAAAGTACGCATGGAACCACTAAAGGCTCTGTGCGGGGTGATGGAAACATTAAAGATGGGCTCCACTTGTGGCAGACCTTCCATCGGTTGTTTAAGAATGCGCTGAAGGGCTTCACCTTCGGGGCCGTTTCTCCACTTATCATCCATCACCACCAATACTTCGCCCATGGCTCCGGTGATGTTAGGCTTTTGATTACTGGTATTTTTACATGCCGACAAAAGCACCAAAACAACTATAAATAATGGTATTCCAAATTTAATTTTTCTCATAACAACCATTCAATTAATTGTTTGACATAACTTTATAAAGTTTATTCCTATCTCTTCCCAAATGGCGACCATCAAAACTTACAAAAATAACAAGATACAAAAATTGAATGGAATATGCTCAACTAATTATCCGGTCTGTCATTGAGTGCCTCCATCCAGCTTCTTTGGACCATAAACAACGGTTCGTCATCCGGTTTGTACCAGATTATCAATCTTTGCCCCGCCAACAAATGGCGTGTACGCAAATTGTTCCACTTTTGAACATCTTCTACCCTAACCCCGTAATCCATAGCAATGCGATGAAAGAACTCGCCATTTCTAACCGTGTGAGTTAGCTGTCGCCTCCCTTTGGTATCACCTACCGGAGGCAATGAGGCCACCGGTGGAGCTGCTTCACGCACCAAAAGGTGCCGCTTTTCAAAAAAGAGCAAAACTTTATCACGTGGAATCACAATCTCAACGGGTTCTTCAACAACCGGAATGTAGTCTTTCAAAAAAACGGGATTTAGCCATCTCAGGGTCTCAACAGGCACATCAATAACAGCGCCCAATTGCTGAAACGAGGTGGACTGACCAATGTGCACAAAGCCTAAATCGTCATAATTAAAGGGTGCGCTTTCGGGCACAATTTGATAGTTGTGATAGTAATTCATCACATAATTAACGGCAATAAAAGCCGGGACGTAGCCCCGGGTTTCTTCGCTCAGCCAGGGACGGATTTTCCAAAAATCACGCTCCCCTCCTGACTTCTCAATGGCCTCATTGACTACGGCAATACCTCCGTTATAAGCGGCCAAGGCCAAATGCCAATCCTGAAAATTATCGTACAAATACTTTAAATACTGACAGGCAGCCACGGTCGATTTTACGGGGTCAGAACGCTCATCAATGTAGGACGAGATCTCTAGATTAAACAGACGAGCGGCCTGAAAAAGGAACTGCCATAAGCCGGTAGCTCCAGAAGTTGAGCGGGCCTTTGGATCCAAGGCTGATTCGACCACAGCCAGGTACTTGAGTTCAAGGGGAAGTCCCATTTTATCCAAATGCTCCTCAAACAAGGGAAAATAGAGTTCAGCCCGTCCAATAATAGTGGACAAATGGGCCTTTCGACGAAGGGTATACACATCAATATAGGCCTGTACATCCTTGTTATACA
>DHVH01000114.1 GCA_002412555.1 Marinilabiliaceae bacterium UBA5213 | reverse complement strand
GGCAGCGGAAATATTATCTGCCTCACCCAAAATATCACCAATAATATCGCGCAGTTGTTCAACCATTTGCTGCAACGACCGCGCTAATTGGCCAATTTCATCTTTCTGATTCAATAGTCCTTTATCCACCTCAACAGTTAAATTACCTGCAGCAACCTCTTCAGCAAAGGCCACTCCTTTGTTAACACCTCCGGTAATGGCACGGGAAATTAGCAGACTTAAGAAGATGGCGATGGCAATGCCAATCAAAATGGCCAAAATCATGGTAATATTACTGCTGGCTACCAAACGATCGCCACGTTCAACTTCAGCACCAGCATCTGAAACATTCATTACAACCATGGCCTCAATGTTTTTACGCACCTCCACCAAATAAACCAGCGCATCTACCATTTGAACTTTTTCCATATTCTCAAATATGGCCACTGCTTCTTCTGCCTGCTCATTTAAAATATTGAAATATTTAAAAACCTCATCTGCCGAAGGCAGCATTTGTCGGTTGTAAATTCCCATGGCCGCTGTCATGTTGCCCCTTTTGATCGACTCCATAATGTCATGAACGGATCTGTGAAAAGCATTATGGTGCTCTCGCATATTGGCGATGGTAGTATTAATGGAGGCATTGCTGGTACTTAAGGTCGGTATCCATACCCCCAAATTACAGGCTGTGTGATCATCACCGCCCTCAAAGGCCTTGCCCGACTGCAAAGCATTGGCCACCCGAACCTGTAAAGCATAATGGTCTTTCTCAAACAATTCCAGATTCTTCAGGAATTCCATAGGATAGTGAATGTCCAAGGTGTTTAGCCGATCTACATCCGCAGTAAACTGCTCGTTCAGCGTACGCCAATCCGTTAACGATTCTAAAAATGAATTCCAAACGAGGGTTTCCTCTTCGGTATGCGGCAATTGCTGAAAGGCCTCAATAGCTTGATTATAAATCTCTCTGTTTTGCTGAACGCTACGCATTTCAGCTACCCGTGCCTCGGAGGTTAAATTGGGGTTAAGAATGGTTCTCATGCTAACCATTAGCTGTTCAATATTGGCCTGTATATCCAGTAAGTGCATAACACTTGGCATGTTCTCATCTGCCACCTTGTGGAAGGATTGTCCCACATTACGTATGCTTACCAAACCTACAACCCCAATTACAAGGGCAATGACGGTGATGGCGGAAAAACCTGTAACGATCTTTTGGCCAATTTTTAAATCTTTAAACTTCATCTCATTATAATTTATTTGTTGGGTTTTGGAAAATTATTTGGATGCACTTAAATGGTCTTTTGTGACTTTCTCGCGCACTTCAGCCAGCTCTTTCAGACTTAAATGCTCTTCCATGGAAAAAACGGCGTCCATATTCAGAACAATGAAGAATTTGTCCTTAACCTTTGCCATGTTCAGAATGAATTCGGACTGGTAGCGGTTGCCTATCCGGGGGGCAGGAAGCAGGTCTTCTGCCTCCAATTTTAACACTGCATGAACGGCATCTACCAGTAGGCCTACCATGACCGACTCGCCACCCAATTCAATTTCTATCACCAAAATGCTGGTGCTCTTTGATTTTTCAATGGGGGTCATACCAAACTTTACCCGGGTATCTACCACAGGCAGAACACTGCCCCGCAGGTTAATGACGCCCTTCATGTAATCGGGCGACTTTGGAACCTCCGTCACCTTGGTCATCTCCAGGATTTTATGCACCTGACTCACGTGGAGTGCAAAAATCTCTTCCCCCAATCTGAAGGATAGATAAGAATTGTTGCTGTTTTTGTTTTCCATATTACGGCTCATTTAAAAATTTCTATCCTATTTTGCTAATGCTCCATCACCTCCCGAGCAATGGTATTGGCATCCAAAACCAGCGCTATGGTACCATCTCCCATGATGGTGGCTGCAGAAATCATCTTTTGATGGTGGTACAACTTACCCAATGGCTTCAGCACGGCCTGTATCTTCCCAATCACTTGATCCACCGAAAGGGCAATGGTAAACCCTGTCTGTTTAACTACAACCATCTGACATTTGGCAGGTGCCGGTCCGGCTACTTCAAACGCCTTGCGCAGATTGATAAAAGGAATCTGAACCCCGTCCAGGGTAACAACATTGATAAAGGTGTCTTCCAACATCTGACTATTGGCCGGGTATATCCGATCGGTCAGCGACAAGGGTATGACATATTGCGTTGAGCCGATGCGTACCAGCAAACCATCAATAATCGACAGCACCAGAGGAAGAGAGATAGAAATACAAGAACCCTTCCCGGGCTCTGATTCTATGTGCACATCGCCCCGAATAGCAGCAATATTACGCTTCACCACATCCATGCCTACACCACGACCAGAGACTTCAGTAACCTGCGAGGAGGTGCTAAAACCTGGAACAAACAATAAATTAAGCAGCTCTTCTTTGGTCAGCCTTTCCTCCTCTTGTATAAGGCCCTTTTCTATAGCTTTGCGTCGCACCCGCTCGCAGTCCACCCCGGCGCCATCATCCAGTATTTTTATCACCACATTGGCACCTGAATAGCCGGCTTCCAATTGAATACTTCCTTTGGGATTCTTTCCAGCTTTTTGGCGGACATCGGGCAACTCAATGCCATGGTCTATACTGTTGCGAATTATGTGCAGCAAGGGGTCGGTCAGACTCTCGATCATGGTCTTGTCCAGTTCCGTTTCAGTTCCGGTGGCTGTGAATTCAACCCTTTTGCCCAATTGAGTGCTCAAATCCCTGACCAACCTCTGAAAACGAGCCATCATATTAGAAATAGGAATAAGACTGATGCTAAAGGCATTGTCGCGCAGCTGTCCTGTGAGTTTCTGCACATTCTCCGTGACCATTTTAAGCTCAGGAATTTGATAGCGAGCCGCTATCAAATTGAGCCTTTCCTGCGTTATAACCAGCTCACTAACCAGATTCATGAGTCCGTCAATTTTATCTGAAGCCACTCTGATTGAGGAGGAGGCCACTTTTTTCCCTTCTGAGGTATGCCCCGCCTTATCAAACACAACAGGCGCCTTAAAACCCTCTTCCTCCGGCCGCTCTGCCATAAACTCATTGAGGTCTGAAAGTTCAATTTCCATTTTGCTTTCACACAGGGTATCTAACCGGGCAGTGAATTTCGGATGGGTGAACAAATCGGACTGACTAAGCCGATGTATTTCAATGGTAGAGTCGTCTTCCACAAACATAAAAACATCCATTATGGCGGCTTTACCCATGTCGGTGGATAAAAATAAATCCCAGAAAATACAAGACTTTTCTGGCTCTAACGCTTCCAGATCAGGCACTTTTAAAAGTCGTGGTACCGCTTTTAATTGCCCCATCTGTTCCAGTTCATCAATGAGATAGAGTAGGTTGGTACCATTCTCCAAAACATGGGCACCAGGGTAAAAATGGATATACCAGGTGACAGTTCCTGTCATCTCGGAATGGTCATCCTGCTTGGAAAGTATACCAACTGCGGTCCGACTTTTTTGTTCTTCTGTTTCTTCTTTTAAGACATTTTCGATGGTGGCCACCATTTCCTTGTATCTGCTTGCCATTTCAGGTGATGCCAGCACCTCCGCATTTACTAAGTCGCGCAAAATATCTACCGATTGAAAGGTGACGGACAACAACTTGGAGGTTACAGCCAAATGCCCAGACCTGATCTTGTCGTAAATATTCTCCATGTGGTGAGAGAACTCACTCAAGAGCTCAAAACCAAACATGCCACCTCCACCCTTAAGTGAGTGCATAATTCGAAAGACTTTTTCGAGCAACTCTTTGTCGTTGGGCGACAAATCGAGCTCCAAAAGGGTACTTTCCAATTCGTTGATATTATCCAGCGCTTCTTCGATAAATCTGGACTGAAAATTCTCAAAAGAGGTTATCATAAGACAATATAAGTTGGTTCAATTAAGCACATAACAATCCCATTCATGCTGCCATGTCATTTTATAATCGACTAAATATCAATAGATTTAACCTATTCCGGACTTACATATAATTCAGAAATTCGTTTTAAAAGTCCATGAATATCCAACGGCTTTGAGAAGAAATCATCCGCTCCCATGTCCTGCAATACACGGGCGGTTTCGGGATCACTGAGCGCTGAAACAATAATAACCGGTATGTCGGCATAGGCTTCTTTGGCCTTCATGCGCTCCAACAACTGAAAACCAGAAATCTTAGGCATGAGCAGATCTAAAAGCACCAGGGCCGGCCGATCCTTATACATTAAGGCCCACGCTTCTGAAGCTGACATGGCCGTTTGACTTGCATATCCACCCTCAGACAAGACCGCCTCCAACAATACATTGTTGGTTTGGGAGTCGTCCACAACCAGGATATAACCTTTACTATTGCTCATTTATCCGTATTTTTATATTGGTGATACGACAAATATAATGCGTAGATACAAAATAGTCGATGATATAGCTTAACAATTGCGGTGATATATATCACCGAGGAGAGGTTTTTAGCGATTAATCACACCTTTTAATGGTAGTCCCAGGTGTTTATAGACCGTTTGAAGCAGCAGCTCAAGTTCTATGGGCTTGGACAAGTAGCCTTCACAACCAGCTTCAATGGCTTTATCCTGCTCACCGGTTAATGCAAAAGCTGTTTGTGCCACAATGGGCACAAAGGGATTCTCTTCCTTAATGAGGCGGGTAGCTTCCAGTCCATCCATCCGCGGCATTTTAATATCCATCAATACCAAATCCAAATCACTGTGATTGCGCTGAATTTCCAGAGCCTCCAGACCATTCCATGCATGCAGAATCTCAAACCGTTCACCCGCTTCGCTATTTTTTAGTGCATCCCGCAAAAACAAGAAATTCACCTCATCATCTTCAGCCACCAAAATGGTAAAAGTATCTTTTGACCGCACTTTCTTAACCTTTGACCCCGGGGCAGATTCTAGCGCATCCCTATCAGAGAGATCCAAGTCAAATGAAAAATAGGATCCTGCCCCTGCTTTGGTTTCTAATCTTATAAAACTTCCCATGCTCTCAACAATTCGGGCGGCGATGGTTAGTCCTAGTCCATTACCCCCAAATTCACGGTTCGCTTCCATGTCGGATTGATAAAAAGGCTTAAAGATCAATGAAACTTTGTCAGCATCAACCCCAATACCTGTATCTTCAACAAAAAAGAGGATTTTTTCACCGCTTACCTGCTTATAACCAAAGCTCACTTCCCCTTGTCGGGTAAACTTAAGGGCATTATCCACCAATTTTTGAAGCACTTGAGTCAACCTTGATGTTTCGTTAACCAATATCTTGTCATCGGCCATGGCTGGCTTCTCCATAAACAATTCCACCCCTTCCGCACAGCGCGAAACATACTTTTGATAGACGGTCTCAACAACCTCTGCCGGATCAACCTTTTCTTTCCGTATTAGGACGTCACCTGCCTCTAAGCGACTAATGTCCAGAATGTCGTCGACAACATTCAACAATTGGTTGGTCGAATTAATAACATGTCCCAAATATTCTTGCCGATGATCTTCTGAAAGATGGGTTAGCTTCAAAAGCTCCACAAACCCCAAAATCCCATTCATAGGGGTACGAATCTCATGCGACATATTTTGCAGAAAGGCTGTTTTTAAGCGCTCACTTTCTTCTGCTTTGCTCTTTTCAGTTCTTAGATCTTCATTTAAGCGCGATAGTTGAGCGTTATTCTTCTCAAGCTCTTCAGCATAGCCGTCCGCTTCTTTGTAAAGCCAGGCATTTTTTAATGCCATAGAGGCTTGCGCAGCCAAAACCTGACAGACTTCCACATCCAATTGATTAAACGAGCTTATTGTTGTAGTAGAAATCAATTCCATAACCCCAAGGACCTTATCATCTATGATCAGTGGAATAACTATAATGGCCTGGGCGCTTTTGAACTTTACAATAAGCCTTTCTTCAGGCGTTAGAGCTTCTTTACTCAAATCCTGCAATATCACAACATCTTTACTGTCCACGCAAGCATTGATATGAGGAAATTTACTGAGACTCACCAGCTTCAACATATCTGGTTCACCGTCCTTAGTCTCAGGGAGGCTGGCTTCCTTCTCCATTTTATCTCCAACAATAAAAAAGATGGAGCCACTGGCCATGTTTAGCAGACTTATGCCTTTGCTTATGACAATCTTCAATAACTCCTCCATATCAATGGTAGAACTAAAAGACTGCCCTACTTCCAGAAGTGCTGCTAAGCGAAGGCTATGCGCCATGCTGGCTCTTTGAGCCAAAACTCGGCCGGTCACATCCTCTTTTATACCTATATAATGACAATTTTTCCCCGACACGTCAACAGAAGGTGCAATAACGGCCGATTCATAGTAGATTTCCCCGTTCTTTTTTCGGTTAATGAATTCGCCATGCCACGCATGGCCAGATTGAATAGTTTGCCACATCTGCCGGTAATCTTCTGTGGAAGTTTGTCCCGACTTTAAAATGCGTGGTGTTTTTCCAATAAGCTCCTCAGAACAATATCCGGTTAATTCACAAAACTTGACATTAACATACTCTATAACACCATCCACATCGGTAATAACAATGGAAACAGGACTTTGCTCCACAATGGATTTATACAAGTCGGGATTCATGCGATTATGTAGCTTATGGAACATGGAAGTAAGGTACAAACAAAATGTCTATTGCCCTCCATTTTTGTACGAAATTCATCCACTCTTATTTGACAAAACAGTTAATATTTTTGAGAAGCCCAAATAGTTAAGAGTTGAAAGATCGCCTAAGCAGGTAGTGATTCATTGAATCACTAAACTCAACTGCCTAAAAAACAAGTCACAACAAACAAGAGCCGTCACTTCGTTTATGCTATAAACAATACTTGGATATCCTATTTGAATTTGACAAATAAAAACCAGACACTTCTGATGCTTTTTGCTACATAACTTATATTATGTAGTAAATTACCATCTTTGATTTCTTTGCTCTTTTTTTGTAGAAAAAATTGTATACATTTATAACAAACATTAAACCTCTGAAGTGCACCATGAATACCCCTGACGTCGCACATATGAACAACCTGACAAATGAACCAAAACGCACCTGCCAATGGCTTCCCTATCTGGCCTCGTGCCCGCCTGTGACCTACAAAAAAGGAGACGTCATTATAAAAGCATCCACCCCTGCTACACATGCCCTCTTTCTGGAAGAGGGAATGGTAAAAACAATCAAAGAAAATGCCAATGGAAAAACCAATATCCTGGAGATGAATAAACAGGGGAATTTCATGGGATTAATTTGTCTCTTTAGCGGTACAAAAAACGATTATACTTCAATCGCTCTTACTAAAACAAAGGTAAGATACATAGCAGCTTCACAACTTGAGCAGATTTTTAAAGACCAACCAAGACTTCAAGATGAAATTCTAAAAAGCACCTTTCAAATAGCCAAAAAGAACATTAACCGCTTAATAACCATCAATAACAAACAATTACCCGGCAGAGTGGCCGATGTACTCCTCTACTTTTATGAACTCAATAATAAAACCGAACAATTTGAATTTCCGCTAAGTCGCGAAGAATTGGCCCAGTTCTCAGGAACCACCAAGGAAAGTTTTATACGAACGTTGACAGAATTCAAAAATGACAAAATAATTATCATTGATGGTAAAAACATTACCATCAATAGCATGGAGATTGTCAGGACGCTCAGCAGATTAGGATAAACCCACCTTTGTTAACGCTCTCTCGCAATCATTAATTCTCCCCATTTGCGGGCATCTGCGAGACTGTCAAAATAAGCCACCACATCTCCGTGGCCAGCATCTGAAAACTTCTTGAGGGAAAATTTGGTAAATACATTTTCAGGAATAACAAAGGCCATGGCTTTTAATCCATTGTCAATCATCACACTCATTACCGATGCAGCATACTCCGCATCACTGCTACTGACCACTTTTTGTCCGGATGTATCTGAAATTAAAAACAACACTTTGTTTTTTCGAACATGCGATACAGTAGCATCAATCACTTGACGAAACAGCTCAGTCGGAACATACCCCTTCCAGGATTGCAACAATTCAAAGGTCTCGGGATTATAAGTTAATACGGCATTCTCGTGGGTGAAAATTTCCATTTCTCAATTATTAGTGTTAATAATATTTATTGGTCACATTGAGCATGAATCACGCTGATA
>DHVH01000265.1 GCA_002412555.1 Marinilabiliaceae bacterium UBA5213 | reverse complement strand
CTGCCGACCGGCAATCAAACGGAAGGCCCTGAGGATGAGGCGACTGATGGCCAAATGTCCATTTTCGACAATTAAACAGGTACAATGACAGTTACAAGGGTATTTTTAACAGGCTTTATGGGCAGCGGAAAAACGACGGTTGGACAAATGCTGGCCCGTGCACTCAAATGGCAGTTTATTGATCTGGATCAACATATTGAAAAAAAACACGGACAAAGCATCCCCCATATTTTCAGCACCCAGGGCGAAGCGGCCTTCAGGCAAATGGAAAATGAAGCCATTAACGAAATGACCCAACTCTCCAACGTAATCGTATCAACGGGCGGAGGCACGCCATGTTTCCATGGAAACATGGATTTGATGAACCAAAGCGGATTGACCATCTATTTAAAATTAGATGCTGAAGTATTGAAAGACCGTCTGATGCCCGCAAAAAAATCACGCCCCCTCATTGCCAATAAATCGGACAGTGAGCTTTTGGATTTTATCCGGGAAAAACTAAGAGAGCGGGAAATGTATTATATGCAGTCGGCCGTTAAGGCCGATGCTACCGCGGTAGGGGTAGCTCCCTATATCAACATCATTGAGATGTATAATCAGTCAAACAAGGGTTGAAATAGAACTCTGACTCATACTAAAATTATCAAAGGCCGGGTTGACTTCCGGCCTTTGATAATTATTTCCCTTCCTATTGAAAACCCGAAGGTTTATAGATTCAAAACAACATTGAATGACATTTGCGGTCTGGCAGGTGCCGGCACCATCACATAGCCGTATTCAGCGGGCAAAAAGAAGAATCCGTTATAATAAGGATAAGAATACCCGTTATAGACCCTCACCTGATACCTGGCTGGCAAATACCTTACCCGTGTAAAAGGCGCCTCCACTAATCTATAACCATGATGCGGGTGGTATCTGTAAAAATGGTTATTGGAATGAAAGTAATCGTAACCATTATAATGAAACCTGTTCACTCTTCGAGTGGGCAGATGCCTATAATAGGCATGTGGGTTGGGAGCATGGTGCACACGTGCCGGCTGGTGGTAAACTGGTCTGTGCGGACTATGATGCACATGAGCGGGGGCAGGCTTACGGCCTGTTTGAGGCTTGTTGTATTGCCCATGCTTTCGGTCATCCTTCTTATAATGCCCATCATCCCGTTTACTATTTTGATTATTTCGATTGTAGTTTTGGTTACCCTTGGACTCATAAGCAGCTCGGCCCTCATTTCTGGTATATTGCTCACGGCTTGGTCGGTTGGCATTGTCATTGGAAGGCCTGGTTTCGGTCCGATTACCATTTCTTTCTGAACCGGTTCTGCGATCCTGGCGCGTGTTCTGTTGCCCTGTGGCAGCCATTGTTAACATCGATAAGAAAGCAACAACGGCTAATTGACGGAAGGTATGCAAAGTTTTCATGGCTCCTGGTATTAAGTTAAACAATCGAGTAAAGAAAACCGGTTTGACTATACACAACCAAATCTTGTGCCAAAGTTGACATTATTTAACAGGCAGCACTACAACTATTTAATTACAAGCTATTTAAATATGTGATTACAAACAGGGTATCGACAACATTTCATATTTACAGAAAAAAGGACCCTTCAAAGAACCTATTCAAGTGCAAAAATCCAGAGGCTAGAAAGATTAAAAATGAAAAAAAAACACTGAACCATGGATATTTAAAAGGAATCATTAAATTTAACCCTGCAAAACATATATTTATGACTGATAGTGAACACACATTCAATCAAACAAAAGGGGAATCCACAAGGACCAATGCGCTTGAGAAGGAGGTTGCAAGACTAAAAACTCTTTCTCAAAAGCAATCTGTTAAACATAACAAGCTAAAAAAAAGAGCTTTCTTTCAATTGCTCTTTTTCGTTGTATTGCTAGTTATGATGTTTGCCTATGGCATTATTCAATGGCCTCTGAAACAAGATACTACAATTAATACAATAGCATCCGTCGCAGTCACAGACACATCAGCCGCAGACACGGCTAAAAACCATTTGCAAATCAACGCGTCGGGCCCCGAAATTCAAGGAGAAGATATGCTGAGCTTTTATGTGCCGGAAGACGGACTGCTGTTCAGTGTACAAATCGGCGCCTATACAGGAGTAGATATGCGGCCGTTTGAGACCAACATGTTTTCACTGAAGCAGTATACCTACCAGACCATCAATCAGTTTACTGTAGGTATTTTTCAGAACTTCAGAGATGCAGAAGCGTTCAGAACCATCATACAACAAATGGGCTTTCATGATGCCTTTATTATAGCCACTTTAAATGGCAAAAGATTGCCCATTCAGGATGCATTGTCCATCAAAAGCCGTCAACAACCGCTATCTGAAAGCATGGTTCCTAAAAACACATACTCAGCGCCTGATACGCTTGAAATAGCAGATGAGCTCTTACCTTAACGCAAGCCGTCGGTCAGTTTTTTAACAACCCTGTATTTATAGAAAAACTCCCTGCCAATTACCCGAAAAATTGTATAAACAGGTATGGCCAGAAACATGCCAATAACGCCTGAAAGGTAACCGGACATTAAAATGACGATAAAAATTTCCAGAGGGTGTGCCTGTACACTGCTGGAAAAAATCAGCGGTTGGAACAATAGGTTGTCCATAAGCTGAACAATCACATAAACCAAAGTCGCGAAGCCTAAAAAGGTCAGAAAACTCATTTCAAAAGGCACTTGCAAATAAATGATGGAAGAAGTCAGCAGTCCGAACAAAGCCCCCATCACAGGTCCCACATAAGGAATAACATTAAACAACCCGCTGACAATTCCAATAGTCACCGCATGGTTAAAGCTAAGTCCCAAAATCATAAATCCGGCAGTTACAAGAAGGCAGATCAGAATAATCTGCAACAACACACCAAGGAAATACCGTCTTAGCAGAAACTTAACCGACAACAAAACATGCCTTAAGCCTTCCTCATGCTCATCAGGGATCAGCATCATCAACAAACGCACCAAAAGACCTTCCTCCTTCAAAAAGAAAAATGTGATAAAGGTTATGGAAAAGGTGGCAATAAATAAGCCACCAAAAAAACCTAACACACCCGAAAAAGCGCCGGTAATTTGTGACACATCAAAAACAGACCTAACCGCCTCACGAATCTGTAGTTCCAGCGATTCAATAATCTCCGGGTCTATCTTCTTAAATGGTTCCAAAGCCTCTTTCAGTAACAACGACGCACTATCAAAGACCTGCGGATAATCGACCGAAGAAAGATAGTGTAGCTCTCCACCTATTAGAGGAATGGTATATCTGAAAAACAACCCTATAAATACCCAGATAATAAGAACGGTAAACAGGGCCGCCAATCCATTGCCCACAAAATAACGTCCGACATGCCCTCTTTTAAATAAATCAAAAATGGGCCGGGTTATTAGTGAGAAAACAGCAGCAATGGCAATAAAAATAAAGACGGACCTAAAGTACCAGAGAAAAAACCCACCGGCGACAAGAACGGCGGTAAGAACCAGATACTTAATCGCGTTTCTCATATCCACAATGTTAAGGAAGCCTTGCATTATCTATTAAATATAAAAAAGTGAAAACAAAAAAACAACTTTCCGGAAAGATACCACGAAGCACTTTCAATACAAACACATTCAGACCTTTATAAAACAACCGTTAAAACAGTTTGCAAGAAAGGTCAAAAAAAATTTGATATTATAGCAAAACTTATGATATTCGTCCTGTCTTTTCAACCCCACCGTGATCTCAAGCCAAGTTTACATTGGCAAGATGAATATACAAAATAAAAGCGGACAGACCTAAGAAACCAACCTGGTAAAGAACCACATTTATGAAGGGAGCAATAATTGGAGATATCATTGGATCGGCATTTGTCAATGAAAATTTGCCATCCACAGAATTTCAACTTTTCAAATCCACATCCGCTTTTACAGACGACACTGTGCTGACTTTGGCTACAGCCGACTCCATAATTCATCAGAAACCCTATAGAGAAACGCTCATTGAGTGGACCCGACGTTTTCCGGAGGCAGGTTACCGACCTGATTTTTTACAGTGGGCTCAAAATGGTGGTGTGGAGGACTATAAAAGTGATGGCGATGGCGCAGCCAGACGCATCAGTCCTATTGGCTTTGCAGCCAGTTCCATGGAGGAGGCTTTAAGCGAGGCCAGGAAGTCGGCCATCATCACCCATAACGTACCCGTAAGGCTTGAAGCCGCCCAGGCCACTGCGGTGGCTGTCTTCATGGCTAAAAGTGGTGCCACACGTAAAGAAATTAAGACTTTCATTTCGGTCCACTTTGGTTACGACCTCAATCTGAAGGTGTCCCATTGGAAAGATAAAATTCATTCGGGAGAGCCACTATGCACACCGGTTCCTCCTGCCATTGCGGCATTTTTGGAGGCAAGCGACTTTGAAGAAGCCATTCGTCTGGCCATTTTAATAGGCGGGCCATCCAACACCATCGCTTCGATAACCGGGGCCATGGCTCAAGCCTATTTCAAACACATACCCAAGGCTTTTATTAAAAGAGCCTTGGCCCGTCTCACACCAGATATGGAAAGTTTAATGGAAGTCTTTGAAAATGCGCATGTCCGGGAAAAAACTACTGAAGAACTTAAATAAATAAAAAAGGAGCCAATTGGCTCCCTTTTTATTTATGCTTCCAGTGCCAAACTAAGCACATCCAATATCGTTTCTACAAAATGGAAGTTTAGGCCTTCCAGATACATGGGCTTAATTTCATCCACATCTTTACGGTTTTCCCTAGAAAGGATCACATCGCTAATGCCGGCACGCTTCGCGGCCAATATCTTTTCCTTGATGCCACCAACAGGTAAGACTTTTCCACGCAGGGTAATCTCACCGGTCATGGCCAAACGGGGTTTCACTTTGCGACCCGACAACACTGAAGCAATGGACGTAACCATGGTTATACCGGCCGAAGGCCCATCTTTTGGGATAGCTCCTTCGGGTACATGCACATGCACATTGTTTTCCTCAATCAGCGCAGCATTAAGCCCTAAAGCCTCGGCATGTGACTTAAGGTACTCCAGTGCCAGCACGGCCGACTCCTTCATAACATCCCCCAGATTTCCTGTGAGGGTCAAATTGCCTTTTCCCTTGCTAAGACTACTCTCAACAAATAAAATCTCCCCACCAACCGCTGTCCATGCCAAACCGGTGACCACCCCTAAAAAGGACTCCTTCTCCCAGGTGTCTTTAGAGAAGCGCTCAACGCCCAGGTACTCCCTGATATCAGCCATGGTTACATTCTTCTTCACTTTTTCATCAGAGGCAATTTTCAAAGCCACTTTTCTGAAGAGTGTTGCCAATACCTTATCCAATTTACGAACACCCGACTCTCGCGTATGACTTTCAATCAAATAAGCCAAAACACTCTTGGATAAAGTAATGGTGCCCTTGGGAATGCCATGCAATTCCATTTGTCTGGGTACCAAATGCCTTCGCGCAATCTCTTGCTTTTCCTCCAAAATATAACCGGTCACATCTATCAGTTCCATCCGGTCGAGAAGTGGCGCCGAAATCGAGCTCAGGGTATTGGCCGTAGCCACAAACATCACCTTCGACAGGTCAAAATCAACTTCCAGATAATTGTCGTGAAAAGAACTGTTTTGCTCAGGATCCAATACCTCCAGCAGTGCTGAAGCCGGATCACCATGAAAGCTGTTACCGATTTTATCGATCTCATCCAGAATAAATACAGGATTAGCCGCACCTGCCTTTTTTACGCTTTGGATAATGCGACCAGGCATGGCGCCAATATAAGTTTTGCGATGTCCGCGAATTTCTGCTTCATCGTGAACGCCCCCTAAGGACACCCTGACATATTGTCGCCCCAGCGCTTCGGCCACCGATTTGCCCAGGGAAGTCTTACCTACCCCGGGAGGGCCATACAAGCATAAAATGGGGGACTTTAAATCGCCCTTCAACTTAAGAACGGCCAAATGCTCCAAAATTCTTTCCTTAACATTATCCAGACCATAATGATCGCGGTCCAAAATTTTTCGTGCCCGTGCCAAATCAAAATTGTCTTTGGTATACTCATTCCAGGGCAAATCAAGCATGGTCTGCAAATAATTGTGCTGAACCGAATACTCTCCGGATGCGGGGTTCAGTCGGCGAAGTTTATCCAATTCCTTATGAAAAACAGCACTGACCTCAGGGAGCCACTTCTTTTTCTCAGCCGCAACTTCCATGTCTTTGATTTCCTGCTCAAGGGGACTGCCCCCTAACTCATCCTGAATGGTTTTTATTTGCTGGTGCAAGAAATACTCCCGCTGCTGTTGATCTATGTCTATTTTGACTTTTGACTGAATGTCATTCTTTATTTCAAGCAATTGCACCTCCTGAACCAGGTGCTCTATGAGCGCCATTCCCCGCTCCTTCAACCCTTCCGTTTCGAGCAGACGCTGCTTTTCTGCGACCTCTAAATCAGCATTGGAACCTATGTAATTAATTAAAAAGGAAGGACTATTGATATTTTTAAGTGCAAAGGAGGCTTCTTGTGGAATATTGGAAGAACCTTTGATGATGCGCAAAGACAAGTCTTTTAGCGAGCCAATGACGGCCTCGAATTCTCGCTTCTCATCCCCTTCGGGAACCACATCCTTAAGAATTTTGTAGGCTACCTTAAAATAGGGATCATCGGTAATAACGCTCTCCCATTTAAAACGTGTACGCCCTTGAATAATTACAGAAGTAGATCCATCAGGCATCTCCAAAATTTTTAACACCCTGGCAATGGTACCCACCCGATACAAATCTTTTGCTTCCGGCTCTTCTGTTTGCGGATCCACCTGTGCCACAGCACCCAAAAAACCTTTGTTGCGCTGTACATCCTTAACCAGCTTGAGCGACCTTTCGCGACCAACAGATATAGGCACTATAACACCGGGAAAAAGCACCGTGTTGCGCAAAGGCAATAAAGGCAGTTCCTCTGGAATGCCCTCGTCATCCTTATTCAACTGATATTCCTCCTCTTCTACTATGGGGATAAACTCTGAATCAGAATCCATCAAATCGCTCAGTCCGATTGACACTTTAAAATTATCCATATTTAATCATTCTCCTTCTGCCAAAATGTCGTAAATACTACTGTTTTATTCCAACTCCAGCCTTTTAGATATAAACTTAATCAAACAGGTGCTACTCCGGGGCATTCACAACGACCGTGTAACAAGCCGTTCTTCAAGCTAATAAAAAGATCCCTGGGACGCCAGTCCGGATTTGCACACCTTAATTCATCAGTGATAGCGCAATAGATGTGCCAAACAACATCAACTAAAAACAAAAAAGCCTCGGTATAATTCCGAAGCTTCTTTATTCTTTTGGATCCAACGAAGATTACTTCTTCTTGCTATCCATATGCTTTTGATATCTGTTCATAAACTTATCTACACGTCCAGCAGTATCAACCAGTTTCATTTTACCGGTATAAAAGGGGTGAGAAGAACTTGAAATTTCAAGTTTAATAACTGGATACTCTACGCCGTCGACAACTTCAGTTTCACGGGCATTTACGGTTGAACGGGTAATAAACGTGTCGCCATTAGACATATCTTTAAAAGCGACCATGCGATAATTATCCGGATGAATTCCCTGTCTCATTGTTTCTATAGTTTGTGTTTGATGTTTCCGGGCACCCTTTAATTACGGGCGTTTCGGAAATCCTACAATTAATAATCCCTATTATCTATCCCAAAATGGATTGCAAAGGTATATATAATGACTAAAAACTCAAAAGGAAATACTGTTAAAGTTATAATAATTTTTAGTCTGGTATATGATTCTCTAGCAATGCCAATTGCATGTTGCCGCCATGCAAACTTCGGCATTTCACTTTGCCACGGTTTATTCTTCCTTTCTGTACTTTGTGTCAAGCGGGATGCTTCCTGCCCGTTGGCCCTGGCGTTTGGCAGGATCAAAGATGTATCGGTAAGTAATGTGACGTTTACCCAGCTCGGCTCCCATTGATTCATGCAGGGCGCGCATTTTCGGGTTAAAATCGCCTACCCACGACAATTCCAACTCTTTAAAGTAGGGCTTCTTAGCTACCACATCCCGCAGATTATAAAAAATGCCCGACTCAATGCCCAGTCGCTGATACCTGGTTTTAACACCCATAATAACCACGCGGGCTCGTGTCATTTCATGGCGCCACTTATAGTAAAGAAATCTAATTTGATTGATCCAATTCATTTTACCGTTAAAATGCCGGATAATCTGGTTGACATCCGGAAACATCACTAAAAAAGCAATGGGCTCATCCTTATGATAGGCAAACCACACCAATTCCTCATCCATAAAAGAATCCGCCTCACGTATGGATTTACGCAAGGTGTCGGGATCCATGGGCGTGAAATTATCATGGTATTGCCAGGCATCGTTGTACACATTAACAAAATCTGCAATAAACTGCTCAGAATTCTTGCGTGTGAAGTGCCTAAAGGTATAATCGGGCCGGCTTACAACCCTTCGGGCAATGCTCCAAAAACGCTCCGGAAAGGGCTTCTGCAAATCCAAATGGTTGGTGACCTGTTCAAAATAATTGGAAAACCCGTAAGCTTCAAAAAACGATTGGTAATAGGGGGGATTGTACTGCATGCCAAATGCACAGGGCGTAAATCCTTCGATCAAAAGGCCCCAAAAATTATCGTTTTCACCAAAATTAATGGGCCCGTCCATGGCTTGCATGCCTCGCTCTGCCAACCAGTCTTTGGCGCTGTTGAAAAGCAAAAAGGCCGCCTCTTGATTGTCAATACATTCAAAAAAACCCATTCCTCCTGTAGGCTGGGCAAATCCATGTGCTTTTTTTTCATTGATAAAAGCACTTACACGTCCAATGGTGATTCCCTTATCATCCCTCAAAATAAAACGTTGGGCCTGGCCATGCTTGAAATAGTCGTTCGATGAGGGATCAAAAATCTCTTCGATCTGCTCATCCAAAGGCCTGATGTAGTGCCTGTCATCCTTATATATGAGCTCAACAACATTCAGAAATTCACGGGCGGTTTGAGAATTACTAACCGGTATTATCTCCATAAGATCTCTATTTATTTATTATCAAAAAGTGGAAAAAGGTTCACAAAGTTAAATTTTCTGCCTGATTAACCATGCCTGGACATGCGTCAAAATTAAAAGCTGTCCTAATAACCGCCTAGCCGGCTATAGCATCCAATTCAAATAAGATATCCTTTCCGGCACGCTGTAAATGGAGTGCTTCATCTTTCATCCACCGTTCGGCAACTTGGCGCACCTCAGGTCGTAAGTGATCAGAAAACCTGCCGGCCATCTTCAAACAATGAACCACTGCCCGGCAAATAGGGGGATCCGTGGCCAGCGCCTCAATTGTTGACAGACCAGATTGAACGATGCGCGTGGCCTCCTCACCTTCAAAGCGAAACTGCCAGCCCAGCGCCATAAGGGCAGCATACCGGACATAAAACTGAGCATGCAGCATCCACCTTTCTATAATTGCTCCTGAGTTGGTTCTCTTGCCTAACAAATTAAAGGCCATCTGCTCGGCCAGCTCCAGGTTGTTCAGACCTTCCGCCCAATCCATCA
>DHVH01000222.1 GCA_002412555.1 Marinilabiliaceae bacterium UBA5213 | reverse complement strand
AATATATATGATTCTATGAGCTTACAGAATTTATATGAAGAAGAACTAACATACATAAAAAGATTTAAAATTAATCGTCCTTCACCGCGTTGTCATATAAGCTATGCAACTGAAAATAAGGAATTTGCCCAAAAGATTATAAAGGACCTCCAACATGCTGGTATTGAGATTCTTGAAAATACGGAGGAAATTCAACAAAAAGATTTCATTATAATAATTGCAACTAATGCATATTACAATGCAATAGGCACAATATTTCCTATTTTATATACAGATTCCATTTTTAATTGTATAAATAAAAACAGACCTCATGTGAAATTTCTTTTATTTGAAAACAAAACTACTTCTAACAACCATGATTTTTATTTTTCTGAACCCTCTCTTTATTGTGTTACCTTGTTTGATTTAGTATTGTCCCTCTACTCCATTCCTTTAGACCACATAACATTTAAATCATCTCGGGAAAAATTAAATGACAAACGTAGATTTTTACAAGATGGTGTAAAAAGTAAAGGTGAAACCTTAAAAAACACAAATACAAAAAACAAAAAAAACTTTGTTTTTAAGGACTTTGAAATTTTTATTGCTAATAATAATACTATTTATGTTAAAACAGAAAAATTTGGCGAATCACAAGGAGAATTTAATCTAGATTTAAATGAATTTAAATCTAGATTAAAACGAATCGAGAAACGAGACACAGATATTGAATTTCTAAAGAGTATTGGTATTGATTTATATAATTCAATATTTACAGAAAAAAATGATAAACTCTGGTATTCAACTAAAAGGTTCGCAAGAATTAGTAAACACGGAACAAGGTTAAGATTAATATTTGAAAATCCAGAACTAGCTTCTTTGCCATGGGAATTATTATATGATAAAGATTCAAATACTTTTATCTCTACAGATATAAGTACCTTACTTACACGCTATACAAAATTAGAAAAAATAAAACAAAAAATCAAATTCCAAGAAACTCCAATAAAAATTCTATTAATCATTGCCACCCCAAAAGGATTACCTAGGATAAATGTAAGGTGTGAAAAAAAAATTATTCAAGATGCTTTACAAACGAAAATTGATACAAATAAAATAATTCTTAAAACCGAATCGAAACCAACAATTGATCGGCTAGTATCAATCCTTCGTGAAGAGGATTTTAATATCATACATTTTATTGGTCATACTAATTTTCAGAATCAAACAGGTGGAATTGCATTAATTGACAAAGATAGGAAAGTGGATTATATCAATGATGAAAATTTTTCTTCACTCTTTATAGGAAGAAAAAGTATTCAGCTAATAGTTATGAATTCATGTTTGACAGCAAAGTCATCCATCGAAAGTTTTTCTGGAATTGCTAATGCAATGGTAAAACAAGGACTACCTGCTGTGATTGGTATGCAATATCCCATCACTAATAAAACTGCAAGTATTTTTGCTGAACATTTTTACTCTTCATTGGTATTAGACTCACCTATTGATGTTGCATTACAAGAAGCCAGGCATGCGCTTTCTGAAACATTTTCAGGTAAACCCGATTTTGCATACCCTGTTCTTTTTCTTCGCGAAGCAAACTAAAACACTAAAAAAGTGAAATGATTTACGGATTTCAGAACTATTTAATGCGTATTCCGGGAAATCGCACAGCGATCCCGGAGTATGCTGTCAATAAAGAAGGAAAAAAGCTGGTTAAAATATTGTAAATCAAGTGTGCGGCATAGAGTGGAATCAGTGTCTAACCGAAATTCCAAGGTGTCCAGGTGGAAGCGTTTACAAAAGAAGAAATTGAGAAACTTCTCAAAGCATGTGATTTCTGCGCCGAGGCAAAAACAGACCGGCGCAAGAGGTTTATCATGAACCGTGCAACAGGACGCCGCGACCGGGTGCATCAAAAGGCCAGTCCAGTAGATAACATGCATCTGCAAAATTGACGTCCTTCTCATTTCACCGAAGAATCATTTCAAGATGAGCGCATGGAATCTTATCATTCTCTTTGATGTTAATGACAAAAGTGCAAACAAGCCAGCGCTATTAATAGAGTAATATTATATTAATTAGATGATAATTGGTTAATAACCAAATGAGGTATATGAAACAATCTAAAAATACAATCATGGCTTTCGTCAAAAAGCACAAGCGAAGCCGGGTGGGCCTGGCACTTGTTGTGGTTGGCCTGGTCATCGCTAGTGTCCTGTTTTTTCAATTACAAACACGTCAGAAACCGTTACCCTTAAGCGGAGTAGCTGAGGCCATCTCTGCCGGGCAAGTGCTCAGGATCGAGGATACCCTGATAAGCGGCGAGTTGACCGTCTATTACAAAGATGGCTCGAAGCATCTGACACAACGTGATCAAACGGCGCCTTTCCTTGAACAAATGCATTATCTCGGCGTGAGTAACATTCAACTGGCCCAACTTGAATATGAGCTTGTCCAACCCTCGCCGTTGACCGTCGAAAACGCAACCAACATCCTGCTCATCCTCGTCTTTGTTGGGCTGGCAGGTTTCGCAATTAAGCGCTACACCGGAGGTGGTCTGCATGCCACAAGCAAGAAATACGTACAAGGCGAAGTCCCGAACACTACCTTCAATAATGTAGCTGGTGTAGAAGAATGTCGCGAGGAATTGAGAGATATCGTCGCCTTTTTGAAAGACAACGCTCTTTACCAACACATGGGCGCGAGCATGCCTCGCGGGGTGCTTTTGGTTGGAGAACCGGGCACGGGCAAGACCTTGCTCGCCAGAGCCATCGCCGGCGAAGCGGGTGTGCCTTTCTTTACCACCAGCGGCTCCGAGTTCGTGGAAATGTACGTTGGTGTGGGAGCCAGCCGAGTCCGCACACTCTTCAAGCAGGCGCGTGCCAAAGCTCCGTGTATCATCTTTATAGATGAGATTGATGCGGTTGGACGCAAGCGTCACTCTGGCGCCGGAGGCGGCGAAATAGAACAGGACCAAACCCTGAACCAATTGTTGGTCGAAATTGATGGTTTCACCTCTTCCGAAGGAGTGGTGGTACTGGCTGCGACCAACCGTCTGGACGTGCTCGACCCGGCCCTCACCCGCCCCGGCCGCTTTGACCGGCATGTGAACGTTCTTCGCCCTGATATCAAGGGCCGGCTTGCCATCCTCGATGTG
The DNA here is from genome assembly GCA_002412555.1 of Marinilabiliaceae bacterium UBA5213. Lineage (GTDB taxonomy): Bacteria > Bacteroidota > Bacteroidia > Bacteroidales > Marinilabiliaceae > Geofilum. Next base: position 343 of record DHVH01000222.1, on the reverse strand, counting down.
CATGTAAAAAGCCGAAGGTTGTCCCCGGAAGTTAACCTATTGGATGTTGCCAAATCCACGCCGGGTCTGGTGGGCGCGGACCTGGCCAATATCGTCAATGAAGCAGCCATCCTCGCCGTGCGTGACGGTCATGCTGAAATCACAGTGCAGGATTTTCAGGAAGCTGTGGAAAAGAACCTGACTGGCGGCACCCAGCAGAAAAGCCGGGTAATCAATGAAAACGATCGCCGCACGATTGCCTATCATGAAGCCGGTCATGCGGTGGTGATGCATTTGACTCCGCACTCCGACCCAGTTTACAAGATTACCATTATCCCGCGCGGAAAGCTGGGCGGATTCACCA
>DHVH01000220.1 GCA_002412555.1 Marinilabiliaceae bacterium UBA5213 | reverse complement strand
GGCTTCTATTTTTACCAGCGAAGTGAAGGTTTAAGTGTTTTGAGTCGTTATCCTTTGGGTGAGACCTACAATATTTACCGATCAAGGGTTTCAGGCGCCATAACTATAGAATTGCCACGAAACAATCAGGCGGTATTTTGTCCGGTTTATCTCAGTTATTTACCCAATAGCGGACCCTTTATTATGTCCGGGAATGCCACTGCTGATTCGGTGGTGGTGCGCGAATTGGAAACCAGAGGGGCAGAAATGCGCTACATTGTATGGGAACTTCAATCGCTGGTGAACCGAAACGACCAGGTGCCATTGATATTAGCCGGTGACTTTAATTCCGGATCACACCTCGATTGGACCGAGGCTAATCGCCTGAACCGATATAATTTGGTTATAGAATATCCGACTACCAAAATACTCGAAACTGCTGGTTTTGTCGACAGTTACAGGGAGTTGTATCCCAACGAAGTCACGGATCCCGGTTTTACCTGGTCGCCCAGATTTCGGGAGGTGCTACACGATCGGGTTAATTTTATTTTCTATAATGGCTCTAGTCTGGAGCCCTCATGGTCGACAGTCATTGATACGCATCCATTGGCTTTTCCTTCTGACCATGCAGCATTGGTAACTTCTTTTAAGTGGAAAAAATAAATGAATTCGCCTAGGGGTTTTTCAAAGGAGCAGTGTCTTATATAAAAACAGCTTTGTATGGATCGGTCTATCGATAACCATGACCTTATACAACGAATTAACAAAGACGATCAATTGGCTTTTGAAGTGTTATTCAAGGCTAATTATGCGCCTTTGGTTGTGTATGCAAGGCGTTTTTTGAGCGATCAGGATGCTGCAGAGGATATTGTTCAAGCTGTTTTTGTGAAATTATGGGAGCGCCGTCAGGAACTAAAAATAGCCAATCCGTTGGCCTATTTAATGCGTGCTGTTCACAACCGCTGCCTCAACGAATTAAAAATGAGCCGCCATCATTTGTCGCTCGACAGTACATTGCCCTTTTACAATGAAGTTGATGAGCCGGCACCCGACGAGGCATTAATTCATAAGGTTCAGGAGGTCATCAGCCTCTTACCCGAGCAGCGCCAACGCATATTTCGCATGAGCCGTTTTGAAGGACTAAAATACCGTGAAATTGCTGTGGTTTTGGGACTGTCCATAAAGACCATAGAAGCTCAGATGGGAAAGGCTCTGCAGTTTTTGCGGGAACATTTGCCTACAGCCGTTGCCAATTTTAATGAAGATGGATAGGGGTAATGTGGAAAAAAAGAGTCGTAATAGTAAAGTTTTATAAGATTAGATAACAGACAGGCATAATGGATGCTAACAGAAAGATAGAAGAAGTATTGGCAGCCCGGATTTTATCGGGAGAAGCTACAGCAACTGAAATGGCGTTGCACACCGCTCAGTTACAGGATGACGCGCAGTACCGCGATGAATGGGAAGCGTATGTGGCTATGTGGACAATGAGTGGCGATGCCTTGGTTTTAGAGGAAGTGAATACGGAAAAGGCTTGGCATAAAGTCAAAGAACTATCTTTTTCCTCTACAAAGTTGCCTCGCCGGAGGTTCACCTTGCTGCGTTACGCAGCCCTTATGACAGGCGTAATGTTGGCAGTTGCCTTGTGGTGGATGTGGCCAGGTGCCGATGTGCCTGCAACTTCAGAAATGATGGCAGGTGGTGAGCTTCGCCAGGAATTATTACTTCCGGATGGCACTCAGGTGACGCTTAATGCCGGGAGTCGGTTAGTCTATAATCAGCCATTTTCTGATGAGGAGCGACGGGTAAAACTGTCGGGTGAAGCCTGGTTCGACGTGGCTCCTGATGCCAATGTTCCATTTTTTGTGGAGACCGATGATTTGGTCATTCGCGTTATTGGAACGCATTTTAATGTCAGAAGCTTTGAAGATTTAAAAGTGTCACAGGTAGAAGTAGGCAGTGGCATTGTAGAGGTTTATTCATTGGCCAAGGCCAATGAAACAGTCCGCCTGACGGCCGGAGATGGGGTCATCTATCATCGTGACAGCCGTCAATTGGCAAAGGTTGCAGCCAATCCCAATTTTATGGCTTGGAAAACTGGTCGCATTCAGTTTAAAGAAACACCCATGTCCGAAGTCCTTGAAACTCTTGAGCGGGTTTACAATCAGCCCTTGCGGGTGCGGGATGTAAGCATATTGGGAGAACAACTGGGTGGCACTTTTAACGACACTAGTTTTGAATATGTTTTGGATGTGGTTTGTAAAACATTTAATTTAGAACAGCAAACCGAAAATGGCGTGGTGTATTTATCGCGTCGCTAATGAAAAAATAATGCATGCTAAACGGCCACCTTTCCTCCAGTCAAAAGTTTTTCCAAACGTGGTTGTTGTGGTTAAGTGCCTGGTTTATTTTCTATTCTAATTTTCCTGTTTCTGCCCAAGATTCAAGCCAGTCTTCAATTGAGCCAATTCGGCTGGGTGCACTTTTAGATACTTTGGGTGTTCGGTTCAGTCTTGATTTTGCCTATGATGCCGGAGTTGTAAATACCGATTCCGTTTTACAAACGGTTATTCCCGACAGTCTGGATAAGCAATGGGTCAGCGGTTTGTTCGACCATGGCGGTGTGGAAGTGAGCTTTTTGGGTCAACAGGTCATTATTAGAAAGCAACAAGGGAAAATTCCGAAAAAGAACATCCTTTTGATTAGCGGACAGGTAGTTGATGGTGCCAGTGGAGAACCTTTGCCCATGGTTAATGTAGGCGTTGAAGGGCAGCCTGTTGGGACTACCACCAATGATTTGGGACAATTTTCTTTTAAGGTGCCGGATCGGTTCGCAGGCATGCCGATGGTGTTTTCATTTTTGGGATTTGCCAGTAGTCGTATAATAATTCCTGAGAAGGACACGGCAGTAGTAATTCACTTACGAGAGTATGCGGTACGCCTGCCCGAAGTACAGGTGCACTACCGCGATCCCAACCAGATTGTGAGAGCTGTCAGGTCTGCTGTTAAAGACAATTATCTTTTGCAGCCCTATTTAATGACTGCCTTTTTTCGTGAGACCATACAACAGGACAAGCGGTTTGTGGATGTTTCTGAAGCTGTTATTGAAATTCTGAAGCCTTCTTATTCTGACAGCCATGACACAGAACGGGTGCGATTTGTAAAAGGGCGCAAGGGCAGGGAGACCAATGAGATGGATGTGGTGCAGTTTAAGTTGTCTGGCGGACCTTACCACTTTTCTCAATTAGACGTAATGCGACAGGGAAATTTTTTACCCAATGAAAATGGGCATTCCGATTACAAGTATTCATTTGATGGGGTTGATATTATTTACGATCGACTGGTGTATCGAGTTGGTTTTAAGCCCTATAATGATACCCATGAGTTGTTTTATGAAGGGGAAATGCGCATTGAAGCAGAAAGTATGGCACTGGTCAATATTGATTTTCAGTTGACCCCTGCTTCCATTCGCCGTAGTCGCAGCTACCTTATTAAGCGGGATGCCCGCAGGTTTAGGACGCGCCCCTTTCATGCGAAATATAAAGTAGAGTATCGTCCGTGGAAAGATGGTTGGGTGCTATCAAAAGTAAGGGGAGAAGTAAGTTTGAGGGTCTATGACCGGTCAAAAAGAGAGCGTTCGGTCTTCGACACCGTTTCAGAAATGCTGGTAACAGATTTTTCGATGGCCAACAAACGTCAGTCTATTCCCTGGTCAGAAACTTACAGATCTGATTACGTATTGTCAGATCATCTGGGTGAATTTGACCCGGATTTCTGGAAGTATTATAACGTTATTCAACCCGATGAGGCGCTTGAAAAAGTGCTCAGTCGTTAGGCGCAACGGTGTTGCAGATAATTAATGGTTGACTGAACGGTATGAATTCTTGGCAATACCTCATTTTCAATGGCTAAGTTAAACTTAGTCTCAAGGTAAAATAGAAAACAAGTCATATCAATGTCATCCATCAACATGTCATTTTCAAAAGACGCATCCGCTGCAATTCTTTCCCGTGGCACCCCTGTCTTTCTTAAAACCTTGTACAGGTTTATGCGAATCATTTTATCGTTCATCTGTCTCTGTGTATTTAGGACATTTCGAATTCTTATTCTATAGTAGGACAATTAATGTGGACTGCACACGTATGGGGGGGCGACTATTTTTATAATTTGTTTGAAAGTTTTTTTGTGCTCAAGCCGCACGGGCTTATACTTTTTTGCAACAGCAAAAAAAAGTATACAAAAAATGCCGCCACTACAAGAATTTTTCTAAAAAGAAAGTTGATTGTCTAAAATCCGTGAACTCGCTGCGCTCAGACATCCCGGATTTTTTTACGACAATCAACTTTCTTTTTTTAACGAAAAATTCTTGAGGTGGATAGTAGATTTTGCGTTTAAAGTAGAGGCTGTTGATAATTATTTTTTCTTTTCCGGAGTTTTCTCGTTTCAAATAGCGGGAGGTTATTAAATTTGCAATCCTAATAATTTTAAAAGACAAAAATGCATACATGGTTTGAGTGCAAAGTAAAGTATATCAAAATTGATGAAACTTCCGGAAGAGAGAAGAAGGTGAGTGAGCCCTACCTGGTAGATGCTGTATCATTTACCGAGGCTGAGAACCGCATTCATCAGGAGCTGGAACAAATGATCAGAGGCGATTTTCAGGTGACCAATATCCGCAAGGCCAATTATTCTGATATTTTCCCTATTGAGAATGCCGATCGCTGGTTTAAATGCAAGGTGAGTTATGTAGCGGTGGACGAAGGTGCGGGTAAAGAAAAGAAAGTATCGAACCAGATGCTGGTAATGGGCAACGACCTGAAGGAAGCCTACGATAATTTAATGACCTCCCTGGAGGGAATGACCATTGATTTCGACGTGCTGGGCATTAATGAAAGTCCCCTCATGGATGTATTTCCTTATTTTAAGGACGAGGCGAAAGACTCCTAAATACAGTCCTAATGTTTCTGATTTTAAATGATTTACGGTTAAAATTGAAACAACTGGTCATTATTTTCGTTAAATTTGCATGACAGGAATTGTACTTATTGACTTTTAATGAAGCGCATTTTTAACATACAAAGGGTAGTCTCTGCCTTTCTTTTGGTGATCCTATCGGGCAGTTCATCAGAAAGGGTTGAACATTCTTTGGCCTACCCATTGATGGCTGGCCAGATGCACAACACGGAGTTGCATGATTCCTTACGCATTGAGTATGATTTGAAGGCAATTAATATATCCACTGAAATAGCTACGCTCAAAGCGCAAGGTGAAAACTTGCCTGCACGCTTGCTGAATAATCTTTATGCAACATTTTATAAGCAACTTGAGTTTGACAAGGCTTGTTTAAATCTGCTGGATAATGTAGATTTTGAAAGAGACACTTTATCCCTGGAGCAACGCAAAGCCTTGAAACAGCTGTTAATGGTTTCTCAGTTCTATTTCAATATTTACAGTTCCAATGAATACGCTAAACGCATCATAAACCTGGGTAACAGCAGTTATGAAATTCCTGTGGATGTATTAATGGTTTACGAATCCATTTTATTTTCCGGAGAGTACCGTGAGGCCTTAATGCGACAGAATAAGTCCGGAGGGGCATTCGACTACGCCGCCTTTATTGATCAGTTACCGGCTACCCGATCAGATGTCGAAGCATTCATCGATATTGACAATAGTCTTGATTTACCCTTCAAAGCTTTTGAATCCCTTACTTTTAACGGCAGTTATTTGTTTAGTTCTATAGTGGGATACTTTGAGGGCTCGTATGAAGCGCGACACAATGCCACCAAGTTATTGGAAGTGTTGCAACCCTTCGATATTGTATTGATGAAGTCCTCGCAAAATTTGACAGACTTTTTTATTCCCGGCTATTTTGGTCATTCGGCCATCTGGTTAGGTAGCGATCGGCACCATGCGTTTAGTGAAAAGCCCACAAAGCCAAATATAGATAGCCCCTACATGATTGAAGCAGTGCGTGAGGGTGTTAAAATGAGCAGTCTCGAAGAGTTTGCCTCCGGTGAAGTTTTTTTGGTGCTTCGACCAAAAAATCTTACGCTATCTCAAAAAGTTTCCGTTTTCCACAATTCGACCATGCATTTGGGCAAGCCCTACGATTTCAATTTTGATTCAGAGGCCTCTGACATGATCAGTTGCCCCGAATTGACTTTTTTGACCTATGATTTTATCGATTGGGAAACCGGCAGTCTGCTCAATAAAACCTTCATCACTCCCGATGATCTATTTACTACTGCCACCCGTGACACATCTATTGAAATTGTGGCCATGATAGAGCATGGGATGCTGACTGAATACCCCGATGCGGAGCAACTGAAGTTTTAGGCTTTTATCCACAGATTGCACAGATTTCCACAGATT
>DHVH01000053.1 GCA_002412555.1 Marinilabiliaceae bacterium UBA5213 | reverse complement strand
TTTTATCGTCAATTAATTCAAAGCCAAAAGTTTTCAAGTGACTATTGATTTTAAGTTTTTCGTCACTATTAAGTTCTTTGTTAAGATGCACTTCACCCAATGTCACATTAAGTAGGTGAAACCCCATACTTTCAAGCTCGGCTTTAACCACCATAATGCAGCGATTACAGACCATGTTTTTAATGTAGATTTTCATAGATTCCTTGTAGGTTTGACAGTGCTATCCCATTTCAAAAACAGGTAACATTTTATGCCCGAATTGGTTTAATTTTTCTGGTCGCCTGCTGCAATATCCATTGAGTATGCCTGTTGTCTGATTGGTACCAATCTTCCATAAAGATCGATGTTGCTTGTAAATTTAATTTCAGCCAATCCGTCAAATGATTGGCAACTGATTTTTTTACAAATAGGATGTCATCCTCTTTCAAGATATCCAGAATATCGAAAACCGGCTGGGGGTTATGAACAAAGGTTTCGAGTTTAGGAGCCCAGGGAAGTTTTGGCCTTAGTCCCTCACTGGCCAGTCTTCTTAAATGGAAGTCAGGCGATTTTGCCCATTTATGCATGATGGTGATGGTTTCCACAGGATATTGTTGAATAAAGGGCCGAATGGCATATTCTCCGGTATTCCTTTTGGTAATTTCTTCAATGGCTTGTATAGAGGTTTCGTAGTGATTCAATCCATATTCAGAAACAAATTTTCCTATTGGCAAAATCCAGTAATAATTGGTGAACATCCCGGTTTCATTGGGGTTTTCGTCACCCAGGATAGAAACCAGTATTTTTATGGATGTCTTATAATCCGGAGGCAAAAACAATTTTAGTTGCTCTGCAATGATGCCAATTCTTTGTGTATAGGTTTTATTGTTAACCTCATTGTCAACATTGCTTATAAAGTTTTTGCTGTCAAAGCCCGGATAGGCCTGAACAATCTTTCTGGATAATAATTCAGCAAGGTTACCCCCAAAATAATCTGTGATGCTATACTTTGTGCCCATATTCTAAAATTGTACTAGGTCAATCAACATATTGGCAGGGTCACGAATGGTGAAATGGTATCCATTAACAGCTTCTTTTACCAGTGGAACCACAATGGGTATGTTGTGTGAAAGGAATTTTTCGTAATCCATTTCGACATTCGTTACTTCCACCTGTAATATGACTCCATACCCAGAAAATTCAGGATGAAATACCTTATTGACAAAAGGTGATTCTGGTATGCAAAACATGAGTTCATACCCCGCGTTTTGGCTGCTTTGAAGTACTACGAAGCCATCTACTTCATATTTGACTACGAAGTTTAAATGCCGGATGTAGAAATCCCTGCATGCCAATACATTTCTGGTATAAACTTCAATGCTTAGCCTCATGCGGGTGAGCCAGAATATGTAACAATATCAATGTTGATGCCGTTGGGGTCGCCTATGGCAAAATGTCGATCTCCCCATGGCTCATCTCTAATATCAATTTGAATATCAACCCCCTTGTTCTTAATAGATTCATACAATGTATCTACCTGTTCCACTTCAATAGTTAGATAGACACCCTGACCGTTAAAAGGTTTGTGAAACACTTCTTGTTGCGATGGATGATAGGGTAACAGAAAGCTGATTTCATGCTTTTTGTCAGGAGTATGCATCAATAAATAAAATTCATTTTCAAATGTTACACCAAATCCCAAAACGTTACAGTAAAATGTTTTGGTGGCTGAAAGGTTATCCGTAACAATGCCTGCGTTTAGTTTCATAATAGTCGAAATTAGATAGTATTGCGTTTCATCCTTTAATATTTATGGCATCAAAATTAGCCCTACAGGAGATCAAATAATTGTAGAAAACGGACATTTTCCAGGAACCTAACTGTCGTGAAGTTTCAAATAAAAGTTACCTATTTAGCGCAACATGTGGTGAAAGACCGTAAAGACGCTTGAATTCCTTAATAAAATGAGCCTGGTCATAATAACCAAAGTCAAGGTAGTGTTGGTTGTTTTGACACATTTTATTTGCAGGGTTGGTGTTAAGAAATTTTTGAAACCGGATAACCTTGCTAAAAGTATTGGGTGATTCACCGATGTAACGTTTAAAGTATCTCCGAAGTTGCCTCTGGCTGAGTCCGGTTTGCAACTCAGTCTGGATGGAAAGCTGCCCGCAGCTTTTTAGAATAATGGTTAACGCATTGTAAAACCGTGCGTCAATGGTAGCTTTTTGCTCATGCAAGGCTGATATAAAAAAGAAATCAAGCCGGCTGGCTATAGCATGAAACGCATCATTAGGCGTAAAATTATTGGAGATGAATACAGAAAGCTTTTTATTAACTGCAACCAAAGGCTCAAATCTGTTACTCAGTTCGTGAGCCACGTTGCCAAAAAGAGCAGGAAATGCACCAGGCATAAAGCGCACACCCATGTAGTGGAAAGAATGCCCTAATGAAAATTCATTGTACTGCCTGCAAAATCCCATGATATAATTATCAGATGCATCATCGAGTCGGAAAAAGACATCGATGCACCCATCAGCAACAACTCTGTAAACATATGGGGAATCCAGTTGAGAATTGGTGCGTAATTCCCAGTAACAGTATATCAAGCCTTGCAAGGTTGGGGTTGGGGCGACTTCCTTGTAGAGAATATTACCACCAGTCTCCCCGATTGAGGGTTGAATTGGCCTGTATAGTTGTCTTAATGACTGTAGTTGAGTCATCTGCTTTGACTTTTTTTGTATCAGCTCCTACTGCTTTTTTGTAAAATGAAAACACAGAAAAGCCGAATTTGTTGAGTTTGATTAGCTCTAGAGAATTTGTAAAAAACAAAATCCCCTGTAAATCAATCGATTTACAGGGGATTGGTGATATATGGGGTTGTGAAAAGTGATCCGGACAGGATTCGAACCTGTGACCCACAGCTTAGAAGGCTGTTGCTCTATCCAACTGAGCTACCGGACCAGACCGTTTTCGGGGTGCAAATATATGAAAAATTGCCTAACTCCGTAACTTTAGAGCATTAAATTTATGGGTATTTTTATTTGTCGTTTCGGTTGTAGTGGACTTGCACACCGGCGCACTCCGCATTTTGATCGTCGAAGTAGTGTGGTGCTGAGAGTTCTATCTTGACTTTCATGGTGTTTTGAATGACAAATAGCTGGGTCTCGAGAAAGTTTTCGATGGCATTGTCATACAACACGGTTTGACTTTCATCGTCCGCTATGAGTCGAAAATGGATTTTTCCGAGCTGTCTTTTTCCACAAACGGAAATAAAATATTCGCGGTTGCCGTAAAAGGTCTGGTTGATGACCGTTTTTCGTGCCTTACGCATGGTGATTGAACGCGATAAGGAACTGGCTTCAAAATGCTTGGGAGCCGAATCACACTTTTTATCGTAACCTCTGCAGCTTTGGGCGGAAGTGCCTTGCAGACTGAAAAGGGTTCCTAAAACCGTTAGGAGTAATATTTTTATATAAGTATTATGCATACCATTTGTCTTAAAGAGATTTAACATACAGGGGATGGATTATTTTTTAACCCATTTTTCACGTAGCTTATTCACCTCTTTGTGAACATTTTCAATGGGGTCGGAGGTCGGTTTTACTGTTGAGGAGCTGCCTATTACAACGGCTCCATCATTGCGTTTCTCTGTTGTTGTGGATTTAGGGCCCGAGGTGGAGAACTCACTGAATACTTTATTGAGTCCTTCAAAATCAGCTATGACTTGCTTCTTCTGTGTTTCGTTGAGATATTTTTTAAACATGTTGTTGAGCTGGTCCAGAATCATTTTTTGATCCCAAACCCTCATGCTAAAATCATCTTCTTTGATTTTTGATCCGTTCGAATTCAATGCCAGGTACATGCTTTCGATAAAGCCTCCTGCTGATATCAGAGCGTATTCGCCAAAACGATCGGTGTCATGTAGGTTGGCAATGACCAGCAAATACAATTCATCGTAAATCTCGTTGATGGAATCCATTCGGTTCATGTTATTCATGAGGCGTTCCCCAATGTTCTGAATTTCAGGAGGAAACAGATTCATGTTTTTGCCAATGGTCTCAGTCAATTCGAAATACCTTAAGGCGGTGCCCGATTGCTCAAAACTGGCCGCATAGGCCATGTCTGCCATATAAATACCAAATGACAACAAACGCTCTGTTGAGGTTTGGTACAGACCGCTTTTTTTGAGGTCAGTTAGTAAGGCAGGTGTATATCCAATTTCGTTGTTATGGATATAGGTAAGAATTTCATCGGGTGAGGGAATGGCGTAATATTCAACCACCATTTCTTCTTGTGAAACGCTGATTTCCTGCGCAATCACCGAGGAAGTACTCAATGTCAGGATGCTGGTAGCTGAAAAAAGAGTCAATAGTTTTAGTGCAGCTTTCATACGGTCTATGTTATTGTAAAAGAATGCCATATTGTTCAATTTTAATTAATTCTGTTGTTAGCAATTGTCTATTTGGGAAATGTTTTCATCACACTATTCTACGTACAACCCAAAATTTAAAAGAATGCCTTTGTCATTGTTTCTGTTGGTTAAGGTTAATTTTCCTAAATGGGCCTCTGCAATCATTTTGGCAAAGTTGAGCGATTGGCTACCTGAGAAAAATGTTTCAAAATAAGAACTGATTTCCTGTTCTGAAACTTGCGGCCCATCGTCCTTAAACAATATGGCCAACCCGGATGCTTTGTTCTCAATTTCAATACTCAATGTAGCCTCAGGCAAATTTCGTTCCAGAAAAAAATCAAGGATTATTATCAATGCTGCCATGAGCAACTGACTCTCACCTGTTATAAACTGGGTTTGTCCATTGGTCAGGTTATTTAAAACGATTTGTTTGCGACGAATCTTCTCATCCAACTGAAACATGGCAAAGCCAATTTGCTTTCCTATATCAATGCGCTCAGGTTGGAGCATGGATCCATGTGATTGCAACTCGGTTATACGCAGTGCTGCATTCACAAAGGTTTCAATTTTCGACAAGGAATGGTCTATGCGATCGACCAATTGTGCCACTTTTTTGGAGTCCACCTTGTACTTAATCACCTGTAACATGGCCGTCACTTCACTGAGTGATCCGGAGACTTCGTTGCCCAGAAGATTTAGAAAGTGCTGCTTGGATTCTTCAAGTCGTTTAAGTTCCTCGTTACGTGTAGTTAATTCCTGATTGGTACTTTCTAGTTTCTCATTGGCTTTGGAAACATTCAGCGTTTTTTCTTCTACCAGTTTTTCCAGATTTTTGTTCATATCTTCCAACAGCTCACGGTTGGTCTTTAGTTCAATCTGGTTTTTGACTCTTACCAGTAACTCTTTTGAATCATAGGGCTTGGTAATATAATCTTCACCACCGGCTTCGAAACCCTGAACCACACTCTCGCGGTCGGCTTTAGCTGTGACAAATATAACCGGGATCTTTTTTAATGTGGGGTGAGATTTGATTAAGCGGCATATTTCAAAACCGTCTTCACCGGGCATCATCACATCCATCAGAACCAGATCAAACGGTGAACTCTCGAGCCAGCTTAAACCGGAGGCGCCATCCAATGAAAACTCAACCTCATAGTCGGCTTGCTTAAGAATGGAGGCAGCTACCTGAATGTTTTTAGGATTGTCGTCAATGATTAAAAGGCGTCCCTGACTCATGATGGCTCGTTTTGTTTAATGTTTTAGTCTTACGTAAAATTACAAGAAATGTTTGGCTCTGGTTTTTTAACCAGAAATTCTGGTGTATTGTTCAAAATCATTGATCGTTTGATGTAGTTCTTCCACGTCAAAGGTCTGAGCCGTTTTTCGCATGCGATGTACAAGGGTTTTGAGGTGCTTATTTTTGTGTCGGGCAGCCAATTCTTCAATAATTTCTGTGATTTGTGGAAGGGCACTAAAGGATGGTCTGTGCTTAAAAGTGTGCCAGAGGTCTTTTAGTAGCTCTTTACAGTCTTCCTGACAAAAGGTGTCTATGGTGTCAATGTTGGTTGCTTTTATTTTGGCTTTAGGAGATTGGGAGGATTCAGCTAGGTTGTCTGCAGTTTTCTGATGCAGGTTCGTTCTCTGTACAATGCTGCAGTTGTAAAGTGATATGGTGAATGCGCTGCCTGCCCCTGGTGAACTGTCCAACTCTATCTTTCCGCCCATTAATTGCACAATGCTTTTAACAATGCCCAGTCCCAGACCTGTGCCGCCATAGCGCCGGTTGTCCTGATCCTCCTGTTGGGTAAAATCTTCAAAAATGGTTTTTTGTGATTCTGGTTTGATGCCTATGCCGGTGTCTGTAACCCTGAAAGTAATATCTGTAGATTGCTCACTGGTGGCCTTGCTTTTGACATACAAATCGACTGATCCTCTTTCGGTAAATTTAATGGCATTACTGAGCAGATTGATCAGAATCTGACGCAGTTGCAACTCGTCTAGCATCAGATAATCGGGCAATTGTTCGTCTAATTCTACATGGAACACCAGATTTTTACTTTTTACTGCTGGAATAAACATCTGCCGGATTTCTTCTATGAGTTGGGCGAGATTGACCGGTGACGGTTTCAGGGTGATTTTTCCGGATTCTATTTTTGAATAATCCAGAATGTCTGTGATGAGGCTTAAAAGGTTTTGACCGCTTTTTTTGATGCTGGATAAGTAATCCTTTTGAACTGTGTCTGATATACTGGTGTTGAGCACATCGGTAAACCCGATGATGGCATTCAATGGTGTTCTGAATTCGTGGCTTATGCGCGCCAAAAAGGCGCTTTTAGCCTTATTGGCAGTGACTGCCTCTTCATGTGATCTTTTTAGTTCCTGATTGAGTTCTTCTTGCTCCGTGACGTCGATGGCCATGCCAATGATCCGCTCAATTTCGCCATCCGGCGTCAATTGCATAATTCGTCCGGTTCCTTCGTACCAGCGGTATTGATCCCCCTTGACTTTCAACCTTCCCGATATCTTAAAATTGGGCGAATTGCTGTTGCGGTGGTCATGGATGGCCTCCATTATGGCAGCTAAATCATCGGGATGTATCTTTGTTTTAAATTCGGTGATGGATAGTTTGTCATGAGACGCCTTGCTATCCACTGTTCTTGCCCATTGCGAACTGGTGGTGATTTCATTTAGCGGCGGACGAATATCATAGGTGAAAATGTCCGCGACTTCCATGGCCAACTCCAGCTGGTCAAGGGTTTCAATCAATTTTGAATTCTCCTGTATCCTGTTTATGGCCAATGCAAAAAGGTTGGCCAGGTTTTTCAAGTGATCGCGGTCGTCTTCGTCATAATCGGTACTTTTACCGGCCACTAATAGTAAGCCCTTATAAGTATTGTTGAAAAATATACCTGCGGTGGCAATTTTATCATAAGGTATAAGTGATTGAATGGATCGCCCGTTTATTTTGAAGTCGGACGTGCTGTTGAGCAGCATGTCTGCATAACGGATAAGTTCATTGTCTCCCTTCTCTTTGTTGGTGCCACTGTAATGCTTTGCTACATGTGATTCAATGACCATGATTTCATTGCTATAATCTTTTGGCGGATCGGTATAAACAGTTGTTTTTAATTGTTGGGTTAAGGGGTCACGATAAGCCAGAAATGCAAATTCACTATCGGTTATTTGCATGGCGTATTGGCGTACCAATAATTCTACCGAAAAAAGCTTGTTGTGAGCAGTAAGTTCTCTGCTTATTTCGGCCAGACTTTGATTGTAGCGTGACTCTTTAATCAGAGAGGCTTCAATTTCCTTTTGTGGGGTGATATCACTGCAATAGTAGCAAAACAGATTTTTATGCCTGAGGTCTGGCATAAAAAGATGGGACATAACCGGATGAAACGTCCCGTCGCTTTTTTTATGCAGGGCTTCAAATTGCATATATTCTTCATCCTCCACAACCTTGATCATTTTTTGCCACCACTCCAAATTAATGGAAGTGTTTATGTCGAAAATGAATTGCTGTCCTGTAGTGGATCCGGAATTTTCACGTGCCAATTTGTTGGAATACAACACTCTGCCCTCTGAGTTAATATAATAAAACTCTGAGGGCGAGTACTCCAGCGCAAAGCGGTTCAATTCTACCTGATCTTTTGTTTTTTGCTCGGCTGACAAATCTTTCAGAATCAATATGGCACCATCGTAGGAGTTGTCGGTGTCCTTAATGGGGAATATATCCATGCTTACCCATGCTTCGATGTTTTTAGCTGTAGTCAGACTTCCCTCAATGGAGTGAGGGGAAGTGCATTTTTTTTTGATGTCTGTCCATTCTTTTAGTGAAAACCGGCCTTCTGACAGGGAGGTGATAGACAGCAGTTCTTCCAGATTAAAACCCTGGTCTGTTTTGGGATCTATCCCTACTATATTTAGCAGTTGCCTATTCCATTTGATGATACTACAATCCTTGTTGAGAATAATAATGCCATCGGTGCTGTACCTGAGAAGTGAATGGAAACTGGCCTCGCAGGTGGGCATTTTGTTAGCGATTTTGGCAAAAATAACTTCCCCGTCCATCATGGTATGATCGGCAGAATGGCTGTTGAATTCATTGGCTTTGGACAAGGCATGAAGACTTAACAAGACAGAGCGCTGCAAGGATTCTACCGGATGTGCGCTAAAATGAACGCGCCAGAATATTTCTTTTCGGCTCTCGGGAGTGTAAATGGTGCCGATTTGATTGTGAAGGGGCTGGTTGCTTTCAAGTACTTTATCTATAACCTGGTTGAATCTACACTGTTTACAAAAAATAGAGGTACTGCAGGCACCCAGGTTCAAGGCATTGTCACACTGAAATATTTGCCCTAAAGAAAGGTTATAAGTTTTCAAAGGGTCCAGATTCAAACGGGCTTTCCCACTCTCGTTTATAAACAAAATTTGGTAGTTTTCACTAACCAATATAAGCGGTTGATTAATTGCTGATAGTATTTGTCTGGTCAATTGCTCCCCGTCCATATCGTTTCTGTATTATTTTTTGCCAACACTTCATGTTACGTTCAATGCCAGAAAAGGTTGTTGCTGATTAATTGTAATTTTTACTATCTTTCACACTTATGGTAAGTGTGTTTGGTCTGGACCATAGTTGTGGCGGTTTGTACTGTTATAGCATTATTGAATTTTTTTAATAAGTATTTGATAATATGCCGATTAAAAATGTAAAAAGGAGTTGGAAACCGGCGCTAAGTATATCTCTGATATACTTAGTTTCCGGAGTTGTGTGGATTTGGGTGTCAGATAGATTTCCGGTAGCCTTTATTACAGATAAGCAGACCATGATTCTTTTTCAAACCCTTAAGGGCTTTTTCTATGTGTCAATCACCGCCGTACTTTTATATTTTCTTATCTATCGGCAAATCAGTAAACAGAACAATTTAATTAAATTACTTCGAAAAAGAAACCGCTTAATGAATTTTGCCCTTGCACAGCATTCAGGTTTGAATGTTTTGCTTATAGACAGTGAAATGACGGTTTTGCAAGCTTTTGGTAAAGAAGGCTTGTGGGCCGATAAAAAAATGCCAGATATTCAGGGCGCTTCCATTTTCGACTGGAGCATGGGCAATGAGGACAAGCAAAACCTACAAACCTTTTTTAAGCAGACTAAGGAAAAAAGAAAAGAGGAGCAGGAGTTGAAGATCAATGCGCAATGGTACCGATTGAAGTGCACCATGCTTGCCGGAACTGCCGGTAAACAGGAATTATTTGTTCTTGTTGTGGAAAATATTTCACAGAGTAAGCAATCGGAGGAGCAACAAAATCAGTTAATTGAAAATAATAGGATTCTCGAACAAAAAGTAACTGAGGAGGCCTTTCGACTAAGATCTCAACAAATTAAGTTCAGAGAGGTTTTTGATGGTATTCAAGATGGACTTATCATCAATCATCTTACACCGCAGGGTCAAAGCGGAATGATAGAAAACATTAACCGTTCAGCCTTAAGTTTGTTAGCTTTGAACACAAACACGGTGACCCCTGAAGGTTTATGGGAAAATGTGGTTGTGGATGACCAGGAGGATTTGGATCGCTTTTTAACACATGAATTTAAGACTACTTCTCAGGTCAGTTTATCTGCGATGGTTAAAAACGAGGCAGGCAGAAAAAAAATTCTTATTAAATCAAGGTGTGTCAATACAAGTGTTCGACCTTATGTCATAACGCTTATTAGTGAACAGTCCTCCCTCATGGATCCGACCAGTGCAAGACAAGATCAATCCATGTTGCTGTTTAGACTGCTTAATAGCTTTACCGACGGGGTTATGTTGATCAATCCTGGATTACAATGTGTTTTTTGCAATCTAAAGATGGGTGAAATCCTAAAATGGGAGGTGAATAAGGAAGAAATTTCATCCATTTATGAGTTGCATCACAAACTTGGTGATTTGGATTGTGCCCAGCAGGTTATTGAATCCTTGGAGGGACATGTTGTACAATCGCCTGATTTTATGTTGCCACAATGGGAGGACAGGTGGTTCAGTTCCCAGTTTTTCCCGGTTAGGGATAGTGCAGGAAAGGTGGAGTTGGTGGTGCGCATTACGCAGGATGTAAGTTTGCGCCGGGGCTATGAAACAACCTTATACAACCAACAAACGCTGGTGGATGAAAGTACTCGATTAAAAACGCTGTTTCTTTCTAACTTGTCGCATGAGGTGCGCACGCCTATGAATGG
>DHVH01000117.1 GCA_002412555.1 Marinilabiliaceae bacterium UBA5213 | reverse complement strand
GTCTGGGTAAAAGAGGTGAATTGATCAAGCAACACTACTTAACCACCAACCGGGTGGAATTGGTTTTTGATATGCCCTTGGCTGAAATTGTTTTTGACTTTTACGATAAACTGAAAAGCATATCCAAAGGTTATGCTTCCTTTGATTACCATACTACCGGATACCGGCCGTCTAAGCTGGTTAAGTTAGACATCCTGCTGAATGGTGAGAATGTCGATGCTTTATCGGCATTAACACACGTCAATAATGCCTACAACCTGGGCAAGCGCATGTGCGAGAAATTGAAGGAACTGATACCCCGTCAGCAATTCGATGTGGCCATTCAGGCGGCCATAGGTGCCAAGATTATTTCGCGCGAAACGGTTAAAGCGCTTCGAAAGGATGTGACTGCCAAGTGTTATGGAGGTGATATATCGCGTAAACGCAAGTTGCTTGAAAAGCAGAAGAAAGGCAAGAAGCGCATGAAACAAGTGGGTAATGTGGAAGTGCCTCAAAAAGCCTTTTTAGCTGTATTAAAATTGGATTAATCATTCATAAATTGCCTGTCGATGAGATACTTGTTAATGGTCTTTCTTCTTTTTGGAATTACAAATACGGCCTTTGCGCAAGTTGAATTTAAGCCTTATGCGGAGTTTGGCGTTAAGGCCGGAGGCAGCTTTTCAAATATGTATCTGGAAGACCGAATCAGTGATGTGCCGTTTTACGGCTCACTCATAGGCGGTCGCTTTGTCTATCTTGGTGAAAAGAATTTTGGTATTTTATTTGAGACCAACTATAGCTATCTGACACATGAAGATGAAGCATTGGGTGATCTGTCGTACAGTTACGTTTCTACCCCGTTTTTATCCCGTTTTAGAATTCCGGTAGGCAGTACAGCCATAGTCATTAACTTAGGCTCCTATGTGCAGTTTGTGATGCATAACGATGAGAAGGTGGTACTTGAAAGAAATGCTTTGATGGGCTTGGCAGGTGGTTTGGAGTTTACTTTTCCAATTGGAAGGTTCACTTCTTCTGTCGAAGGCCGCTATAATAATAATCTTCACTCCAACAGTACGTCCATCGACAATCTTTGGGCTACCTGGGTAGAGGTGGGCTTAGTTTTCAGTTATACCTCCCGCAAGCAGTAAGGTTTATTGGTTTCTCAACTGGTTGTTCGGCGAAGTTTTTAACTTCGTCGAATTTTAGGATTTTAGTGTTGTCTCGGCAAACATCCATTGTCGAAAAAGGGGTTCTCCTTTTCAGAAGAACCCCTGGAATAGATTCATGTACAATTTTTGTCTAATTGCCTTCTGAAAATTGGTTGGGACAACAGCCCATCATTTTCAGCTTTTTTAAATTATAAAGAGCTGAATATGATCCAAAAGACATTTTTCGCAACGTTGCATTACATCACCAGCTTGTAGCCTTTTCCGTGAACATTCAATATTTCAACTGAAGGCTCATCTCTAAGGTGCTTGCGCAGTTTAGTGATGTATACGTCCATGCTTCGTGCATTGAAGTAGTTATCGTCCACCCAAATGGTTTTGAGGGCAAAATTACGCTCCAATACTTTATTGGCATTGTTGCAAAGCAACTTGAGCAATTCTGATTCTTTAGTGGTTAGTTTAACCACTTTTTCACCATCAATTAATTGCTGCTTCTGCGTGTCAAATTTAAATTTGCCAATCTGGAAAACATCCTGGCTGGCCAATGTGCCTTTGGTACGACGAAGGATTGCTTCAATACGGAACAAGAGCTCTTCCATGCTGAAAGGCTTTGTCAGATAATCGTCAGCGCCAATTTTAAAACCCTGAAAGATATCCTCTTTCATGGATTTGGCAGTGAGGAAAATGATGGGCACCTCGGTATTGACCATTCTGATTTCTTTGGCCAGGGTAAAGCCATCTTTCTTGGGCATCATGACGTCAAAAATGCAAACATCATATTTTTTGCTCATAAAGGCATCGTAACCGGCCTCGCCATCAGGCAATAAGTCGGTTTCGTAGCCTTTGGCTACTAAATATTCCCGGAGTAACATCCCCAGGTTTTCGTCATCTTCGGTCAGGAGAATTTTATATTCTTTTTCCATTCCTTGTTGCTTTTAAGGGGTAAAAATATTTCGAACTTGGTTCCTACATTTAATTCACTTTCAACTTTGATCTCAGCGCCATGGTCTTCCACAATCTTTTTTACATAAGCCAAGCCTAAACCAAAGCCTTTTACATTATGCACGTTGCCTGTTGGAACGCGATAAAACTTCTCAAAGATACGTTTTAAATTTTCTTTTGAAATACCTAAACCATTATCTTCTATATTTATTACTAATCCGGTTGGTCGATTCCATGTCTTTACATAAAAAACCGGTGTTCCTCTTTTATACTTAAGTGCATTATCCAGCAAGTTAAAAATAACATTTGTAAAATGCACCTCATCTACTTGTGCAAATGGATTTTTTGCTTCTAATTTTTCGATTAGCTTACCATTTTGCGACTCCACTTTAATGCGGAAGGTGTTGGTAACCCCATGAACCAAATCATTGATGTTGGTCTTTTTCATCTTTAGCCCTGCCTGACCTTTATCAAAGATAGCCATTTGCAAGACTTTTTCAACCTGAAAACTTAATCGTTTGCTTTCGTCCTGTATGACACTGGAAATGTGGTGCAGTGTTGAGGGGGTTTTTGCTACCGCTCCGTCCTTCAACATTTGTGATGCCAGCGATATGGTTGAGATGGGCGTTTTAAACTCATGGGTCATGTTATTGATAAAATCATTTTTGATTTCATCCAGCCTCTTTTGGCGCACAATGATGATCATGGTTAGTATCGACATAAAGATCATCACCATGGTGAAGATAGCCGTTGGTAAAACCATTCCCATGGAATCCATGATGAAATTGGGTCGTTTGGGAAAGTAAACCAATAGGAAATTCGGCTTTGGGTGCACGTCGTTTGGAAACAGGTGTTTTTGGTAGGATACGGAGGCTGCTTCACGTTCAAATTTAGTGGTAGAACTTACCAGTTCACCGCGTGAGTTGTAGATGCCAAATTCAAAGGGCAAGGAAATTCCCCTTTCATCAAAGGCTTGTAAGAGTGTCACATCCATCATTTCGCGGGAAATTCTTTCCTGAATGGGAATGTCGCTAATAAATAACCCTTTCATCAAATGTGCTTCCTGCTCAGCAATTCGGGTTCTTAGTTGTGTTTGAATGTTGTTAAGGGCATGAGATAAGGGATCCGTGTTTCCTTGCGGATTGTATACCATTGGTGTTCGCTCCTGGTAGCTGTAGACCAGAGAATCTTTTTGATAGGTTGACAATCTGGTGCTCAAATGCGAACCAGAAATTGAGAAGTCCAACGAAATATCATACTTCATTCGGTTTTCTTCCTGATTTCGCTGGCTTTTACCAGAAAAATATCGGTTCTCTTTTTTCAATTGAGGTGGTAAGGTTATGGATTGACCCAAATCCAGTTGTGCCCCAAGCATGGAAGTTTCGTTGATTTCTAAACGGTGCACGACCTGATCGAGTGCTTGCCGCACCAGTTGGTCAAAATGGTCTTCTTTGATGCTTGTGGCGTTCTTTATCCACAACATCTGGATATATATTAATCCGACCAGTGTGATGGTAATTACCACTATAAGTAGTTGAATAAACCTTCTGCTCATGCTCACAAAAATAGCTGCTAAAAGATAATTAAAGGCCTGTTTAACATTAATTAACTACACTTGTCTGAAAATCAGTGCGTTTGGCTGAATGCTCTTTCAATCAATAAATCATGGATGTATACTATTTTTTATTGGGCAGTTAAAATAGGTATCCTAAATGGCAATTCCAAAGGATATTAGGATAGAAACGCGAAAACTAATTCAGCATGGTTTCGTGCCGCTCTGCCACGTTGTTAAGCGCCTCTTCTGCTGCATTTTGTTGTGCTTCCTTTTTCGAAGTTCCTTTTCCTTGCCCCATCACTACATTGTTGACACAGGCCTGCGCCAAAAAGGTCACTTCGTTGTTATTATTATACTCTTCAGCGTTAAAATGAATATCACACCTGTTTTTTTGACCCCATTCAATCAGTATGGATTTATAATTAGAGTCGTTTTCAAAGATGTCGTTCAGGCTAATCTGATCGTCCAGTATTTTATTGAGGATAAATTCGCGGGCTTTAAAGTAGCCGCGATCGAGGTATATGGCACCAATTAGTGCTTCCAGTGCGTCGCCCGGAATATGTGTTTGTGCCAGATCGGCCAGGGGCTGGGTTTTAATGAGTTTTCCCAAGCCCAGACGCATGGCTTGCCGATTCAAATTGTTGCGGTTAACAATGCGTGCGCGGATTTTGGTTAATGCCCCCTCGTCTTTATGCGGAAATCGAAGATATAATTCATGGGCGATAACCGCTCCAAGTACTGCATCTCCAAGGTATTCCAGTCTTTCATTGTTAACGGGGAGACCATTTTCATCCTTGCGCATCAACGATTTGTGGTGCAATGCCAATAAGTAGTAGTCCGCATTCCTGGGTAAAACCCCAGTAGTGCTTTGGATTAAACAATAAAACTTCTTGCCCTTACGGGGAAGAAGTTTTATTGATATTAAGAGATGCTTGAACACAGTTTATTCGATAGCTTTAAAGGCCACAGATGCGTTGTGACCACCAAATCCAAAAGTATTGGAGAGTGCTACCTTAACGGTACGTTTCTGAGCTTTATTGTAAGTCATATTGAGCTTACTGTTAATTTCAGGATCGTCCGTGAAATGATTAATAGTAGGTGGCACTATTCCATTTTTGATTGCGAGAATAGAAGCAATGGACTCAATGGCACCGGCTGCACCTAAAAGGTGACCGGTCATTGATTTTGTTGCGCTGATATTCAAATTGAAAGCATGATCGCCGAAAACTTCTATAATGGCCTTGGATTCAGCAATATCTCCCAGAGGAGTAGATGTTCCGTGTACATTTATATAGTCAACGTCGGTAAAGCTAATGTTTCCATCATTCAGGGCACCTTCCATTACTTTGCGAGCGCCCAATCCTTCAGGGTGCGGAGCTGTCAGATGATAGGCATCTGCAGTCATTCCGGCTCCACCTATTTCACAATAGATAGTTGCCCCTCTGTTTATGGCATGCTCATACTCTTCCAAAACCAAGGCTCCTGCACCATCACCAATTACAAAACCATCGCGATCCACATCAAATGGACGTGAAGCGGTCATTGGGTCATCGTTTCTGGTTGAAAGTGCCTGCAGTGCATTAAATCCGCCAACGCCAGCTTCGTTAATGGCAGCTTCAGAACCTCCTGAGATAAATACTTTTGCCTTACCTAAACGAATTAGGTTATAAGCGTCAGCAATGGCATGTGACGATGAAGCGCAAGCTGAAACCGTGGCATAGTTAGGTCCTCGAAAACCGTATTTCATTGAGATGTGTCCTGATGCAATATCAGAAATCATCTTAGGAATGAAAAACGGGCTAAACCGGGGAATTCCGTTGCCTTCCACATAAGCTTTAACTTCATCCATAAAGGTGATAATCCCACCAATTCCAGCTCCCCAGATAACACCTGCTGTATCCGGGTCTACCTTTTCAAGATCTAAGCCGGAATCCAGAATTGCCTGCTCAGCCGCTGCCATAGCGTACTGAGCAAACAAATCCATTTTTCTTACCTCTTTACGATCAAGGTAATCTGTAGGATCAAAATCCTTTACCTCGCAAGCAAATTTAGTCTTGAAATTGGTGGCGTCAAATCGAGTAATGGGGCCGGCTCCGCTAACTCCGTTAATCAGGTTATTCCAGTATGCTTCTACAGAATTACCAATGGGGGTTATGACGCCTAGTCCCGTTACAACTACTCTTTTTAACTCCATAAAATAATTTTCAGTAATAACTAGTGATTGTCTTACTTGGCGTTCTCTTCGATGTATGCAACCGCATCACCTACAGTACCGATGTTTTCTGCCTGATCATCAGGGATCGCGATATTGAATTCTTTTTCGAATTCCATGATCAACTCAACAGTGTCAAGAGAGTCAGCACCCAGATCGTTGGTGAAGCTAGCCTCTGGAGTAACTTCTGATTCGTCAACTCCCAACTTGTCTACAATTATTGCTTTAACTCTTGATGCAATGTCTGACATAGCTTTTAATTTTTAGTTAATAATTCAATTTTAGTTTTAAAAATAACTGTGCAAAGAAATAGATTTGCACAAAATAAATCAAATATTCCTTCAACGAAATTCTAAAGGGGGCTACTTTTTTTGTAATTTTAGGGTTTAAATTCTTTAATTCACACTAGGATAACTTATTGAAAATGAAAAAAATAATAGTGCTTGCTTCAGGCTCAGGAAGTAACGCAGAAAATATCATTAAGTTCTTTAAAGATTCCGTAAATGTTAAGGTAAGCTACTTACTGTCCAACAATCCCGATGCCTATGCTTTAAAGCGTGCTGAGTCTTTGGGTATCAGTACCAAGGTGTTTTCAAGGGAGGGTTTTTATAACAATGGTGAAGTTCTTGAATTTTTACTAGGATGTCAACCGGATTTAATTGTTTTAGCCGGATTTCTATGGTTGGTACCCCAGGATATTGTGAAAGCCTTTCCCCATCGCATTGTTAACATACATCCTGCCTTATTACCAAAATATGGTGGCAAAGGCATGTACGGTTCCAAGGTGCATGAGGCCGTTCTTAGTAATGGTGAAAAGGAGTCGGGCATTACCATTCATTACGTCAATGAACATTACGATGAAGGCAGTACTCTGTTTCAAGCCACTTGTCGCATTGAACCGACGGATGACATTCATACCTTAGTCGCGAAAATACATGCTCTGGAGCATGCCCATTTCCCGAAAGTTATTCAGCAATTGCTTGTATAGCAGGTTCTTCAGTCTCTCTGGTGTATTGTTTAAGGTTTTGTAATTCAAGAAACATCGGTTCAACATAGCGCAGGTAATCCTGCATGTTGTCTTCATGGATTGGATCAACGGGTGGTGCGTCAATCTTTAGCGGGTCAACCGGTGATCCGTTTCTGAATATGCGAAAATCCAGATGTGGACCTGTGGACAAACCTGTGCTGCCCACGTAACCGATGAGCTGACCTTGTTGCACAAAGCCCCCCTTTTTAATGCCCTTGCCAAAGCCCTGCAGGTGCATGTATAAAGAGCTATACACACTGTTGTGACGAATTCTGATGAAGTTGCCACCGCCTTTGGGGTCCCAGCCGCGGTGCGTAACAGTGCCATCACCAATGGCATAAACCGGGGTGCCTGAAGGAGCGGCATAATCTACCCCGTGGTGCGGACGATTGATTTTAAGCACCGGATGAAAGCGGTTGTTGCTGAAACGGGAACTGATTCTGGAGAACTTTAAAGGAGCTTTCAGAAAGGTTTTTCTCAGACTGTTGCCTGCTTCATCAAAGTAGCTCCAAACACTGTCTTCCTGATATCGAAAAGCATAGTATTCACGTCCCTTATGATTGAAATGCGCGGCATGAACTGCAGCGATGCCAATGGCCACACTGTCTACATATTGCTCATCATAAATGACCCTAAACCGGTCGCCTTTCTCAATGCCAAAGAAGTCGACCGTCCAGGCATAGATTTCAGATAATTCTATCGCCAGCATGGGGTTAAGGTTGTTCTCGTTGATGGTGTTCCACAGCGATGATGTTATAACACCTGAACCGCTCTTTCTTATGGTTTCAATTGTTTTGCTGTCCCTAAAAATAGCGAGCGAATCGGTCAGTTGAAGCACCAAATAATCTGTCTTGTCTATTTCGTATACCATCCAAAGAGGGATGTTCAGGGTATCCCTACTGTAAAATATGGTGTAGGGATTGCCCGTACGTATGCGCCGCATATCGAATGTTTCTTTGCTTTTTTCGGCCAGTTGATGGATGGTTTGATAGTCTACGTTTTGAGCCAAAAGCATGGAGGCCAGATTTTGATTGCGGGCCACACTGAAGTTTTCAATGATAAAGGAGTCGGCCACCAGTCCATAAAGCGTTCGAGGTGGTGGCGGTGGCTGGAATTCTTCGGTGGATAAGCTTTCTTGCTGTTCCTCCGTTATATCATTTTTTAGACGCCATTGATAAATGTAAATAGTTGCCGCGATGACAAGAATTAGCAAAGTGATGAGTGCAATAAGAATTTTCTTCATTCGAAAAATGGTCGAGTGTTAACTAATAAATTTTCGTAAATATAACGATGTGCCAATGGTTTTGCAACCTTAATCGACCTTTAGAATTATTTTTTTATGCAGCAGGAGTTGCCCCTGTGAGGTCCTGAATAGATTTTACCCTTTGATGCTCTCAAAACCCTGACCATAAACACCCATCACGCTACCCATGGTAATGAAGGCCTGGGGGTCGATTTTCTTAATAATACGCAGGATGATTTGCGACTCGCTTTTACGGGCAATCACCATGAGCACTTTTACCTCGTGGCCTGAGTAGCCCCCTTGCCCGGGCAAAATTGTGAGTCCTCTTTTGGCCACATGGATGATGTGGTGTTGCAGTTCTTCATGTTTGTCAGAGAAAATAAAGAATTGCACCGTTTGCTTGGTGCCGCTGATGATTACATCTACTGTATAGGCGATGATGGCCATGGTAACAAAGCCATAAACCATGGCTTCAATGGATTTAAAGAGAAAGAAGGAAGAACTGATAACAATGGCATCAATATAAAGCAGCAACCTGCCCAGTGTAATGTTGCGGTACTTGTTAATCATGAGGGCAATAATATCCGATCCACCCGTGCTGCCTCCGTTCAGAAAAACAATACCACTGCCCGTGCCCGCCAAAATGCTGCCCGTTAAGGTGGCCATAATTTTTTCAGAGACCAGCGGCCCATCAACATAATGACTGATAAGCGAAAGGAAAAGAGAGAAAACTGCAATGGCATAGATGGTTTTTATGCCAAAGGATGAACCAATGACTTTAATAGCCAGGAGTATGAGCAGCGCATTCATGGCAAAAGCCATGATGCCAATATCCAATCCGGTTAGAAAATGAAAAACGGTGGCGATACCAATGACACCGCCACCTACAATTTTAGAAGGAATGATAAAGCCAGCCCAGCCAATGGTGCCAATTGCTAAGCCAATGGTGAGAATAATATAAGATTGAACCTCTTTTCTTAGCTCCTGATTAGTCATTAACCAACTACTATATTGATGATTTTTCCGGGTACTACAATTACTTTTTTTACCTCTTGGCCTTCCATCCATTTGAGCGACTGCTCATTCTCCACCGCTGCCTTTTCAATTTCAGCCTTGCCTAAACCAGCAGGCAATTCCAGTTTGAAGCGCATTTTACCGTTGAAAGAAACCGGATAGAGGATGACGCTCTCCACTAAATGGTCGGCGTTAAATACAGGCCATTGGGCATCACAGATGGATTGGGTGTTACCCAATCGTTGCCAGAGCTCTTCCGTTATGTGCGGTGCAAATGGCGCAAGTAACACCAAAAGAGGCTCTAATATTTCCCGTTTGTTACATTTCAGGTCGTTCAGGTCGTTCACACAAATCATGAATGAACTAACCGCTGTGTTAAACGAAAAGCGTTCTACATCATCTGCCGTTTTTTTAATGGTGCGGTGCAGCACTTTAAGCTCATCAGGCGAGGCCTTATCATCGGACATGCTCAGTTGGCCTTCCTTGTTAATAAATAAGCGCCATACCTT
>DHVH01000276.1 GCA_002412555.1 Marinilabiliaceae bacterium UBA5213 | reverse complement strand
AAAAATGAAGTGATTAGTCTGGGAGATGTAGAAACCACTGGAATTCAGGTTGATGATAATACTGGTATGCTTTACCGTCCATCAGGCTATGAATTTACTCAATTTAGGCAAACGGCCAATATTTTGGCGGTAGGTCAACCTTTCAATGTTTTCTACGGCTATAAAACAGATGGTATTGTTCAAAGTCTGGATGAAGGTCTTGCCGCCGGCATGCAAGGGTATTTGGCAGAACCGGGTGAGTTCAAATATGTAGACATCAACAACGATGGCGAGATTACTACTGACGACCGAACCATTATTGGTGATCCAAACCCTGATTTCACAGCCAGTATGGCCCTTAATCTAAGCTACAAAAGAATTGATTTTTCCATGTTTTTGAATGGTGTTTTTGGTAACGATGTAGTGTATCAGAATAGGTTGGATCAGGCTGATGTTCGCCCATTGCGCTGGACACAGGACAATCCTACCAATGATTATCCTCGTTTATACAGTGGACGTCAATTGAGGTTCTCCGACTGGTTTGTTGAAGACGGCTCATTCGTCAGAATTCAAAATGTATCTTTAGGTTACAATGTGAATGTCGATAACCTTGAGTTTATATCCAATCTGAGGGTTTATTTAAATGCGACCAATTTATACACCTTTACCAAGTTCTCCGGTTATGATCCCGAGGTAGGTTTGGATGGTATATATTGGGGTGGATACCCGCGTTTTACGCAATATACTTTTGGGTTGAACCTGACATTCTAGAAATTGAGGATAATAAAAACCAGAATTATTTACTGTTGTTTTTAAATAGCGCTTATTATGAGAAACAAAATATTTATATCATTACTTGCTGTGACATTCATGATCACCTCTTGTGATCTGACTGAAGAGCCATATGGGTTTTATTCCGATGATAATTTTTATACAACCCAGGAAGATGCCAACTCAGCTTTGCTATATACTTACAATGCATTTACCTTTATCGAGTATACACGTGGTTTGAATTCGATTGGTGATCTGCCAACAGAAACCACCGACCTAAAACCTGATGAAGGCCAGGATGCACAGGAGTTGTATGATTGGAGGGCTGCTAAGATTTCTACCAACTTAACATTGGAGAATTTCTTTAAATACGGATATGTAGCCATCAATAGGGCGAATGTTCTGATTGAACAAGTCCAAGGCAGTGCTTTCTCCGAAGAGTTTAAAAATCAAATTATAGGAGAAGCTTTGGTGCTCAAGTCGTGGAGCTATTTCCACCTCATTCGGGTGTTTGGCCTCGTTCCCATACATAATGCGCCGGTAAGGCAACTCGAAGATACCAGTGCGCCTTTGGCTCCCTCATTGGATGCCTTGTACGACATGGTCATTGCGGATTTAATCCGTGCCGAAGAAATGCTTGAAGTCAATAAAAGTGTAGCACGCGTTGGAAGAGTCGATAAGGTTGCTGCGCAGTCGATTTTAGCAAAAATTTATTTGACCATTGCTTCCTCAAAAGAAAATGGTGTGAAGTTGTACAGGGACATGACCAAAGATGTGACGGCCATGTACGAAAGTGCTGCTTTTTGGTCAGAAAAGGTGATGAATGACCAAAGCGATTACTATCTGGATCCGAACCTTACAAATGTGTATGACGTCAATCAACCTCAGGGCCCTGAGCATATTTTTATTCTTAGTCACGACCGCTCCGGCGCCAATGAGGGTAATTATTCCAAAACACCCTTGATGTTTATGCCTTGGGTCAATGGTGTACCCTACTTCCTGAAATATGAGGATGGAAGGTTGGTCAGAACAACACATGGCTGGGAAGTGTATCGTGTAACCCCTTCCTTTTTTGCCACCTTTCATGCGGATGATCAAAGAGGTATTGATTTGATTCATGATGAGGTGTATGATGCAGATGGCAATGTTGTCGGAAGTATCGCTCAGGGATCTTTTACTCATCCGTTTTCGGTTAAGTATCAGGACCCAGAATTTGAAGGCGATAGAACCAGTGCTCGTCCGTTTTTGATCAGATTTGCTGATATTGCATTGACTTATGCCGAGGCAGTCGGACCAACCGTTGAAGGTTATACTTGGATCAATGCTGTAAGGGCAAGGGCCGGACTTCTTCCTTTGGAGGCAGGTCTCAGTGTGGCAGATTTTCGTCAGGCAGTCATCCAGGAAAGAGCCTGGGAGTTGTGCTATGAGGGACATTATTTATTTGACCTGAGAAGAACCGGTACTGTTACAACCAAAGTACCTCAGGCCGCAGGATTGAGTGAAGATGAAGCCTCTTTTTATCCTTTGCCACAACGTGAGCAAATGTTGAATGACGCTTTGTAGAATTAATCGGATAATTAGAATACAAAAAAAAGCGATTATGAAAATATTGAAATATTTTTTATGGGCGATGGTTCCGTTGATGGTCTCTTGTGAAAAAGACCCGATGGACGATATAAACAGCGACGACTGGCACAAACAAAAGGACATTGTTGAGATCCGTTTTGAGGGCCAGATAGGAACTGCTGAGATTTCCAGAGTGGGAAATGAGGGTGCCATTTCGTTTATGTTTGATTTGAGTCAGGGCGAGATTTCAAGTGTAAAACTTGCTGGAATTGTTAGCTCTTATGGTAGCAGTACTTCTGTGTTACCTGGTCAGGTTTTAGATTTTTCTGGTGACTATCAGGAAACTATTACTGTGACCCCGGGTAATGGTGAGCCAATGAATTGGATTGTGGAACTGATTCCCTTTGAAGAGCCGTTGAATGGCGCGTTTAAGGTAACCGATGTCAGAGTATTTATTGATGTCATTAGCCAACATCCTGAATGGGGCGGACATACAAAGGACGAACCAATTCAGAATTACCTGCCTGAAGCAGCTGCTGAATACGATAATACGCTTGTATTTGAATTTGCTGGTGTAAATGCTCAAGGCAATAGCTTTGGTACTTTTACCCATGGTGCTGGAAATGATGGTGCCTATGGTGAGTTTACAAACAATGCCGAAGGCGTTGATTTAAATGCAAAATACCGCGTGCTGCCTAAAGATGGTGGAACCTGGACGCGTAATCCTTCGGATAACACTGTAACTTTAACCGATGGACAAGGGAATACTAAAAATGCAGTGTTGCTGGACAACAATGGTACGTTCAGTATCCGTTTCGAGTATACCGTAAATACCGATTGGGATAATTTGTGGTCCGGTATGACTCAGATTAGGCAAATGACTAAGTATTTTTGGTACGTAATTGAAAAAGAGTAGTTGAATCATTTTATGGATGGTGGAAATATCCACCATCCATAAAACATTTCGTTAAAAGAGATGCTTTGGTTTCATAAAAGAAAGGAAGAGCTATGAGAAATTTAGTTTTTGGACTATTGGGTCTGATGTTTTTGCTGTCCTGCAGCGATGATAAGGCTGGTGATAATGTAGAGAAGATGGATGAGCGAGATAACTTAACCATAAAAGATGACCCTCTGGTGTCATCCTTTGTCGGTAATGGCGTTCAGTGGGGAGGGTATGATATTTTGCAGGCATGGACCGGTAGTCCGACTCTTTCTGAAACGAACTGGGAACTTCTGTTGAAACGGGTTGAGTTTATGCGCCCGCCCCTCGTTAGAATCATGATTGGTCCCGGATGGAACTATTTGGTAAACGGACAATATAACCCATCAAAAAGCGAGGCGGTATTGTTTCCTATTCTTGATTTCTGTCAGGAGAACAATATCACGGTTATGCTGGGCGAATGGGGGCACTCGGGAGGCAATTCAATTGATCAGCAATGGCTGGGCCAAGCGGCTGATTTTTTGGAGCACCTGTTGGATGTGCGGGGCTATACCTGTATAAAGTATTACAATATGGTTAATGAACCCAACGGGGATTGGTCGTCTATTAATGGCAATTATGCATTATGGCAGGATCTGCAGGTACAATTTTACGATGAAGTGATAGCCAGGGGACTGGATGACAGGGTTGGAATGATAGGCCCCGATGTGGCGGTCTGGGGTACTGGCCTACTCAATTGGGTGACCAACGCTTATTTGAATTTGGATGACATCATGTGGGCCTACGATATCCATACTTATCCCTCAGAGGTAGAGGTTAGAGACGGGTCTTACCAGGGAATGTTGCAGGCTTATAAAAATGCGGCTTCCCCTTCTAAACCAATGATAATGGGTGAAGTGGGTTTTAAATATGCTGCCGGTTCAACTCTGGGACGTGAGAACCAACGAAGAATCAATGCCGATCCTTATGCTTCGGATGATAGCAATATGTTTATATACGACGCTTTTTATGGAATTGATATGGCCGATGCCCTCATCCAGAACATGCTTGCAGGCTATGCCGGAGCAATTATTTGGGGATTGGATGATGCGCAGTACAACATAGATGGAGGCAACTCCACAGAATTGAAAAGGTGGGGATTTTGGAATATTTTGGGTGCTGATCGCTTTGAGAATGCTGACGATGTAAATATAAGGCCCTGGTTTTACCCCATGTCGTTACTGGCACGGTACTTCCCTGCAGGAAGTACAATTTATAATATGGACTTACCCAACAAAAGAGGGTTGCGCGCTGTAGCTGCAGAAAAGAATGGAAAGTATACCATTGCCATTGTCAACTCCCACCTTACCGAATACAACATTAATCTGAAAATGGAAGCTGGAATGGCCATCAACGGACTGGATCATTACGCGTATATTTCCCAGAGTGGTTCAGAGTTTACCGGAGCTGTTAACAATGATGGATTTCCTGTGCCACTCGCGTCTGATTTGTCATTTGATTTTTCTGATGATGCCCATCATCGTTTAATTGTTAAGGGACAGTCGTTTCATCTTTTTACCAATATGGAATAAACCTGTTGGCATTAGTAATTAAAAAAAATATTATGTGGAAGTTCAGTTTAGTAGCCTTGGTGGCACTTGTTTTAGGGGCCTGTAACAGCCATCAGCAGCAGTTCACTGTGGCCATTACCAATGAGGTCATTAACCCCAATTACATTGGTAACGGCGTGCAATGGGATGCATATCCCGAGGCTGAAATTTGGGGCGCTGCGGTGTCTGACGATGATTGGAATACGCTTTATAAGCGACTGGATTTTATGAAACCCAATTATGTCAGGTGCTTAATCAATAGTCCCTTCAGATATTTTGATGCTGAAACAGGCGCCTACGATCGCACGCGCAACATTGAATCATTGGCCAGGTTGCTTCAGTATTGTCAGGATAACAACATTACGGTACTCTTTGGGGAGTTTAATCCGCCAACCTGGGATATGAAGGATGACCCGCGATGGATTGCAATGGCTGCTGATTACTTAAATTACCTGGTTAACGATCTCGGCTTTAGCTGCATAAAATACTATAACCTGTTCAATGAGCCAGATGGTAATTGGGCTTCTACCAATGGTGATTTTTATTTGTGGAAAAAAATGATTTACGCTTTTCATGACGAAATGCAAAAATATCCTGGCCTGTCTGAACAGGTGCAAATTGCTGGTCCTGATATTGTTAAGGATTATAATAATTCTGCATCTCCTTATCAATCACACGAGTGGGTTGAGCAGACAGCTAAGCAAATGGATGACGTCATAGGCTTATACGATATCCATGCTTATCCAGGGCAGCACCAGGTAAGAAGTGGTGCTTTTGCTGAAGCCATAAAAATTTACAAAGCACAAGTGCCTGCTGATAAACAAATTATTTTCGGAGAAGCTGGCTATAAATACTGGCGAGCA
Organism: Marinilabiliaceae bacterium UBA5213; assembly: GCA_002412555.1. GTDB lineage: Bacteria > Bacteroidota > Bacteroidia > Bacteroidales > Marinilabiliaceae > Geofilum. The sequence continues at coordinate 10,806 of DHVH01000276.1, read as the reverse complement.
GAGGATTCTATTTTGATGCAGGAATACGAACGACGAGCAGAGGCACACCCCAATACCAAAGGGAGTGATAGCAACATGTTGGTTTATGATTTTTTCTATGGCTTGGATATGCCCTTACTGGCAATGGAGGTGATGAATGGAGGCTATTCAGCTGTTGCTGCATGGATGCTCGATGACGCCATGCATTCACAGAATGATGCCGGCAATACGGAGGACATTAAACTTTGGGGCATGTGGAACATTTTGGGCGAAGAAGTCTTTGGAATGCCCGAGGAAGAAGAGATACGTCCCTGGTTTTACAGCTGGTCCTTAATGTGCCGGTATTTCCCTGGTGGAACGGACATTGTTAGGGTGGAGTACGACGATCAACCTGGTGTTCGAGTAGTTTCAGGCGTGTTTCAGGACAAGCGGACCATTGCACTTGTAAATTTTTCTGATAATGATTACGATGTTTCGTTAACGCTACCTGAAGCATTCAAAAATGGGAAATTGTATTTCTATGTAGAACCTGATAGGAGAAAGGACGAGAATGGATTTCCGGTTCCCGTTTTTACTGGTGTTGAATTTAACAAAGATTTCTCGATTCAATTGAGTAATCAGAGTTTTGTCTTACTCACTAATATTGAGTATTGATAGGTGTTTGGTAGCATTAGGTCTAAAAAATAAAAAAATATACTGATGAAGTTGGAGAAAAGTGATAGGAACCCGATACTTGCCCCTTTGGAGAAAAACTACTGGGAGAATTTGGTGGTTTGCAACCCGGGAGCGTGGTACGAAGATGGCAAGTTTTATCTGTTATATAGGGCGGCTGGCGATGATGAAGCACATATCATTCGTTTTGGTTTAGCCATAAGTGATGATGGCATTAATTTTCAGCGCGTTTCAGACGAGCCGGCCTTTGAGCCGTCGTTGGACGGACCCGACAGAGGTGGAGTAGAGGATGCAAGAATAGTGAAGTTTGGAGATGAGTTTTATGTAACTTACGCTTATCGTCCCTTTCCTCCCGGCCGTTATTGGACTTTCCCTCATGATGTGGTGGCATTGCCTGAAGTCGGTAAGGATGCTCCTGTGGTTTATAGGAAAAATATTGCCAATTCAGGATTGGCCATGACTAAAGATTTTAAAACATGGCAACGCCTGGGAAGAATAACCCAAACCAATTTGGATGACCGGGATGTCATTCTTTTCCCTGAAAAAATCAATGGGAAATATGCCCTGCTGCATCGCCCAAAACAATGGATTGGAGAAGCTTATGGAACCAATTTCCCTGCTATTTGGATAACCTTCTCGGAGGATCTGATGGTGTGGAATAACAAAAGTCAAATACTGCTGGCCGGTCGAGAAGGTACCTGGGAAGAAAAAATAGGGGGCAGCACGCCTCCCTTAAGGACTAAAGATGGTTGGCTCCTGATCTACCATGGGGTGGAGAAAAAGGGTAAAGGGTATTATAGAGTCGGTGTTGCTTTGCTGGATTTGGACGATCCTACCAAAGTTATTGGAAGATGCAGTGATTGGGTAATGGAACCGGAGCATGACTATGAAATGGAAGGTTTTTATAAAGGTTGTGTTTTTCCTACCGGAAATGTTATTGTAGATGATACGCTGTTTGTATATTACGGCGCAGCAGATAAATACGTGGGTTTGGCAACCTGCTCGTTGAATGCCTTGCTGGAACATATAAGAACCGGAAACTAAAGGAATCAGAAAAGGATTGCTGTTACTCGAAGGTCGTTGTTTAAATTTTATATTGTAATATATGGAGCTCCATTTTTTTGATGTGTTGATTATCGTCGCCTTCATGGTCGGCATTGTGTGGTGGGCACTGAAACATGGTAAAAGTCGTGATTCGGACTCGTATTTTCTGGCAGGAAGAAGCTCAACCTGGCCGGTTATTGGTCTGTCATTGTTCGCTGCCAGTGTTTCCAGTTCTACCCTGATGGGGCATTCAGGAGAAGGTTTTATCAGTGGCATTGCCGTCTTTAATTACAACTGGATTTCTATCCTGGTGATGGTCTTTTTTGTCATGTTCTTTCTTCCGTTTTATATTAAATCAGGCATTTTTACCATGCCCGAATTTTTAGAACGCAGGTTTGATAATCGCTCAAGAGTTTACTTTTCATTTATTACAATTATTGGGAATGTCTTTTTGGATGCCGCTGCTGCCCTTTATACAGGAGCCTTGATCATCAAACTGATTTTTCCGGAAGTCGAAATTCAATGGATTATTCTGGGTATGGCATTGGTAGCAGGGAGTTATACGATTATTGGAGGCCTGTCTTCTGCCATTAATGCAGATGTCATTCAAGCCGCCATTCTTATCGTGGGGTCCACTATTTTATCCTTTTTTGCCCTTCAGGAAATTGGTGGTTGGAACGAGTTTTACCATATGTTCAATGAAGGGGTCTGGCTAAAATTAACCCGCCCGCTGGACGACCCTACGGTGCCTTGGCTTGGAATGATTGTGGGCATACCCATTTTGGGCTTTTACTTCTGGTGTAACAACCAGGTGATGGTTCAAAGGGTGCTTTCAGCCAAATCTGTTGATCATGGTCGCAGAGGGGTGCTTTTCGTAGGGTTTTTGTATTTGTTTACCTTGTTTATCTTCATTATGCCCGGGGTAATTGCCAGAGGATTGAACCTCTTTGGCGTTGATGATTTACCTTTGGAAATGATAGGAGGTCAGGCATTAAGCAGTATCTATGGGATCAATACGGATGAGGTTTACCCGCATTTAATTGCGCGATTATTACCGGTTGGACTGGTGGGAATTATTTTGGCCGCTATGATTTCGGCTTTAACCTCCACTTTAAGTGCAACGCTAAGTTCGGCCTCGACGCTTTTTACAATGGACTTTTACTCAAAATGGGATAAAAATGCGGATAGTAAAAAGCTCGTAAAAGTGGGTCGGATTACGGCTATAGTAGTACTTGTGGTAGCAGTGGCCTGGGCGCCCTTTATTCAAAGATTCGACTCTCTGGTGTCGTATTATCAGGAGGTGATCTCCTATTTGGCGCCGCCTATTGTTGGAGTGTTTTTCCTTGGATTGTTTTGGCGTCGCATCAATGGAATTGGTGCATTTACCGGACTGATCAGTGGCTTGTTCTTAGCCTCGGTATTGATGATTATAAAGTATATTCTGATGGTTGAAGTCAATGTTCATTTTTTATTGTTGGCGCCCGTTCTTTTGATCCTCAGCGGGATTGTTACCATTGTGGTTAGTTTTAATACCCAAAAGCCTTTAGCGGAAAAGGTGGATAGTTATACATGGACAAAAAAAATATGGAAGGAGGAAAGTCAGGAATTGCAAGGAGTTATTTGGTATAAAAATTTCCGCATACTGAGTATCCTGTTAGTCTTAGCTTGCTTTGTGATGTATTTCATGTTCATTTAAAAATTTGGTTTTTACCTATGCTGCGATAGCCCTGTTTGCTTTGTTGAAATTGAAATGAATAGAGACCATTTTGTCTCTTAACGGTCATTTTTTGCCTTAATTCTACATGTAAGGTGCTGATAATCAAGTAAAATATTTTCTATGAAGAATTGTTATGCTATAATTTTAGGACTGATTTCTATGGTTTCTATAGAGCTGTCCGGACAATCGGAATTTAAGACCCTGAATTATTTATATGGTATTTCGGGTACCAGGACAGCTGCCGGTCAGCATAACCGTGAACCTAATGCTGAACCTGCCAAATGGACGAATGCCATCTTCGAAACAACGGGTGTTTACCCAAAGTTATGGAGTGGCGACTTTTTATTTCAAAAAGAGAATATCGATAGCCGGTGGCAAATGATTCTTGAAGCCGAAAGGCAATGGAACAAAGGGGCCATTATCAATATCATGTGGCATTCATGCTCTCCTTATTTTGTTGAGCCTTGTGGGTGGCAAGATGCAGGGGTTTTAAGCCCCATGAGTGATGAGCAGTGGGAGGCCTTAATTACACCAGGCACACAGCCAAACCAGACCTTCTATAAACGTTTGGATGAGTTGGCCATTTACCTGGATTATTTAAAAGTTAAGGGTGTAGAGGTCATGTTCCGACCCTTTCATGAAATGAACCAGGGATTGTTCTGGTGGGGTGGTCGCCCCGGCCCCCGCGGCACCAGCGAAATATTTCGCATGGCACATGATTACCTTACACATGCAAAAGGGCTGGATAACCTTATTTGGGTTTGGAATATACAGGATTTGGATTTTGAATGGGCTGAATATAATCCCGGAGAGGAATATTGGGATATTATGACCTTGGATGTGTATGATGAGGCGGGTTTTACGGATGAGAACTATCATCTAATGTTGGAAATTGCCGGGGACAGATTGATTGGTATTGGAGAGAGTTCAAAGTTACCCACTCCTGAATTACTCGAAAAGCAGCCCCGCTGGGTCTTCTTTATGGCCTGGGCTGAGCTCGTTTACCGAGATAATACGAAGGAGGAGATTAGGGACCTGTACCTTGCTCCAAATGTGGAGGTGATTAAACCTTGATTATTATGTCTCACCTTAAATACAGTTTAATTATGAAAAAAAATCTACTTGTTCTTTGTGTCTTTATCCTGAGCTGGAGTACGCTTTCCTCCCAACATGTATATGTTGAGGGTAATAAGTTTCAGGTCAATGGTAATGATATCTTTTTCAATGCCATTTCGGGTCCATGGCAATGGAGGGCCGACTGTGACATCAATTTTATGCGCCGTAATTTCGATTGGAGTTACTGGAATCAGGAGTTTCAAAGATATGCCGACAACAACATTAATCTGGTGCGCATCTGGCTTCATGGTTCAGGAAATTTTAGTCCGGCCATCAATACCAATTCATATGTGGATGCCTACGGACCAAGTGATCAGTTTTGGCAGGACATGGACGCTTTGGTTGCTTTAGCGGCCACTTATGAAGTTTATATAATGCCCACTTTCTGGTCGTTCGACATGGTAAAGGAAGGTATGAGTACTTACTATCAGCGTTACCGAACCCTCATCCAGGATGATAACCGAATGGGATCTTATTTGAATAATTTCCTGATACCATTCCTTAATCGATACGAGAACAACCCCTGGATAATGGGCTACGATTTAGTCAATGAACCTGAACACATGTGGCGGGATGCTGACTGCGGTTATTTAAACCAATATTGGGTAATGCGTTTTTTTGCCAGATGCGCAGCGGCTGTCAATCAGCACAGTAGTAAACCCGTTACCATTGGTTCCATGTGGATCGTTTATAACAGTCCTAATTTTGGATCACCGGATGGTGATCCACAGGCAGGCTGGAATCGGTATACCGATGCATCGATGCGGTCTTACTTTGATAGTCCCTATGCTTACCTCGATTTTTATTCCCCCCACTGGTACCAATGGCAAAATACTTCAGGCCCTTATGAAAGAATGGTTCAGCAGTGGCTGGGGACAAATGATAAGCCAGTAATTATTGGAGAAACCTATGGAGGTGATTTGCCTCAGGTTTATGGCAGTCTGACCAACTATTACATCCAGTCCTACTTAAACGGATATGATGGGGTGATTGGATGGAAAAACGCGTGTCAGAACGATGGCTATGGTACATGGAACGGAATCAGTCCGGCCACGAATGCTTTTTATAACGCCTATCCTAACCTGGTTTATCCCTGGAGAAACAGCAATGAAAATGTCGCATACGGAAAGCCTGCCTTTGCCTCGTCTGTGGAATCTACAGCACATTCAGCCTCTTATGCCTTTGATGGAGACGGAGTAAGCAGATGGTCGAGTGCCTACACTGATCCTCAATGGATTTATGTGGATTTGCAGCAGATGTATCAGATTAACAGGGTTCGTTTGGACTGGGAGGCTGCTTATGCACGCCAGTTTCAGATTCAGGTGTCATCTGACAATCAGACCTGGTCAACGGTGTATTCCAATTATAACCATTTAGGAGGGGAAACGGATGTAACTATGGATGTCGCAGCACGATATGTGAAAATGTATGGATGGCAACGCGCTACTCAGTGGGGTTATTCTCTTTATGAGTTTGAAGTATATGGAAATGCTTTGGGTGGTGGGCCGCAATTCGTTACGGTTGGACAAGAGATGGTTAAGAGTGAGGCGCTTTCCCTGGTTCCAAACCCTGCCAATTATGAAGTGCTGATATCAGGCATGGAGGAAGCCGCGGGTGTTAAGGTTTTTGATGTTTTGGGTGTTGTAGTGGCAGAGTTTAAGTCTCAGTCGGGAAGCCTGGTTGTTGATGTTTCGGCTTGGCCTGCCGGGGTGTATTTTGTTCAGGCTGGTGGAGTGGTGAAGAAACTGATGGTTAATTAATTAAGTAACTGTTTAAAAAAAGAAAAGTGATGAAGAATATTTTTTATGCGTGTTTGTTGTTGGGTCTGGGAGTAATCGCTTTTGCTTGTGCAGATTCTGGGCAGAATAGGATTTCTGAAGTTTTGGTTGAGGCAGACGAATTTGAGCAATATGCCAAGGCTGAATTTACGCTGGAGTTAATGGCTACCTGGCACGATCCATACGTCAGCAGTGATGTTGCTCTGGATATGGTATTGCAATCACCGTCAGGCAAAGAAATCGTATTGCCTGCCTTTTATGTTTCTGGAAACCCCGGTGAAAACTCTATCTGGAAGGCTCGATTCATGGCTCAGGAAATTGGCCGGTACAACTATTCCTTCAAGTTATATGAGAAGGGGGAATTAATAACTACTTCAAAAAGAAGAAGTTTTGTTTCTGTGGAATCTGATAGGAAAGGCATTTTAAGACCTAATGACAATTGGACCTTTAGATATGACAATGGAGAGTTGTTTAGGGGAGTAGGCGAAAATATTTGTTGGGAAGCCCGATCCAATGATGATAACCGTTATTTGAAGGAGCTGCATGAAAATCCCCGATTCAACTATGATTATCTTTTGACTTCTTTAGCTGAAAATGGAGGTAATTTTTTTCGCACCTGGATGGTTTATTGGAATTTACCGGTTGATTGGAAAATTGTGAGAAATACGGATCGATATGTTGACAGTGGCGCACGATTGAACGAGAGTGGCATTCAACGTATGGATGAACTTGTCGACTTGTGCGACTCGCTGAATATACATTTCATGTTGGCCTTGGAAACGCACGGTGGTTTGCTGGATCGTGGCTGGGAAATTAGCAGCTACAACGTTAAGCAAGGCGGTCCTGCTGAAACACCCTATGAATTCTTTTCTTTGGAGGAGGCGCGTGCTATGTATAAGGACAAGCTGCGGTTTATGGTAGCACGTTGGGGCTACAGTCCTGCCATTGGCGCATGGGAGTTTTTTAATGAGGTAGACAATGCCATGTTTAACGTACCCGAAGATAGTCAGTTGCCCCACGATATTGTCACTGACTGGCATGCTGAAATGAGTGAGTATCTTAAAGAAATTGATCCTTTCGGTCATTTGGTAACCACCAGTGTTTCGCATAGGGATATCGACGGGCTGAATGAATTGCCTTTCATTGATTTTAACCAAAAACATATTTATCGAGGCACTCCAACCATTCCTGCAGTAATCAATGAATACGTTGATCGCTATGATAAACCCTATGTAATTGGGGAGTTCGGGTATGAGTGGGACTGGCACGTGAATTTCTATGATATTGCCGAGGAAAAAATCAGTGATTATAAGAGGGGATTGTGGTTCGGTTTGTTTTCCCCCACACCCATTATGCCCATGAGTTGGTGGTGGGAGTTTTTTGACGAATTGGGTATACGCAGTTATATGGCCAATGTTAAGGTTATTAATAACCTTATGATTGAAAAAAGTCAGGGAGATTTCGAACAGACATCTGCTCATGTCAGCCAAAGTGAGCTGCTGAACTATGCTGTGAAAAGTGGAGATACTTACTTTGTTTATCTATTTAATCCTACTGATAATGCGCTTGAGACGGAAGTGTTAATCTCTGTTGCAAGTTTGGGTTCATACGCAATCGATGTGTACAATTGTGAAACTGGTGAATTTAACCAGTTAGAGAAAAGAGAAAGCCAAAATGAGGTTTTGGTTATTGATCAACTTAACCTGCCTGCCGGTTCCGATATTGTATTGGTAATCGGGGAATGATCTTCCCTTAATCGGGTGTAGAAGTGTTATTATGTTTTTAATTGAATTGTTTGGGGACTTCCATGAAAGCTAAGCAATACGGTCATCTATGAAAACAGCTGTCATGGTGTTTCATGCAAAAAATTAAATTTAAACTATTTACTATGAAAAAGAAGAATTTTACTTTGAGTGTTGGCTTATTCATTGGACTTTTTGTTTTTGCCGGTATTGGCAAAGTACAGGGAAGTTCAATAGTCATTGAAGCAAAGGATTTTGAAAACAAAAGTGCTGCTATTGTGGATGAGGGAACACATATTTCAGGTATTGTTCCTTGGGAGTGGGTTTCATTCAACGCCATTACAATTGCCACAGCAGGAGACTATCTGATAGAGTATGAAGTGGCCAGTGTTGGAGGTGGAGGTGTTTTTCAACTTGAGCAGGGAGGCGTTGGAACTGTTTTTGGCACAGCTACCATTCCCGAAACTGGAGCCGCTGATGTGTGGCAAGTGGCGAGTCATGTGGTTACATTGCCAGCCGGAGAGGTGGCTTTTGGCGTTAAAGGAATTGGTGATAATTGGAATGCCTGGGGTCTAAAAAGCATTACAATATCAGAAGCCGGAGCAATAGAAGCGCCTGAGTATATCACCATTGAGGCCGAGAATTTTACTGGTAAAGATGGTGATGTGGTAAATGAGGGAACCTATTTGTCAAATATCGCGCCTTGGCGTTGGATTTCTTTTGATAATATTTCAATTCCGGAGACTGGTACCTACCTGGTGGAATACCGGGTGGCTTGTGCCGGAGGCGGTGATTACCTGAATCTGGAACAGGGTGGAACCAGTAACGTTCATGGTTCAATTGATATTCCCGATACAGGCGGCAATGACCAATGGGAAATTATTAGTCATACCGTAGAGCTCACTGCAGGGATTCAGAATTTCGGCATTAAAGGGATGGGCGATGCCTGGAATTCCTGGAGTCTTGATTGGTTCAGATTCTCACTGGCTGATGGAACCGTATCATCCTCAAATGGCGCCAAATTAGGTGTTTCCGGCGTTGCGGTTTATCCTGTGCCGGCGAGTAGTGGAGAGTTAAAAATGGATATCTCACTTGAAAGCGCATCTGATATCCGATTATCGGTGTTTGATATCAGTGGTGCTGAAGTGGCCGTTGTATTTGCAGGCCATCTGAGTGCCGGGAATTATAGTTTTGGGCTTGTCGGAAATCTTAATACTGGTGTCTATTTCCTACGTTTGCATACTGGAGGTGACCAAAAGGTTGCTCGTTTTGTTATAAAGTAAGTTTGGTTTGTTCAACGCTACCCCCCATTGGGGGTAGCGTTTTTTAATTCAAAAAATAATGGGTAAAAAGCTGAATTTCTCAATAGTAGTGCTGTTGATGGCGGTTGCAATGTATACAAACGCCAATAATAAAATTACCAGTTTTGAGTTGGTGACAACTCAAAATATCCAGTATGGAAAATCCATTTTTAGGGTGTCAATGGATGCAACCATAGTTAATCCTTATGATGCCAATGAGGTATCTCTTGATTTAATGCTGACTTCTCCTTCGAATCAACAAATAGTTGTACCGGCCTTTTATTGTCATGATGAAGAGAATTGGAAAGTGCATTTTTCGCCGAGAGAAGCCGGGGAATATGGTTATTCCTTTCAACTAAAAAAAGATGGAGAGGTTGTGGACAATAGTACCTCCGATTTGTTTGAGGTTACAAGTAGTGATGCGACTGGTTTCCTTAACACCAATAACAATTGGACCTTTAAATTTGACAATGGCGAATTGTTTCGTGGCATTGGAATTAATGTTGGCTGGGAAGGTCGTTCCTGGGATAATCCTGCTGAATCATTTACTTATGAGCATTATTTGAATCAACTTTCGGATAATGGTGCCAATTTCATCAGAACATGGATGTGCCAGTGGAATTTGCCATTGGAATGGCAAAAGGTGAGCAATACAAATCGCTACCAAAACAGCTCCACTTATTTTCACCATGAAGCCATTGAGCGCATGGATCAATTCGTTGATCTGTGCCAGGAAAAGGATATTTATGTAATGCTTTGTTTGGAGGTGCACGGATCCATTCAGGGAGGAGAATGGAACGATAGTCCCTACAATGTGGCCAATGGTGGTCCATGCAATACCCGTCAGGAGTTTTTCACCAAAGTCGAGGCTCGGGAACAGTTTAAAAACCGTTTACGTTACCTGGTTGCCCGTTGGGGATACAGCCCCCATATTGCCATGTGGGAACTGTTTAATGAAATTGATAACGTTTCAGCACCCTTGAATATACCCGATCATGTGATAACCAATTGGCATACCGAAATGAGTGCTTATTTGAAAGCCGTTGATCCTTATGGAAGAATGGTCACTACCAGTATTTCCCACAGGGACATTAACGGATTAAACGCTATTGCTTCTATTGACATCAATCAAAAGCACATCTATCACGACAATGGCGATGCTACCGATGTAATATCTGCCATCAACCAATATACCAATGCTCATAATAAACCTTACATCATTGGTGAATGTGGGTGGACGTGGGACTGGAATAAAGATTTCTCAAATGCTTCCAATGCAGAAAATTTGATATTTGACTTTAAGAGAGCTTTGTGGTATGGCGCATTCTCAAGCACACCCGTTTATCCAATGAATTGGTGGTGGGAATTTTTTCTTTGGCAGTTATGAGGATGAAGATGAACGTCCGGTGCTTCTGCTAAAAAGGACGAAGACCTTTCTCATTGATCGCTTCCCTGTG
>DHVH01000075.1 GCA_002412555.1 Marinilabiliaceae bacterium UBA5213 | reverse complement strand
ATATCTCCTATGCCAATTGTGGTTTGCCCTATTATATTGGGGGCACTATTGAGGACAGGGACAATCTGTTTGTCCAGACCCCCGAGACTTTTGGTCAGCGCTTTAGCCTGGATGTGCGCAACTTGTCGGAGGTGACGGCCATCAACAAAGCTGAAAAAACGGTGGAGGTGAAGAATCTACGGACCGGTGAAGTATATACTGAGAGCTACGACAAGCTGGTGCTTTCACCCGGAGCCGAGCCTGTTAAGCCGCCCCTGCCGGGTATCCAACAGGAGGGGATTTTTACCCTTCGCAATGTGCCGGACACCGATAAAATTAAACAATACATTGAGGAGCACAAACCCCGGCATGCAGTGGTGGTGGGGGCTGGGTTTATTGGGCTGGAAATGGCCGAGAATCTGCATCAGGCCGGTCTGGATGTCACCATAGTGGAGATGGCTGAGCAGGTGATGACGCCCCTGGATTATTCCATGGCGGCTTTGGTGCACCAGCATTTGAAGACCAAAAATGTGGAGTTTTTTCTGAATACGGCTGTTTCTTCGTTTTCAACCTCTGGCAACCGATTGGAGGTGACGCTGAATACCACGCGAAAAATTGAAACAGATATGGTGATTTTGTCAATCGGGGTGCGCCCTGATAGTCGCCTGGCCAAGAATGCCGGTTTGGAACTGGGACAAACCGGGGGAATTGTGGTCAACGAGTTCTTACAGACTTCTGACGCGCATATTTATGCGGTGGGAGATGCTATTGAGTTTACCAATCCCATCACACAAACCAAAATGATCACTTACTTGGCCGGGCCTGCCAATAAGCAGGGACGCATTCTGGCCGATAACCTCGTTAAAGGTCACCACCGGATTTATAAAGGCTCAGTGAATACAGCCATAGCCAAGGTTTTTGATCTGACGGTGGCATCGACCGGTGTGCCCGGAAAAATGCTGGGAAAATTAAACATCCCTCACATCGATTCCATTACCCATGCCTCTTCACATGCCGGTTATTATCCGGGCGCTTTGCCCATGACGGTGAAGATTTCCTTTGCGCCTGAAGATGGTCGTCTGCTAGGTGCCCAAATTGTGGGTTATGATGGGGTGGATAAGCGCATAGACCTGTTTTCTACGGCTATACAACATGGGGCAACAGTTTATGACCTGGCTGAAATTGAGCACGCTTACGCACCGCCATTTGCTTCTGCCAAAGATCCAGTGAATATTGCAGGTATGGTGGCCCAGAATATTTTGGAGGGCGTCACAAAAATGGTGTCGTGGCGCGAAATATCGGGCGACTCCGACGGAGAATATTTCCTGCTGGACATTCGAACACCTGATGAGTATCAGTTGGGTTCCATGGAAGGAGCCGTGCACATACCTTTAGACGAGCTGCGGAATCATTTGGATGAAATACCCAAGGATAAAAAGGTGGTGCCTTTTTGTGGCGTGGGACTGCGTGCCCACGTGGCTTGCCGCATACTGTCTCAGCACGGATTTGTGGAGGTGTATAACCTTTCAGGCGGCTTAAAGACTTACGAGACGGCCACCCAGAAACAGAGCAACGAAGATATATTTGCCAACGACTATATTGGGCATGACGATCATATTTACCAAGGGGTTAAGAAAAAAGCAGGTACACCGGTTATAGCTGTGGGCGACTTGAAAGTCGTCAATGCCTGTGGCTTGCAGTGTCCTGGACCGGTGCTTAAGTTGAAGCAGTCCATTGATACCATGGCGGTGGGCGAAACCCTTAAAATCACAGCTTCTGATGCTGGGTTTTACAAAGATGTGCAGGCCTGGGCCAATGTCACCGGAAATGAGCTGATGGAGGTGACGCAGGATGCAGGGGAAATCACTGCAATTGTGCGAAAGGGCAAGGCTAAAGATGTCCGGTCGGCAAGCACCGCCGCCAATAACAGCGGAGCTACTCTGATTTGTTTCAGCGATGACCTGGACAAGGCTTTGGCCACCTTTGTCATTGCCAACGGCGCTGTGGCCTCGGGCAAAAAAGTGACCATCTTCTTCNNCCTTCTGGGGCTTGAACGTGATCAAAAAAGACCAAGGTCCTGCCGTTAGCAAGGACTTGTTCGGAAAAATGTTTGGCATGATGATGCCCAAATCGAGCAAAAAACTTGGTCTGTCCAAAATGAACATGGCTGGTATGGGTAGCAAAATGATGCGCATGGTGATGAAAAACAAGCATGTGGACACCCTCGAGAACATGATCCAGTCGGCCATGGACAATGGCGTTGAATTTGTCGCCTGCCAAATGTCGATGGATGTCATGGGTGTTAAAGCCGAAGAGCTCATCGATGGCGTAGAAATTGGCGGTGTGGCCAGTTATCTCGAACGAACTGAAAGCGCTGGGTTGAATTTGTTTGTGTAAAGTAAAAGATAACCTCTTTGTGCCCTTTTATTCATAGGTTTATAGCCACCTTTTCTTCTTAAAGTAAAAAACCATGAGCACTCCGATGATCAGCATGAACACCATGACGGCCGGGTAGCCCCATGGCCAGCTGAGTTCGGGCATGTTCCAGCGGCTGGCTTCGGGGTTGAAGTTCATGCCGTAGATGCCGGCGATGAAGGTGAGGGGTATGAATATGGTGGCGATGATGGTGAGGACTTTCATGACTTCGTTCATGCGGTTGCTGAGGGCGGACATGTACATGTCGTACAGACTGTAAACCATCTCGCGCTGGTTCTCGATGCTGTCGATGACTTGCACCACGTGGTCGTAGACGTCTCTTAGAAAGACTTTGACTTCACTACTGATAAGGGGTGTATCATCGCGCAGGAGACTGTTGATGCCGTCGCGCAATGACCAGACTGACTTCCGGAAATAGATCAGGTCGCGTCGCATGGAATGAATGTTTTGAAGGTGCTCGGGCTTGGGGTTGGTGATGACCAGCTCTTCAATGGCTTCAATGGCTTCACCAATCTGGTCGAGGGCTGAGAAATAGTGATCCACCACATTGTCGAGCAGCGCATAAGCCAGATAATCCACTGACAATCGCCGAAGTCGGGTGCCGGTTGTTTCAAGCCGTTTTAAAATGGGGTCAAAAATGGGGTCGTCACTTTCCTGAAACGAAAGGACAAAGTTGGTGCCCAATACAAAACTGATTTGCTCCGATTTGAACATTTCCCCGCCATTATTATTGGCCGAGATCATGCGCATAACAATGAAAATCACTTCTCCGTAGGGTTCTACCTTGGGGCGCTGACTTATACTGACAATGTCTTCCTGTATCAAGGGGTGCAGGTCGAAGAAGTCCCACACTTTTTTCAAGGTATCGATATCGTGCAAGCCACGCACCTGTATCCAGGTCTTGGAACTGTCGCTCAGGTAGGGTGCTGATTTTTCTATCTCTGTAATGGGAATGCTCTCGAAGTGCGCTTCGGTGAAGTCGTGCACCGTAATAAGTACCTTGTCTAGTTTCTGAGATCCTGTATGAAGCACCGTTCCGGGCGCTTGTCCCGGAGGTTTACGTTGGACCTTGCGTATAGTGGGGGTAGGTAAAAGACCCTTTATTTTGCCGATGGATTTGCGGATTTTTGCCGACATAAAATTAATTTTCAGCTAATTTCAATAATATTTCTGTAAAGGTGGTAATTTCGCCCCAATTAATTCAAGGCTTCTTATGGGACTTTCAATTTTGATGTTGGTGATTGGCTTGGTTTTGCTCGTGAAGGGTGGCGACTGGCTGGTGAGTGGAGCTTCTTCTATTGCCCGCAAGTATGGCATTTCCGAATTGGTAATTGGGCTAACGGTGGTGGCTTTTGGGACATCAGCACCCGAGCTGGTTGTAAGCGTTTTGGCAGCCGTTAACCAACATCCTGAAATTGCCTTGGGTAACGTTATAGGGAGTAACAATTTTAACCTCTTTGTCATTCTGGGTATCACCGGTATTATTGCTCCCCTGAGTGTCCAGGTCAGTACCATCCGAAAAGAAATTCCTATTTCTCTAGGGGCTGCCGTTTTACTGCTTTTATTGGCCAATGAGTTTTTTATAAAAGGTCAGGTCTTGAGCATTGGCCGATGGGATGCCCTTGTTTTTCTTATCTGCTTTGCCCTGTTTCTTTTCTATGTATTCAAAAGCATGAAGCGGTCTGAGGTGGAAGTGGATGCCGAAGGTGTGGCCATGAAAACGGGCATGGCTGTATTGGCGATACTGGGTGGTTTGGCTGCTTTGATTCTTGGCGGACGCTGGGTGGTTAATTCTGCGGTTGATTTGGCCCGGATGTTTCATGTTAGCGAAAAGGTGATTGGACTGACCATCGTGGCCATGGGGACTTCCCTGCCGGAGCTGGTCACTTCGTTGGTGGCCATTCGTAAAAAGAGTGCCGACATGGCCATTGGCAATGTTATTGGCTCCAATATCTTCAATATATTTCTTATCCTTGGAGTTTCTGCCATGATACGCCCTATGGACTACTCAACCGCCTTCAACCATGATCTGCTCTTGCTGTTGGCGGGCACAGTATTGCTGTTGGTGGCTATGTTTACTGGTGGTAAGCGGCGGCTCGACCGCTGGGAGGCTTTTGTTCTGCTGGCTGTTTATCTGGTCTATCTGGTTTACGTGGCCCTGCGTAATTAACGATCATGGGCACTCAGCATATCAATCAATTGATGTAGTTGCTTTTTTAGGTTGAGTAGTTCCTCTACTGATAGAGGGCTGTTTTGAAAACCATTAATGAGCTGTTCTGGAATGCAGGCGGCTTCTTGTTCCATTTTTCGTCCTTTTGTGGTGAGTGCAACCACTACTTTTCGGGTATCATTGGTCGATCGATCCCGGGTTATAAGCCCCTGGACTTCCATCCGCTTTAAAAGGGGCGTTATGGTGTTGGTGTTGAGAATGAGCTTGTGGGCAATTTGGTTGACGGTCTGTGCATCATCCTCCCATAGGACCAGTAAAACGAGGTACTGGGGATAGGTTAAGCCGAGCTTATCCAATAGGGGTTGATATTCCCGGATGATAAGTCGGGAAGCGGCATACACCGGAAAGCAGAGTTGGTTGTTTAATTTGAGTTGTTCGAGTGGCATTTTCTGGTTATTTTGGACAAAAATAAAAAAGAACGCCCTGTGTGCCGAATTATTCCTGATTTTTCTGCATTACAGGGCGTTCTACAGTCATGGCTGAATATTTTCTTAGTTGACCAGATCCTTGATGTATTGCTCAATGTTCTCTGGCTTGTAATAGGGCGAGAAACGCTTAACC
>DHVH01000344.1 GCA_002412555.1 Marinilabiliaceae bacterium UBA5213 | reverse complement strand
ATATCTACACCGGAGAAAGGCAATTGACCTGCGTTTAGCTGGTAAATCTCCCGGTTGAGTGAGCGGGGCACCGCTACAAGTATTTCAGGTGTGTACCGTTGAGGATAGCTGACCTGCTTACCCAGTATTTTTCCTTCTATTGGTTCCATGGTTATAAATGATTGTGGGTTTAAAACGAAGGCTCTTAGCCTATACGCCCGGTTTGCTCCCAAACAGGTCGATGTGCACTCTGGGTGTGTAGCGCCAGCCATTTCGTATGGCCATTTCCAACACCATAGGAGTGGTTTGTTGCAGCTCCTCATGCGTAGCCCCCAGTGGCATAAGCATTATATCTGAGGCTGCCCATCCTGTGAGTTGGTTCAAATAAGAGCTAATTATTTCCTGCTCATCAGATGGCAGTCCCACTACAAACTTTAACTGATATGCTTTGTCGGCGGACCTGCAAACATCAATGTATGCTTGCAGAGCGCCCAAATTGAGTCGGCGTTCGCCATGGAATTTAAGAGGGCCGGAAGGGCTTAACCCCAATGCTGCTAACTTGGCCAGATTGGGGGTGGAATTGGCTAGCTTGGGTGATATGCTGAACAAATCAACATGCTGTGCGACTTGCTCACTAAAGATGGTGCCATTGGTTTCTATGGTCACGTGAAGCTGCATCTCTGATTTTAAGCGGGCTGCCAGTTCTATTAGAGCTTCTTTTTGGAGCAGGGGTTCGCCGCCGGTAATAACGATGTGCCGGATGGGGCCAAGGTTGTGCCTAACCAGTGCCAAAACATCAACTACTGTTATTTGGTGGATGTCGTTGGAGTCGAAGGAGGCATATGGCGTATCGCACCTGCTAAAAGTGCCATCGGGCAATTGCCAGATGCAACGTAAATTGCAGGATGAGAAACGAATGAAAAGTGATGGTATGCCGGCCAGTTTGCCTTCGCCTTGTATGGTTCCGGCAACGGCTATGCCTGTTGCCGGTGCGTTAGGCAAGGCATTACCATGTTTATCTCTCACAATGGGAAATACCCCTTCGCTGGACAGTGTTATTTTATTGGACATGATAAACTTTATTGGTCAACGGCTCCGTCAATCACTCCCGCCTCTTTAAAAGCTTTGGCTCTGAGCAGGCAACTGTCACAAGTGCCACAAGGTTTTTCACCTCCACGATAGCAGCTCCAGGTATGCTCAAAGGGCACCCCCAGCTGAGCGCCCAGGAGAATTTCTTCTGTCTTGGTTTTATAAATAAAGGGCGCATGGACTTTGATGGGCTTATGGTGTTCAGCCGCCATTACAGTGCCTTGGTTGATCGCATTTTCCATGGCCGTGATAAAGGTTTCCCGACAGTCCACATACCCGGAATAATCAACCTGACTAACGCCGATAAATATATTCTGAGCCTCCACGGCCTCGGCAAAGGAGGCAGCAATAGATAGAAAGACCATGTTGCGGGCCGGTACGTAGGTTACAGGAATGTCTGTCCGGTCCACATCACCATCTTCCACTTCCATGCTTTTATCGGTCAGTGATGAACCACCCCATTGGTCCATGTTAATAGATACCAGGCGATGTGATTTAACACCTGCTAATTCAGCTATTTTGGCTGCTGCCAAGATTTCTTTGTTATGGCGCTGGCCATAATCAAAACTCAAAGTGTAGAGTTCATAGCCCTCACTTTTGGCCAACCATAAAGCTACAGCTGAATCCAATCCTCCTGATAATAATATTACTGCACGTTGCATCTTCATAAAATCTAATTACAATAATGTAACAAGACCGTAGGTGAACCATCGACTGAATAAACATAAGGGGAAGCATGATGGAGAAAACTGGTCGTTAACCCCGTGTAAAAGAAGTCATATCTCCTGAGGCTTTTGCCTGGCGGAAAATTGCTGTGCATTGGTTTCATGTCCCTAGTTTTGTTTATAGACAGGATGGTTACGAACTGTCTTTTTACCGACTGCAAAGATAAGTTTTATTAGAGGTGATTCAATTTTTTTTTAGAAAAACTTCAATATGGAAGAATCTGGGAACTAATTGCCGGGTGCATTGTTTAATTTGTAGTGATCAATATTGAACAAAGATGGAAATACTAAAAAAATTAGAATGGCGTTATGCCACTAAACGCTTTGATAGCGATAAGAAACTAAATGATCATCAGCTGGATTTGCTGGTGAATGCGGTTAATTTGGCTCCAACGTCTTATGGACTTCAGCCTTTTGAGTTGTTTGTAGTCAAGAGTTCAAGTGTCCGTGAAGAACTTAAAGTCGCTGCCAATGGTCAGTCTCAGGTGACAGATGCCTCTCATGTATTGGTCTTTGCGGTTAACAAGGATCTTTCTGAAAAGCATATTGAAGCGTTCGTTGAGCGCACAGCCAGACAAAGAGGTTGAACCCTTGAATCGTTATCTGGTTTTCGATCCAAGATGGTTTCTTCCATCATGGCCAAAACACCGGAAGTACGGTTTCAATGGGCGGCACGTCAGGCCTACATAGCATTGGGGGTTTTGCTTAGCACTGCCGCTTCTGAAAATATTGATGCTTGTCCCATGGAAGGTTTTAAGAATGCTGAATTTGACCGTATACTGGGACTGAATGAGAAAGGACTTGCAAGCGTGGTAATGGCGACGATCGGTTTCCGCTCGGAAGAAGATAAATATGGCCACTTACCCAAGGTACGTAAAAGCATAAGTGAACTGGTCACTTTTGTGTAGGATAAAGGAATCTCCTAGAAAATCTGTGTAATAAATTATTATCACACACCCAGATAACCACAAAGAAAAAACAGAGATTCACAGAGAGACCTTTAGGCAGTCCCATTTTTTATTCTTCAGAATCGAGTCCTTCTTCATCNNTCAAGCACCTCTTCATGATCTTTGGTGTCAAACTGTCGCAGCAATCTTTTCATGCGACTCTCGGGTGCAAGAATAAAGGAGTAGGGCTTTTCTCCCAAGCCGGTTTTTAGTTTTCGATCATCGGTCTTTAATGCCTGAACGTGGGTGTTATAGGCATCAACGGAAGATCTGGTTTGCATAATGCCGTTTCGGTAGCTGAAAAAGAAATAAACGTCGTCTGTTACCTGAATGTACATGTCCAAAGAGTTACCTGCGCGACTAAAAGCGATGGTGGATTTAACATGGACCTTGCGGTTGATGGGATTATCTCTCACCCAACCGATAAAGGTCTCCGTATCTGCAATATAGCTGCGGGAGGCGGGGTGCCATGTCCATGTTAGGCTATCAAGTACCAGCATATGCTTGTGTACCTCAGGCAAAGTACGTATGGGTTCAGCGCCTTGTATTTCTTTTATCACCTCAATGGCTGTGGCTTTTCCCATCCATTCTGCCATTCGGCTAAGCGTTCCTGCTGACTCAAAGTGAGAAGCGGTTAAGGCCGGAGCCATTCTTAGTCCGTTTACCAAAAGATTGACGGTTGCTTGTTCCAGCATAAAATCCAAAGCAAACAGTGTGCTTAACTCTGCCAGTCCTTCAGCCCGGTAATGCGTTGCAGTGCCTGTAGCATAGGTTTTTACCTGCTCAAGGTCGAGTCCCATATTCATTCGGCCATGACCGGTAACGAGACACCCTGAATTGTGAAAGCGCATTACATTGCCTGTTGTATCCGGTTGATCTATTTTATAGGTTTCGGCCACTGCAAATGCGTTATGGGCAGGGTCATAATGCAAATAACCTCTAGAAGTGATGATGGGTACATCGCTGTGAAAAAGTCGTTCCTCCATAAAGGAACTGTATATAATATTGGAATCCCTGTTAAGGAAGAGATGATTGAAAATTTCGTTGAATTCATAATTCTGAATGTTATCACGAATTGGAATTCTGACTTTTTCGGGATCTATTTCCGATTCAAAGCGCACATAGTTTTGGGGACCAAGGATGGAGCAGTCGTGCAACATTTGAGCACCTCCTTTGAATGATAAAAGTGGGTTTCCTGCCGAAAGCATAACTTCTCCTTTGTAGCCAAAACGCTTATCAAAGGTAAATATCTCTCTCTCAGATATTTCACCGTTGGCACTGGTTTTTCTATCCCGTGAAGGTGCTATTTTGCTAAACCTTATTGTTTTAATATCCTTATTGCCGTTGGTGTAATCATATTTGCCGGATGCTTCATAAACATTTTTACCCTCTATGTTTACGCGTGCCTCATAAAAACTGTGGATAGAATCACTCAGCTCAATTTTAACAGAATCTAAAACATCCAACACGGCTTGCTTATTTATGGTCACCTTACCATTATTTAAAAACATGCGGGTATCTGCTACGTCAATGTATTTGACTTCTTGAGCATATATCTTTCCCGCTTCCACATCATAGAGCGCTAAAGGCACTATAAAGTCCAGTGATTCCTGTCGCCTGTGTGTCGATACAAAACGGTTTCCTGGAGAACCACTGGCACCCAGATAAATGTCGTTGTTATCCATATCCCATGAAAACTCACTGATGAAGGCTGCATAGAGATTGTCGGTAAATTCCACCTTACTACCTGCATCACGCGCCGAGAAGGTCCCTTTTCTCTCTTTAAAATCAATGGTGGACAAAAGGTTTTGGGTGCGAAAGTTGACGTTGTTGGATGAAGGGTCCTCTACCAAGTTAAAATCGGATGAGTCGGCCATGACGGTGTGGTGTCCGAGATTAAAATGACGAGCCGAAAGATTGGCCTTGGGCATGTTTAAGCGCCCACTCCCCTCTAATCCGTTGGGGGTAACAGTAAGCGTGCCTTCCAGGTTGGTTTCTTTCTGGTACATGGTGAAAGGCTCTTCCTGCATTTTTGCAATTAATTGATCCTCATAGGGCCGATAATCGATACTGGCGTAGCGTCCCTGTACATCCGGATACTGAATGCCGGCTTCAACCGGCTCTATGTTAAAGCGATGGGCCAATCCGGTCGTTTTTTGTGGAAGGAAGGTGAAATCCTCCGAAAGGGCAGTGGTGGACAACCACGCCAAAGTACCATTGCCTTTGAGTCCCTCATTGCTTAAGTCGATCGCGTTAGTAAAGGTGCCGTGATTGTCGTAAATTGGGTAACCGGTATCGGGACTATTTCTGACAAAGCCCAATGAAAAATCGGGTCTCACCACCAGTTGCTCCTCAATATCAGGGAATATTCCGGAATGGAAGATTCGGCTAAAAGTAATGTTGTCGCGCGTTAATTGATTAACACTATCGATTTCAAAAGGGTCAAGTAAGAAATAGAATAATTCTCGTTCATAGGCTCCATCCTGCGTAAATGGATGGTCGTAATACACGTAAGAGTTCGTGTTGCTGGTCAGTCTGGGAAACTCAGTTAAAGTCTCTTTACCTGATTTATTATCAGGAGCATCAATTTCAAGGAAGCCTGACAATTGAGATACAGTGCTTCTGATTTTGCTCTGAGCTGGTCGGCCATAATAATCGAAACCTTCCGTTTGGATGCGCATAGCCATGGAATCAATCACATTCAAATCAATTCTAAAGTCTTGGTAATTAAATAAAAACCCGTTTCCAAACAGGTTGATCATACCTGAGGCAATGGAGCCATCAAAACTGAAATTCCTGTCCTTTTTCAAGGTCAGACGCTCATCACGCGGAAAGAACACTACATTTTGCCGGTCACTGATCGAAATGGCCGAAACACCATTCAATTCCATGTCATAGTTTTTTAAATCAAAAATGGCATTGGGAATCGATCCGGGTGTTTCTGATTTAAAGCGGATGACATCATAGTCCTTACTTCCAGCTCTGAACAACAAAAAATCGCGCAGCCGGTCCCTGATTTCGATGGTGTCTGTGTTGACGTTAAAACCAACAAAACCATGAAAGGAGAGGCCGATAACTTGCTGCCGAATCTGGTTCTCAGGCATTTTGAGAAAATTGGCATAGTCTTTCGCCGTAAAGGTATTGCTTTTATAGGCTCTTGAGCAGTTGGCCAATCCTTGCAAGGGATGGATGGCATCCATCCCATGTAAAAAGTTAAAAAACTCCTCCCTGAAATAACTGATTGATTCAAAAAAGGCATGATTCTCTGCTGCACCTGTTATCATGCGCAGTTCAATGGTGGGCTGGCCAATTACCCATTTTATGAGCTCCGTGTCCATGCTGATATTGTGATAGGTGTTGAAGAAGGGACTGCGTGAGAGTCCTTCTCCATCTCTTATTAGATGCACTTCTTTGGCTTCGGCCATGTATTTAAACAATAAACCCGGATGATAAATATAGCCCGAATCGATATGCATCGTAATCTCGGTATTATTGCTGACAATCTGATCTTGTCGGAGGGCAAAATAGAGCGATTTGGCGGTTATGAATAGGGTGTCATTTCTAAAAATGTGGATGACCGCCGGATTTTGATTGGTTCCTGAACCCAAAAACTTGGCGCCATGTTGACTAAACCCGCCTTCATAATTGAAATTTTGGTGAATATTGTCTATTCGGTAGCGCTGTTCGTATGAATCAAATTTTGGATAGGTGGTGTTTTCAGGGGTGCGAATATTCATTAAGCGCTGGTGAATACTACCTTGCAGCGGATAGTCAAAATAGTCGCGGTTATGAAATTCTGCGCTGTCAACAAAGAATTGGTTTCTGGACATGTCAATGTTGAAGGATCCGAAGGTGGCATATACTTTTTGTGGATTGAGTCCGCTTTGCTCCCAGGTGATCTTTCCTTTTGTTCCCTGCCACTGGCCGCTCATTACATTGACGGTACCACTGGTGTTAAAAACCGAGATGCTATCGGTGCGTGAACGACAAGTGATGGTCGCATTTTCAACAGTTAAATATAGGGAGTCGGTAAAGGTATATTGATATTGCGGTGATGAAGTAACCCATTCTAAGGCAGCGGTGGCGTATAATACATTGTTCTTCAGCAATCCCTGACTAAGTTCAAACAGACGGTTGGCATGCCTGATGGGGTATCGTGGATTGGATAATAAACTGAATATGGCATTGTGCCAAGTGTTAAAATTGTGTTGTGGATGTTGGGTTTTGACAAAACTGATAACTGTTGTAAGATACAGATGATAGTCAGGGTAGGGACGTGCTTTCTTGTCATGCAACATGTCCGAAACACGCATGATCTGTTGCTTTAGCTCCTCAGATGTATCGGGAGAGTTCCAAAACTCCGCTACCACATTAATAAAATCGCGAGCAGTTCGCTTATCTGCAGAAATGCTGAAAATGGCATCCAATTTAGAGATATAACCACTGGGGCCATCCTGACTGAAATGACCGGTTTGGGCAGATGACAGTTGAAGGCCTGTAAAAAGAATAATAATGGTAAATAATTGTTGTATGGTTATTCTCATATTCTATGCCCCACTTATTCCTAAATCAATTCATACGCAACAGCCACCCAATGGTTGTTTTCTTTTGAGGATTTTAAAGTTAAATGATGTTTAGTTGCCTCAGCTTCAATATCAGGTAAATCACTGGCGTAAAAGCCACTCATAATTAACAAACCCTTATTTTTTAAATGCTGAATATAGTGCTGAATATCATTCAATAAAATATTTTTATTGATATTGGCTAAAATAATGTCGAACTGACCTTCTGCCTTTAGTGCAGAAGCGTCACCTAATTTGATGTTCATATTGGGAATGCCATTCAACTGACAGTTTTCTTGGCTGTTTGTGGTGCACCATTCATCAATGTCAATGCCGGTAACTTCACTGGCACCCCGCATGGAAGCCAAGATTCCAAGTATTCCGGTGCCACAGCCCATATCCAGGACTTTCAAATGCTTAATGGGTAATTCCAGAATGGTTTCCATCATCATGGAGGTGGTGGCGTGGTGACCTGTGCCAAACGACATTTTGGGTTCAATAACTATTTCTAAAGGAATTTCCGGCATGGGCGCATGAAAAGGGCTTCGCACTACGCATTGGTTTTTTACCACTATGGGTTGAAAGTAGTTTTTTTCCCACTCCTCATTCCAGTTTTTATCTTCCACCGCTTCATGGTGGAATAGCAAGCGGGTAGCTTCAAAGGGAATGGAAACGCTGCTGAGTATTTTTGCGTCAAAGTCTTTGGCCGGTATATAAGCCTCTATCCCGTTATCTAATTCCAAAAAGCTCTCGTAGCCGATTTCTGCCAAAAAAGCCATGACAATTTCTGCTTTCTCTGCTGAGAATGGATCTATTTCGGCAGACACTTTGATGTACTTCATTCGTCTTTAATTGGTGATTTTTTTCTGGTATAAAAAGAGGTTGTTCAAAATAATTTGCGATGCCCCCATAATTTGCTTATCAGAGAAACACATGCTTTTTCTTTTGAACAACCTCTTTTAGTATTTTAGAACCTGCATGTTTGAAGTCATCGCATGGATGATCATTCTTAAACAGTTTCTTTATGCTTAAAAGGCGGTTATGATCGCTAAAAAGTCTTCGGCTTTAAGAGAAGCGCCTCCAATCAGACCTCCATCAACATCCGCATTGGCAAAAAGTTCTTTGGCATTACCAGCGTTACAACTGCCTCCGTAGAGAATTGAGGTGTTGTCAGCCACTTCTTTACCATATTTCTCAACCACCAAACTGCGGATGAAAGCATGCATTTCCTGCGCCTGATCTGAAGAAGCTGTTTTGCCTGTACCTATAGCCCATACCGGCTCATAGGCCAATACTATTTTTCCAAATGCATCCGCAGAAAGGTGGAACAAGGACTCCGAAATTTGCTCTTTTACCACATCGAAATGGCTGTTAGCTTCGCGCTCAGAAAGTACTTCTCCAATGCAAAAGATGGGGAGTAAGCCATTTTCTAAAGCTAAATCAGTCTTGTCCTTAAGCGTAGTCGCAGTTTCTCCGTAGTAGGCGCGACGCTCTGAGTGACCTAAAATGACATATTTTGCTCCTGTGGATTGAATCATAGACGCTGAAACTTCTCCGGTATAGGCACCTGATACTTTGTCGGCACAGTTTTGGGCGGCCACAGAGATTTTTTTACTGTCAACTGTTTTTACAACCTCCGTAATATGGATAAAGGGCGTACCCAATACGATTTCACAATTAGGGTTAATACCGCTGACGCGGCTATTGACATCTTTGGCCAATTCCAACCCTTCAGAAAGGGTCTTATTCATTTTCCAGTTTCCTGCAACAATGTTCTTTCTCATTTTTTATTATTTATTGGTTCTACTATTGAAAATTACGATGGGAATGAGGATTAATCCAAATATATTTAACCAAACCAAGTGATTTGACTGCCTATTTCTTTGCTGTTCAATTGAATAAGCCAAGGGCTTATTCATAATTCCAGGCGATGGGAGGTTGTTGAAGTGCCATTTGGCAGTAATTGTTCCATCATACAGCATCATTAGTCCGGGGTTTGACCGAATAATCGTCTTGAGGGTGGTCTCGTCCGATTGAAGATAAGAAAACATGGTTTTATGAGCTTCATCAAAGGCTTTCATTTCAGCAGAGCCTGATGATGTGATGCAATAAAAGGGAATGTTTTTCTGACGAGCGATTTCTGCCAATTCTGCCAAAGGCAGAATGGTTGATTTCGGTATTTCGCTAAGCTCAGGGCTGATCATAAAAAAGACAGCGCCTGCTTGTCCAACGATTTCTCCTGCCACATTATCGCCTGATTCCGGTAGCATTAAAGCAAATGTTTGCAAGGGTGGTACATATCCTTCTTTAAGCACACGGGTTTCACTGTCAATAAACACCCATGTGGTATCATCATAAGGGTAGCTGTTTACTGAGAAGGTTTCCCGCTGCCCATCTTTTTCCAAAATGAATAGTGTTTCATATTCTGGCATCTCGGCTCCCTCGGGGACGCTCATCTGGTCGGGTATATTGGTACCGGTTTTATAGGGGCGGAAATCCATCATGGGCAGGTTGTTGTAATTGTGTATGCCAAAACTCAGGATGTAAATAATGGCCAGCAATGCAACGGTTAATTGTCGATTGGCCGGGTGAGGGTTTTTATAATCTGCCCTATAATGGAAAACAATGTAAGTGAAGACAATAATCACTACATTTTTCCCAAAGGTCTGCCAGTTGGTCAATGTTATGGCATCACCAAAACATCCGCAGTCGGTTACAGGATTGAAAATGGAAATATAAAAGGTCAGCAAGGTAAATACCCCCATCATAATCAGGGCAATAGCAGCCACCCTGCGCATGTATAAATTAAATAACAGGTAGAAACCAATAACAAACTCAAGGGCTGCCAGTGCAATGGATAAAGGCAAGGCAATCGGAGATAGCCATGCCATGTGAAAGGCTGTAAAATAATCCTCAAATTTAACGGCTCCTCCAACAGGATCAATGGCTTTTACAAAACCTGAGAATATAAATACGATGGCGGGAACCAATCTGCAAATAAATAAAAACAATGACTTCATCTGTAAATGTTTAGGTTCTTGCTTATTGAGAAACGGCTGCCTCAGCTTCAGGAAACTCTATTTTTATGAGGGCAAATATGGCATAGTTGATGATGTCCATGTAATTGGCATCAATTCCTTCTGAGATGATTGTTTGGCCTTTGTTGTCCTCTATTTGCTTAATTCGATAAAGCTTCATCAGAATTAAATCGGTCAGCGAACTGATGCGCATGCTCCGCCAGGCTTCATCGTAATCATGGTTCTTATTTTCCATGAGGCTTTTGGAAGTGTTGAGCTGTTTGGTGTATTGCGCTAATGCTTGCTGGGGAGGCATTTCAGGGCTGTCAGAAACGCCCAGCTCTAGTTGTACCAAGGCCATGGCAGCATAGTTGACAATGCCAATAAATTCAGGCAGAACACCCTCGTCGACCTTCGAGATGCCTTTGGTTTGGAGACTCCGAATGCGTTGCGCCTTAATAAATATCTGGTCAGTAACAGATTCCGGTCGCAAAATACGCCATGCCGTGCCGTAATCGTTCATTTTTTTTTCAAAAATATCACGACACATTTGGATAACATGTTCAAACTGCTGATTGGTGGTCTGAGCCATATTTTGGTGGATCTAAAATGGATTAATGCAATTATTTATGATGGAGCCGTAAAAGTATCAAAAAAATGGTGAAGTTTGAAGCAATTAATGGTATTAAAGATGTCCCGGGCTCCATTGGTCGCCAAAAATCTCTATTTTAAGTTATATTTGTTGCTCATTTGAACCTGTTTGATCAAATTTTTCAAAATGCATTCAAAGTTGAACAATTTTCTGAATAGCAGACTAACCATTAATTGCAGAGGCAGGCTAGTTGATTTATCCATTCCAAAAGTAATGGGTATAATTAACCTAACGCCCGATTCTTTTTTTTCGGAAAGCCGCTACAATGGAGAGGCTGCTATATTATCCAGAGTAGAATCTATATTATGCGAAGGTGGAGATATGGTGGATGTTGGAGCCTATTCGACGCGCCCCGGTGCGGCGCTTGTCACTGTTGAGGAAGAACTTGGAAGGCTGATGCCAGCCTTGGCTGTCATTCGGAAGGCTTTTCCTGATGTGCTAGTTTCTGTCGATACTTTCCGATCCGAAATTGCCCGCAAAGCTGTTCTCGAAGGCGAAGCGGATATGATTAATGATATATCAGGCGGTGAAATGGATGAGGCGATGTATGATACGGTAGCAACGCTAAATGTTCCTTATATTCTAACGCACATGCAGGGTACCCCGCAAACCATGCAGGAGGCCCCTCAATACAAGGATGTGGTGGCAGAGGTGTCTAAATGGTTGGCACAAAGAGTGGATCGTCTCAGAGATAAGGGGGTTAATGATATCATCATTGACCCTGGGTTCGGATTTGGCAAAACACTTGAGCATAATTTCAAATTGTTTAACCACCTGGAAGAGTTGGCTCTTTTTCAATTGCCAATACTGGTTGGCATCTCACGGAAGTCAATGATTTATAAGGTTTTGGAATCAGATGCTGATCAGGCTCTAAATGGAACAACCGTCCTAAATACCCTTGCCTTGAACAAAGGAGCAAATATTTTAAGGGTGCACGATGTAAAAGAAGCTGCAGAATGTGTTAAATTAGTGGAAAAATTAAAAGAAGTTGATATAGTTTAAACCCTATTAAGTATTTGGCATGACCTTTCTTGATATTAGACTGATTGATGTTATTGATATTGTATTGGTGGCTTACTTAATGTACCGCCTTTACAAACTGATTAAAGGAACTGTTGCCCTCAATATATTCATTGGCATTTTTGCTTTCATTATATTTTGGTTAATGATTAAGTCGCTCAATATGCAGCTTTCATCAACCATTCTTGACAACTTCGTGAATGTTGGGGTAATCGCCATCATCATTGTTTTTCAGCAAGAAATTAGAAGATTTCTGTTATTGTTGGGAAGCCGCTATAATTTAATGGGTCGCTTTTCGCTCGATACTATTT
>DHVH01000145.1 GCA_002412555.1 Marinilabiliaceae bacterium UBA5213 | reverse complement strand
ATGATTTATTAACCAAATTTAACAAGGATTGTTTCTTGATCCCGGTCACAACCAAAGCAGCCTCTTCTGAAAAGCCACCTTTGAAAACCGCCAGAGACACAAGATGCCTCTGTTCCTCAAGGGAAAGCGTCCGCCAGGAATGGTTAAAAACGATCTGTAGTGATCGGTGGCGCTCCGGTATGTTCTGCAGTTTTGTACTTACTGAATACAACTCTTCATGTAAAGCTTCCAACAATAATTCCCCATTATTTTCAACAACCACACTTGACGCCATTTCAATTGCCAGGGGTAACCCTTCTACTCTCTGACAGATGGATTGAATTGTTCCGACCTTTTGGTCAGAAAAATCAAAATCCGGATTTCTCTGCAATATCCTCTGCCTAAAAAGCGCCATTGAGTCGTAGGAATGCCAATGATCCGTTGATTTTTCATTTGGAAAAGACAGACCCTTTAATATCATGACATGCTCTTCATGCAGGTTCAATCGCTCCCTTGAAGTCACTAAGACCTGCAGGTTTGGCGCACCTTTCAATAAGGTGCTAATGCAGCTTGCACTGGGAATTAGATGATCAAAGTTATCCAGTACCAGCAGCATATCTTTGTCTTTAAGATAATCAAAGACATTGATGCCTTGTCCTGCTGATATCAATCCCAAAGCGGACGACAAGGAAAATAGGACATCACGAGATTCAGCCAAAGCAACGTAGAAGATCCCATCCTTGTAAAGTCCATGCTGATTGATGGCAACAGTTATCGCCAGGCTGCTCTTTCCCACACCGCCAGGGCCAAGTATCGTGGTTAATCTCGAGCTCCCCCGGGCAAGGATCTCCTCTAATTCTCTCATTTGTTCTTTGCGCCCAATAAAATCAACGATCGGTTTTTGTGGACAATGCTTTACCGGATCGTTCAAAGGCTCTTCATTTGAAATTAGCTTTGCCAATGCCCGAGTCTGTTTGGACGGCTCCACCCCAAATTCTTTGTCGATGATACGCTGGCATTCCTGATATTGGGCAAGCGCATGGCTTCTTTTTCCATAGTTGTAATACAGGCGCATTGTCTGACAATAAGCCTCCTCCAGCCATGGCTCCATCTCAATTTGCGATTTTGCATGATGAAGGGCTTGTTCAAATTCACCTCTCCATTCAAAGTAATCCGTCAGGAGGGCATGTGCTTTCAATCCAGCCTGGTGCATTCTCTCTCTGCGCAATATCATCCATTCATCAAACAGGATGCTATCCTGTAAAGAAAATCCAGATAAGAATTCACCTTTGTAGATGGAAGCGATCTGTAATTGCCTTTGGACGCAGGGCAGACAATGTGCGATATCCCGATGGCGGTGTTGTTTGGTGGTTTCAATTATGACTTCAATCTCACCAGTATCCGACCAAATTTCAGTTTCCGGATTAATTTGGACATTTTGCGGGGTAATCAGAAGGTAATCCTCATCCCCTAAAAGCTTTCTGATATTGGACAAAGCCTGTCGGAGACTTTGCTTTGCTAATTTTTCGGACTGTTCAGGCCAAAATAACGATGAAAGCGTTTGCCGGCTGTGGGGCTGACTTCTTTCCAAACAGAGATAGATGAATAAGGCCCGCGTTTTCTTGGTGCCGAAGCCCACTAATTCGTGCCCGGCAAGTTTAATTTGAGTGGTGCCTTGAAGGTGTAATGAAATTTTCTTCATAGTATGGTGAAGGATATACGGTCAATTATACAGCATGCTTATCACTTTCGAATGATTTTACTGGCATATGGTTGGTCATTTCAAATTCTTGACGGTTTTTTGACGAGCAATGCGTATAAGTTTAATGTGCAACCATTATTACGTTCATACTTACTTCGGATTTGGCTAACGAGCGATGACCCCCATGCCTATCGTATGCTATTGGAGAATAGCGTGACAGGTGAAAGAAAGGGGTTTTCAGATATTCTCGAGTTTACTCAATATCTTAAAGGTCAAATTCAACCCAATCATGACACAACTCAGGATGGCTTTTTCAATGAGGACCCTTCACCGTAATTTAAACTAAAACATCCTGGCTCATCCCTATTTCAGTAGAGGTTTTTCTCAAATTAACCGAAAAAAAAGGAGAAATTATGAAAACAAGTTCAGTTGTTTTATCCTGTCTGCTGGCCAGCGCTTTATTGATTGCAACAGGGTGTGCACCTTCCCCAGAAACGCCAACCGTCCAGACAGAAATTATTCCTTTGGCAAATGAAACTGAAGAAGGTACTGAGGAAGGACCCCTTAATACCCCGGAAATCTCACCTGAAGACTCCCCGGTCGAGGGAGAAGCGACGAAAGCGGTTGAGGTTGAAAATTTATCCCCAGACCCAACGTCTGCGATTGTTCATCAGACCCAACCGGGTAACCCTGTCTTCACACAATCCATTTCAAGCGAATGTAATACTGGGTACAACTTCAGTTCTGCAAGTTATCGAATCCAGCCGCCTTGTGATTCCTGGGATATCAACTTATTGGAAAGAGCTGTCTCTGCTGATTTTAGCCAGTTCTATCAGTATCTGGATATCTTGTCTGCCCGTGCTGGCTTGTCAAATGGTTGGATTTATTTCGGCATCGAGCTTTTTGGAGCGGGTGTTCCTGCCGACGGTGTTGACCTGACTTATTTTGTTGAAATTGACCGGGATCAGAATGGCCGAGGTGATGTTCTTATATCTGCAACCAATCTGGACCTGTACGGATCCGATTGGACGACCACGGGCGTGAAAGCCTTTCTGGATCTGACAGGTGATGTTGGTGGCATTACTGCTGTCCGGGCAGATAGCCTCCCCGGCGCTGACGGATATGAAACCATGGTGTTTGATGATGGCAAAGGGGACGACCCGGATTTGGTTTGGGTCAGACGCAATCCGGACCGGTTTAATCAGGTTGAGTTTGCAATCAAAACAGACCTGCTTAATAGAGATGTAAACTTCATGTGGTGGGTGGGCGCTTTAAGAGGCGGTTTCGATCCCCAGGTATTTGATCTTGTCGACAGCCAGGATAGCGCAAGCTTCTTTGAAATTGACACAACCTGTGGCCTGGTTTATGGGCGGGAGGAAGCCTATAATATTAAGAAATGTTATGTAGCACCAATCCCGACCCCGACAGTACATGTCCAATCACAACAGGCAACGGCAGAAGCGACTGAGGAAGTCTGTGTTCAACCACCTCATCCTGATCCGCAAAACAATTGTTGGATTTGGTTCCCGGAAGAATGTGAATGGATCTGTTTTAACTAGGGCGGAAACCCGGGGATTACTACGCTCTCATCATTGGACAAAGAAAAAGAACACGGTGAAATGCAATCTTCAGAATTTCACCGTGTTCTTGGAATTAATCGCTATAGATTGCTTGTTTTTACGATCCATTCAATATTTTACAGGCAGGATGCTTGACCAAAATGGTTTCTATGGTTAAACTGAATTATTGAACCATGTTTGAGAAAGGGAGTGTACAATGGCTTACTCATTTACAAATTCAAAAGGAAAAACTTATTTTTTGCACAAGAAAATGGTAACTTCCAAATCCGGCAGTACAAGAGATCTGTATTTCTTCGCTGGCGATCTGCGACCCGAATTTGCGGTTGACAATGTCCCCGCAGGGAAGCACGTTGTCGAGATGAAATCAGGCCTGCCGGTTCTTAAGAAAAGCTAAAAACTTTGTACCAATAATTTAAACAAACACTGCTTCTGAAAATTCCAGAAGCAGTGTTTATTTTTCTCAGAGTTTTCGTTATTTCCGATGTTTCCTGGTCGCGACATCAAACACAACTGCGATCACCAGGACAGCGCCTCGCACAATATACTGCGTTGAAATATCTATCCCCATTAGGTTCATACCATTCGTCAAAGACATCATTACAATTGCGCCGATTAATGATCCCGTGACTTTACCGACACCACCAGCAGAAGACACACCACCAACATAAGCGGCGGCGATGGCATCCAATTCAAATCCAGTCCCTGCAGTTGTAGTGGCCGATTGTAACCTGGAAGCAAACAGCATACCTGATAGGGCAGTTAGCATCCCCATCGAGCCAAACACGACATAGGTGATTTTATCCACACTAATACCGCTCAACTCAGCAGCCTCAGGATTACCACCCACTGCATAAATATGACGTCCAAGGAAAGTCTTGGTTGTGATGAAGTCATATATAAGAGTAACAACCAGGACTATCACCGTCGTCCAGGATAAGCCATTATAGCCTGCCAGGACATAAGTTACTGCGCCAACTAAAATGACTGTGAAAATCAACTGCAAAATAAACATGGCTTTTGATGGCACATCAAAATCATAAGCCATTTTCTTCTTCCGACTTGAAATCGCAGAAAAAACGACCAACACAGCAGCGCATAATCCCAAGAGCAAAGTTAATTTATGCAAACCAGGTAAAAACCCCTCTAAAGGAATATCGGGGATATAACCATTACCAATCGCATTAAACGCTTTATTAGGAATGATGATCGTACCAGTTCTAAGAGTTGCTTGCAGCAGGGCTCCCCTGTAAATCAGCCAACCAGCCAACGTCGCGACAAATGAAGGTATTCCAAATTTGGCAATCATGGTCGCAGAGATAAGCCCTGTCACCACCCCAAGGGCCAACACCATAGGGATGACTAACCAGATCGGCAGCCCCCAAGCGGTCAGCCCTATTGCGGCAATTGCCCCGAGAAAACCTGCAAGGAAGCCTACTGAAAGGTCGATATGACGAATCACAATGACCAGCGTCATACCTATTGCAAGCACCGCAATGTACCCCATCTGGTTAACAAGGTTGCTGATATTACGTGATGATATAAATATTCCGTTAGTAGCGATCGTGAAAAACGCCATTATAACGAACAAGGCGATGAACATACCATATTCACGGATGTTTCTTTTTAACATTTGACTAAGTTCTTTTATAAATGACATATCATTATCCTCAACTTGTAGCCAGACTCATAATTGATTCCTGGTCGGCGTCCTTTGCTTCCAGTTCACCGGTTAGTCGTCCGTCAGAAATCACATAAATTCGGTCCGTCATGCTTAAAATCTCTGGTAATTCAGAAGAAATCATGATGATGCTCATTCCTTCTTTGACCAATTGATTCATAATAGTGAATATTTCAAATTTCGCGCCAACATCAATCCCACGCGTGGGCTCATCTAAAATCATAATATCTGGTCGGACATATAACCATTTAGCCAAAGAGACTTTCTGTTGGTTACCACCACTTAGATAAACGACTTTTTGCTCAATGCTGGGTGTTTTAATATTCAATGAGTCCGAGTAATCTCTTGCGTCTTTTATCTCAACATTTCCATTAATCACACCGTAACGTAAAATCCTGTCGAGATTTGCAAGTGTGATGTTTGTTTTCACATCCTGAATGAGAATCAGCCCATCTCCTTTTCGATCTTCCGTTACGTATGCCAATCCCGCTTTGATCGCCTTTTTGGGGTGGGAAAACCTTACTTGTTTCCCTTTCAGGATCATTTCACCCCGCAAATTATATCCTGCAGCATTTCCAAATAGACTTAACGCCAATTCAGTTCTGCCTGCGCCCATCAAACCGGTGATTCCAACAACCTCACCTTTGTGAACCTGGATATTAATGTCTTTCAAGATTTCCCGGCCCAGGTTGGTGTCGTAAGCATTCCAATCTCGTACTTCGAAAATGACTTCTCCGAGCTCTCTCTTTTCGCGCTCCGGATAAATGTTATCAATTGACCGGCCTACCATGTTCTTAATTAACACATCTCGATTAATTTCATCTTTGCTTGCATCCAGAGTAATGATACTTTGTCCATCTCGAAGGACTGTAACAGTATCAGCAATGGAAATCACTTCTTGCAGCTTGTGGGAAATTAAGATTGAAGAAACACCTTGTTGTTTCAATTCCCTAAGCAAATCCAGTAAATTTTCACTGTCTGTTTCATTTAGTGCAGAAGTAGGTTCGTCTAAAACAAGTAGTCTTGCATTTCTGCTAAGTGCTTTCGCAATCTCGACTAATTGCTGTTTTCCAATTCCTAAGTCCTTGATTTCTGTAGCTGGATTGACATCCAATCGGACTTTTTTTAAGATTTCTATGGTCTGTTTTATCGTCTCATTAATATCGACTTGTAATCCCTTACGAAGCTCATGCCCTAAAAAGACATTTTCGTGAACAGTCATCTCAGGAACGAGCGCAAGTTCCTGATAGATGACTGCAATACCAGCTCTTTCACTGTCATGCGTATTCTTAAATTTCTGTAATTCACCATCGAGAAATATTTCACCCTCATACGAACCAAATGGGTGCACACCGCTCAATACTTTCATTAACGTTGACTTTCCAGCGCCATTTTCCCCTACCAAACAATGGATCTGCCGGCTTTCAATTGTAAAACTCACATCATCAACTGCTTTCACTCCCGGGAATTCCTTGGTGATATGTCTCATCTCCAGAATAGGGACGCTCATCTCTTCTCCAACAATAATTTTCCATTTATGTTTGAATAGTGATGGCTTTAAGAGCCATCACTATTCACTATTTTTACCAATTTATTTGATCGTTAGTCAAGCCCTGTAAATTGACTTGCATCATAGTAGCCGGAGTCAATCAGAGCTTCAACCACATTCATCTGATCAACTGTCACGACAGCAGATTGCTTGGCAGGAACATCAATGACACCATTGTTGTATGAACCGGTAGTCTCAACGGTCTGACCTTCCACAACTGAAACAGCCATGGCAATGGCATCATCAACCAGTTGGCGAACGTCTTTCA
>DHVH01000291.1 GCA_002412555.1 Marinilabiliaceae bacterium UBA5213 | reverse complement strand
TGCGATCCGGAGGAAGAGTGCCCCATAGGCTGGGTCATTTCGTCCACATGAAAGAGCACTGGCACATGTTCCTGGCGGCAAAGAGCTATGCCTTTTTCGTACATTTGGCACAGTCCGGCATAGTCCCATCCCTTCGCTTTCATAATGGTGATGCCAGTGCCGTTTTTACTCTCTTTTTCAAAGCCTTTAAGGGCTTTGGAAATACTGGCCTTAATGGTTTGGTTTTCTGTAGTGACTGAGATGGCATAACCATCGTCCCAGATGGAAACGGCCATGGGTATTTGCAGCACACCGGCAGCATTCATGGTTTCAAAGAAATGGCCTTCAGATGTGCTGCCATCGCCAATGGAGACAAACACGACTTCGTTGCCATTGTTACTGAAGTGGTTGTTTTTGTTTAGCTGGGGGTTTTGCCTGTAAAGCTTGGAGGCAAGTGCCAGTCCGACTGACCGGGGCATTTGGCCTGCGGTGGGACTAATATCTGCTGCAGTGTTTTTACTATCTGTTTGCTTTTTCCAGTTGCCTTCCTCATCAATTATTCTTGTGGCAAAATGGTTGTTGAAGGAGCGACCTCCGTTATCGGGATTGAGCTCGGTGCGGGTTTCGCCGTATAGCAATGCAAAGAATTTGGCAGGTGTGGTCATGCCAGTGGCCAACAAAAAGGTTTGGTCGCGGTAATAGCCTGAACGCCAGTCGCCTTTCATGAATTGCTTGGCCATGGCAATTTGTGCTACTTCTTTGCCATCTCCAAAAATGCCGAATTTTGCTTTGCCGGTGAGCACTTCTTTGCGGCCAATGATGCTCATTTGCCTGCTTAATTGCCCAATTTTATAATCGTTAAGGACTTCCTTTTTAAATTCCTCGAAACTCAAATCTATTTCGGGTGATAATTCCATTTCCAGCGTTTTTTCTTTCTTTTGCATACAAATTAATAAAATATTAACGGATTTGTCTCAGAAGCTGGTCATATTTTCTGTTACTTGTACTATTAACCAAAATCAAAAGTGAACTGTTTTGGTTGAAAACGTATTTCACACAATTGGGAACCAATTCTTTACTCTAATCCGCCCGTTTTTCTTGATAAAAGAATTTGCAGCCACTATTCAAACAGATGAGTAAACGGAATGTTTACAAAGGCGATTAAAACGGTAGGAAGAATGTTTTCGAAGAATTATAGGTAATTTTGTAAAAAATAGTATCATGATCTGGAAAGTGATTGGGTTATCGATTATCCTTATGACCTTTGTGGCTGTGTTGATGTCTGTAAGGGTTTTGTTAAGAAAAAGGGGACAGTTCCCCAATCTGCATATTGGTGCCAATAAGGAGCTGGCCAAACGGGGCATTACATGTGCTACCACCCAGGATCGACAGGCACGGAAAAATGGTCGCGCCATGTAAAAAGTGATTGGTTACTTTTCACAAACGATGTTGGTGCAGGACAAATTGGGCATGGATTCCAACTCAGTTTGTTTATCTAATATTTGTTGGAGGGTGAAAGACTTAAAATAGTCGATGACCACATTGTTCAGCCCTTGCCAAAATAACTTGGATGAGCATTTGTTTTCCTTTTCACAAACATAATTGGGGGCGAGGCAATCTACCATATGAAAGGCCGGCTCAAAAGCTTGATGAATGTCCAAAAGCGTTATGCTGTCGGCTGGTCTGGCCAAAATATAACCGCTTTTTTTGCCATGCACATTCAAAATAAGATTGGCGGATTTCAGTGCAAGGATGATCTGATCGAGGTATTTGTTGGATAACTTTTGTCGGAGTGAGATTTCTTTCTGCAAAATGCCATCACGACCAGTTTCCCTGGCTATTTCAACCATGGCGCGCAAGCCGTAACGTGTTTTTGTGGTAATTTTCATAGGCGGGTAATTCAATTTTTCGAAATTAGACTTTGCTCCATTTTCAGTCCAAAATTAACAAATACTTCGTTATTAACCTTTACCATGCCCATGAATTTTGATGGAGCTACTAATTGAAAATCATCGAGGTTGATTTTTATATCCCCCATAATGCGTAGAGCTCTGTCTTGACAAAGGTGAATTTGTCCCGGTATTTTATATTTTTTTTCTTCTCCGGCGAGTGTGATATAGATTTCAGAATCAATGGCACTTGTTTGACCATTTTTCTCGTAAAGTTCGTAGGGGTTGTAATGAAATCGTATGGCAATGTAGGGATGTTTATCGGCCTTTATTAGACTGATAAAGTCTTTGTACATCAAAGGATTGGAGGCTTCAAAGTTGTGGGCTGGTATTTGAATGGTGATATAGCCTTCCTGGGTATGAAATTGTATGGGACTCTCCCTTTCATTGAGCAATTGAAGGAATGAAAACTCATTGACGTTGGTGGAGCCCTGAATGCTGACAAAGTCAACACACTCGTTATGGTTAATAGTGTTGTTCGTTTTACTGAATTGCGCTTCAGAATCAATTGATGGGGCAAGTAGTAGCAAAGAAATGAGCATCAGTTGCACCAACCGCAAAATATTTTTAGACGGGGACAAAATACCAAAAGGTGGATTCGTAGGTATTTTATTGTTAGATGTCATTTTTTTATTTTATTTTTTTTGATAAAACAGTTCAGAAGCTTAGCTTCTGAACTGTTTTATATGATGGGCAATTACTAGAATAGATCGTTAAACTTTTTTATTTGCCTAATACCTAATGATCCCGCTTCGCGGGTACCGATTCTCGGTATTCCACTGCGTTTCAACTCCCGCTACGCTTCGCCTCTTAATCTAACGACCTATTGTATTAGAATGATATAGCTGCTTCAAGCACGAGTCCGTTGAATTTGCCTCCATCGATGGCACCATGTGCTGGTCCCTCATACTTTTGCGTTACATAATCGAGTTTCACCACAACGTATTCAATCATGTTCCAGCCTCCACCAATGTTGGTGCGTGAAACAGTTGAGCCATCGTTGTTGTCCACTTTATTCAAACGGGCACCGGCATAGAAATCGCCAAAACGATAGATGCCTTGGAGGGCTGTTTGTGTAAAATCCTGATCGTTGCCACCCCTTACACCATTCATGGTTTCGTAAATACCAAACACCTCAAGTCCGTGAAACTGAACAAAGAGGTTGGCCATATAACTGCTCATTTCAGTTTGGTTGGCACCGGGACTCCAGCGTCCGGAACGGAAGTTGGCATCAGCGAGGTTGTTGGCTGGCACATCTGCATTAAATACCTGCATCACGTTGTAATAACGGGCGCCTGCACGGTCGCCATCCCAAAGGGTGGAGCCGCTGTGGCCTTCGCCTACATGGTAACCTGAGAAGG
Source organism: Marinilabiliaceae bacterium UBA5213 (assembly GCA_002412555.1). Classification (GTDB taxonomy): domain Bacteria; phylum Bacteroidota; class Bacteroidia; order Bacteroidales; family Marinilabiliaceae; genus Geofilum. Next base: position 15,361 of record DHVH01000291.1, on the reverse strand, counting down.
ATGCTCTCAATCTCAAGTCCTCATTGATGTTGGTGTCATATCCTAATTTCCAGGTAAAAACCAGATCTTCACCTAAATCGTTACCACGACCATAGTTCATGCGGCCGTTGTTAACACCCACATTGGCCAGAAAGCCGCTGTGGCGGAACAGAAATTCCATACCTGGATTGTTAGTATAAGCATCCATAATCCAGTTACCCACAAAAGGGTTGGTGGTTACAGCGGCGTTGTTGCTTCGGAAATAATGGGCGTCACCATAGTTGGGCATCATTACCCCTGCTTTAATGGTCAGGTACTGCATGATGTTGTCAGCAGCCGGTAAAAATGGCAGGTTGTCCATGGTTAAATATCCGCCTTCTACCCATGCTTCGTTATGGTGGCGTGACGACATGTAGTTGTTAATGTGCAATTGTATACCCGGTGCGAGGTCTGCCGTAATGTGAAGGTTGGCAGTCGGGAGGTTGAAGTTTTTCTTAATATCAATTAATTCGACATCGGCTTCATGGGTAATGCCTTGGTATTGCAGGGCAAAGTCAGCACCCACTTTTACTTTTAATTCTTCAAATTCGCTGGCATCGATTTTTTCTGCCTCGAATTGTTGTCCATTAACAAGCAATAGGCCTGTTACCAATAGACTTAGTGTGAAAATTGTTTTTTTCATCTGTTTGATTTGTTAAGTTGTTGGTTTTATCCTGGTTTTTAAAATAAGGAGACCTATTTAAGGATTACTTCAAAATGGACCGTGATATCATCTCCGGATCGGATGGCACCCAGCATGGCACGCGGCGGACTCATATCGAATTGTGTCATCTTGAGATCCACCTTTCCGTTGACCTTCAATTTGTTTTGAGCGGTGTTGCCGGTTATGGGAATGGAAACGGCTTTGGTCTCTCCGGCAATGGTCAAATTGCCGCGCACAGCACCACTAAAGGAGGTGCCATTGGTTTTGACTGTTACTTTATCGGTCTGAGTAAAAGTGATGATCTGGTGCTTTTTTGCTTTCAGTGCTTCATGGGCCTTGTCGTCCATTCCTGAATTATCACTCTTAAGATCTGTGGCCTTTAAGGTGATTTTGGTACCAGTAATATCTAACTGATCACCTTCTTCGGTGAAATTAGCTGTACCGTTGATGGCCGAAGTGCCCATTTCCCAGTCGTGAATGGTTGAAGTTCCCTTCACAGTTATTTTACTCTCTGTCGGCACTACTTTGATGCTTTGCCCTTGGGCTACCATAAAAAGGGAGCTTGCAAGCAGCAGTAATATTGTTTGTATCGTTCTCATAGGTATTAGTTTATTAATTTTGATTACCTGTTTGCTACCAATCCTACTGCAAAGGTAGTATTGAAAAGCAGCAAAACAATACCGAAATGCCTGTTTTGCAACATGTGTTTTATTGAAACTTAATACAAGTGTATCAAAATAAAGCGTTTATGCTCAAAATGCCCAATAAATAAATTTTAACAATAATTGGTTTTATTTTAAGAATTGGCTGAATAGAATCTGTTTTAGGCGCTGGAATGGCATTTAACTATTTAGCAATTTGTGCCGTATAGCCAGCTTTGTCAATTATTGAAATGACTTCCTCAGCAGTCAGATGATCGGTTTCGATGCTTAATATTTTATCGGGATTGTTGGTATCTACCTCCCACTTGTTGATGCCTTCTGCTTTGTCAAGGTGTGGCGTTACGGACTTAATGCATCCGCCGCAGTTAATGTTGGTTTTGAATTTTAATATTTGGCTCATTATGAGTTTTTTAAATGGTGACTAATAGCTTGATTGATCAATTCTTTGGCTGTCTTTGCTCAGGTTGGTTTTAGCCGGGAGCAAGCAGCTGGTTTAAATAAAAAATCAGGTTAGAGCTTCCTGGCCTTCAGCAACAAACTGTTGGTAACCACCGACACCGAACTCATGGCCATGGCTGCTCCGGCAATCATGGGGTTGAGCATAAAGCCGGTGAAAGGGTAGAGCAATCCTGCTGCAATGGGAATGGCAATGATATTATAGATAAAGGCCCAAAACAGGTTTTGATGGATAGTAGATACGGTGTATTTCGATAGCTGAATAGCTTTAGGGATTTGCATCAGGTCGGAACTGATAATTGTTATTTTGGCTACATCCATGGCTATGTCGGTCCCTTTGCCCATGGCAATGCTCACATCGGACTGCGCCAGGGCGTGACTGTCATTGATGCCATCACCTACCATGGCCACTGTCTTACCTTCTTTTTGCAGTTTCTCTACCAAAGCTGCCTTGTCGGCCGGCATCATATTGGCCACAAAGTGTTGGATGCCCGTCTCCCGCGCAATGACAGCAGCCGTCTGCTCATTGTCGCCCGTGAGCATGTATACCTCAATGCCCGCTTTTTGCAACTGCCCAATGGCTTTGGCGGATGAGGGTTTGACTTCGTCCGATATGGCCAGTAAGGCAAGGACTTCCTGTTCGTTGGCAAAGTAAATGACCGTCTTGGCTTCGGCGTAAAAGGCTTCCGTCTGTTTGCTTTGTTCAGGGGACAGCGAAAGGTTATTGTCCTCAATTAATTTTTTGTTGCCGATGAAATAGGTGACATGGTCAATGGTGGCGGTGGCACCTCTGCCGGTCAGACTGTCGAATTGGTTGATCTGAATGGACTTGTCGCGCTGGTCATTGAGTGCCTGACAAACGGCATCGGCCAGGGGGTGTTCCGACTGGGCTTCAATGGCGTAAAGCAGTGATTGGTAACGGGCAGTTTCGTGGGTGGTCCACGACTGACCTGTTACCACAGGTTTTCCCTGGGTAATGGTGCCGGTCTTGTCGAGCAACACCGTATCAATTTTTTTGGCCAATTCGAGGCTCTCCGCATCTTTGATCAGTATGCCGTTTTCTGCGCCTTTGCCCACACCCACCATAATGGCCGTTGGAGTGGCCAGTCCCAGAGCACAGGGACAGGCAATGACCAGCACGGTAACCAGTGCCAGCAGGGCCTGGGTAAAGGCGTTTTCTCCGCCAAAAATGAGCCAAAGGACAAAGCTGATGAGGGCGATAACCATGACTACAGGGACAAAAATGCCTGCGATCTTATCCACCAGCTTTTGCACAGGGGCCTTACTGGCCTGAGCTTTTTGAACCATCTCAATGATTTGGGCCAGAACGGTGCCTTTGCCGACTTTCAGCGCTTTGATTTGCAAGCTGCCTTTTTGGTTGACGGTGCCGGTGAGCACCTGCTCACCGGCGGTTTTCTCAACCGGCAGGGGTTCCCCCGAAATCATGCTTTCATCCACAAAGGAATGACCCGATTCCACCACGGCATCCACCGGTATTTTTTCGCCCGGTTTAACCATCAAAACATCACCTTCGTTCACTTGCTCAATGTCCACCGCCTCTGTCTCACCGGAAGCGGTCATCCTTAAAACCGTTTTGGGCTGCAAGCCCATCAACTTTTTGATGGCGGTTGAAGTGTTGGATTTAGCGCGTTCTTCGAGGTAGCGGCCCAATAATATAAAAGTGATGATGACCGCAGCCGCTTCGAAATAGACGTGGGCTTCGAGTCCCCGTGCCTGCCAGAACTGGGGATAGACCGTGTTGAACACACTAAAGAGGTAGGCGATGCCAGTGCTTAGTGCCACCAGCGAATCCATATTGGCCGTGTGCATGCGGGTCTGCTTCCAGGCATTGACAAAAAATTGTTGTCCAAACAGGATCAAAACAGGCGTAGATAAAACCCACATGATGTAATTGCCATAAGGCATGTGCATGAAAATCATGCCTATGAGCACAATGGGAATGGAGAAGAGGGCCGACCAGATCAGATTGCGTTTGGTCTTCATCCTTGCGGCGTGGTGCAACTCTTCGGTGGCTTCCTGTGTGGCAGCTTCTTCTTCTATGATGAGGTCGTAGCCGGCATTCTGGACAGCCTTTTTGAAGTCGGACAAGGCAGTCGCGTTGTCCTCGTATTCGATGTAGGCGGAGCTGTCGGCATAATTGACCGAAGCATTGATCACGCCCGGTTGGGCTTTCAAAGCCTTCTCGGTGCTTAAAGCACATGAGGCACAGGAAAGGCCTGTGACCGGTAGCTTTTTGGTGTGTATGGTGGGCATGTTATTGTTTGTTATGAATTATTAGTAATTCTTACATAAGGCTTGAAATCGTGAGTTGGAAGCCAATGGGAAGGGTAGTAACAGCATAGGGGAAGGTCGTTGGTATTTTTCCCCGTAAATTGAACGGACAAAGGTGCTAAAAGTTCAATTAGTCACTATCTTTGCCGCTCAATTTTTAATGTGTATTTATGATTTCAGTTGACGGCTTGACGGTGGAGTTTGGCGGAACCACTTTATTTAAAAATGTTTCTTTTGCAATCAATGATCAGGATAAAATAGCCCTTATGGGCAAAAATGGGGCCGGGAAATCGACCATGCTCAAAATTCTGGCCGGTGAGCGGGAACCCTCCTCGGGTAGGGTTTCGGCACCTGAGGGTGCCGTAATAGCCTACTTGCCGCAGCATTTGTTGACCGAAGACGGTCGCACAGTATTTGAGGAAACAGCCCAGGCCTTTGCCCTCATCCATGAAATGGAAGCAGAAATTGAAGCGCTGAACCATCAGCTATCGACCCGCACCGATTACGAGTCAGAGGAATACTACGGTTTGATAGAGCGGGTTTCTACCCTCAGCGAGAAGTTTTATAGCATTGAAGATACCAATTACGAGTCCGAGGTAGAGAAAATTCTGCTGGGACTTGGCTTCATGCGTGAGGATTTTACGCGGCCCACCAATGAGTTTAGTGGTGGATGGCGCATGCGCATTGAACTGGCCAAAATCCTTTTACAAAAACCGGATTTGATTCTTTTGGATGAGCCTACCAACCATCTGGATATTGAGTCGATTCAGTGGCTGGAAGATTTTTTGGTGAACAATGCCAAGGCGGTGGTGGTGATTTCGCACGACAAGGCCTTTGTCGATAATATTACCACACGGACCATTGAGATTACAGTGGGGCGGATATACGATTATAAAGTCAACTATTCCCAATACCTGGTGTTGCGCAAGGAGCGACGTGAACAGCAGCAGCGCCAGTATGAGGAGCAGCAGAAAATGATTGCCGACAACCAGGATTTTATCGATCGGTTCAAAGGCACTTACTCCAAGACCAATCAGGTGCAAAGTCGGGTGCGGATGTTGGAAAAGCTGGACATTGTGCAAGTGGATCAGGAAGATAATTCGGCGCTCCGACTCAAGTTTCCGCCTTCGCCACGTGCAGGTAGCTACCCCGTCATTGTTGAGGAGTTGTCGAAACAGTACGATGAGCATGTGGTGTTTGCCAATGCTTCCCTCACCATAAAGCGCGGAGAACGAGTGGCTTTTATTGGACGAAACGGTGAGGGAAAGTCCACCCTGGTCAAATGCATCATGGGCGAAACCGATCACACCGGAAAGTTGACTTTGGGGCACAATGTGAAAATTGGCTATTTTGCCCAAAATCAGGCTTCTATGATGAATGAGGAGTTGACGGTTTTCCAGACGATCGATGATGTGGCCAAAGGGGATATCCGTTCTAAGATTAAGGACATCCTGGGGGCCTTTATGTTTGGCGGGGATGACATACATAAAAAAGTGAAGGTCTTGTCGGGCGGCGAGCGCACCCGATTGGCCATGATTAAGCTGCTGCTGGAGCCGGTGAATCTGTTGATACTGGATGAGCCTACCAATCACCTGGATATTAAAACTAAGGAAATACTAAAAAGTGCCCTGAAGGATTTTGACGGTACCATGATATTGGTATCACACGACCGGGACTTTCTGGATGGCCTGGTTGAAATTGTTTATGAGTTTGGGCACAAGCAAGTGAAAGAGCACCTCGGTGACATTCACAGCTTCCTGGCCAAAAAGAAAATGGAGTCTTTGCGTGAGGTAGAGCGCAAGGTGGTGAAAGCCTAGCGGTGAATCTAAAAAGCTTAACCAGCTGCTAATACTCGATTCCCTTTCTGGCTTGCACGCCCGAGTGGTAATAATGCTTTATTTCTTTCATTTCGGTCACCAGATCAGCCATTTCGATGAGCTCTGGCGGCGCATAGCGGCCGGTGACAATGATCTCTGTTTCCGGTTGCTTTTGACGCAGAACATCCATGAGCTGCTCTGTTGTGAATAGCTTATAATGCAGGGCTATATTGGCCTCGTCCAGCACCACCACGTCGTAGTGGCCCGACCGGATAATCTCTGTCACTTCTACAAGTCCACTGAGGGCCGCATCTATGTCAGCCTGGGTAGGCTCTTTGCGTATAAAACATCCCCGTCCGTATTGCCTGATGGTAATATCAGGCAGGAACCGGGCAACCGCTTCAATCTCTGAATAGGTTTTACCCTTCACAAACTGTGCAAAAAACACTTTCTTGCCGGCGCCTACAGCCCTGAGCGACAGTCCGAATGCTGCCGTGGTTTTACCCTTTCCATTTCCTGTGTATAATTGAATGTAGCCTTTCATTCTTTGGGTTAATTTTACCACTCTATTAAGTGGTAAAATTAATGGTTTTTACTCAAAACGTTTAAACAGCTGGTCGGCTTTTTTGGCTAAATCAAAATCCGTCTGGGTAATGCCATCTGCTTCATGTGAATAAAGGGTAATGGTGACTTTGTTGTAGGAGTTGCTCCAGTCGGGATGGTGATCCTTTTTCTCTGCTTCTATGCCAAAGGCCGTCATGAACGAAAAGGCATCTACAAAAGTGTCAAATTTGAAATTTCTGGTTATGCCCTCCGGGGTATACGACCATTGCTTTAGCTGGTCAGCCAAATGCGCATCAATTTTACTTTGAATTATTTTTTCCATAACTTGAGAATTAAGTGAATCAATGAAATCTGTATTTCTTGCCTTTGGAAGCCATCGCCTGACTCCAGAAGTTTGAAAATGCAGTGTGTTTGGAAGTATAACAAGCACGTTTTCAGATTGTTTAATTTTTTAAATTAGTTCTTATGGGCAGCAAGGTTGTAAAAGTACGCTCGGTTAATAAAGTAACGCACGATGCAATTCAGATCGTTGCAGAAAAGCCATCTGGATATGAATTTTTGTCTGGACAGGCCACCAATGTGGCCATTATAAAGGCTGGCTGGGAAGAAGAATCCAGACCCTTTACCTTCACCAGTAAGCCCGATGATGATCATCTGGAATTTGTGATTAAGATGTACCCCGAGCATGAAGGGGTAACGCACGAATTGCGAAATTTGAAACCAGGTGATCAACTGTTGATTGATGAGCCATGGGGGGCCATTCGTTATGATGGTGTGGGGCTGTTTATTGCCGGAGGTGCTGGCATTACGCCCTTTATTTCTATTTTCAGGACTTTACATGCCACCGGGGAGCTGGCCGGCAACCGCTTATTGTTTGGTAATAAAACCAGACGGGATGTTATTCTGGAAAAAGAACTGCGTACCTGGCTGGGGAATGATTTTGTGAATGTTTTATCGGACGAGAATATAGATCGAATCGTTCATGGTTTCATTGATGAAAAGCTGATTAAGGAAAATCTGACTGGCAGTAAGGTTTATGTCTGTGGTCCGCCTCCTATGATGGATGCGGTCGGTGATGCGTTAAAGCAATTGAAAGTGGGTAACAGTGACATAATTACAGAAGTTTTTTAATTGCAGGTGTTTGTCAATAGGCAATAGTGTCCCTTCGATTTGGTAATAGAGGTCATTGGGGAATTTATAGGAAGAAATGATTGTCCTGGGTATTGATGGTGCCTGAGAATTTAAAGACCACCGGCACTCGATCAACTGATTGAGGAATGGCTCTTTTTACAACATCTGGATTGCCTGAATAAGAGACAATGATAGCTGTGCTATCATTGTCCATTCCAATACCGATGGCTGTTACACCTTCAATGCAAAGCCACTGCTTTTCGTGCTTCTTCTTTACCTTCAAAGCTCTCCCGCTGTCGTCCATCTTATTCTTGTTTATCTGGCAAGGTAATCTTTAATTCATCAAATACATTTTGAATGCGGTTAATCAGGGTGGACGTTTCACTGCCCGCATAGAGCAGTCCCACCAGATTGTTATGTAGGTCGAGTACCGCAGATCCACTATCGCCGCCCTGACTCATGGCACCGGCCAACAACTGATCAGTAAAAACGGCTGTTTTGTTGTAACCGTAACTGACGCTCACAGTCACATCGGTCTGCTCAATTGCACCGGTGGTTAATCCTGTTGTGCGACCACTCTTTTTGATATGCATGCCCAACTCAGCCTCCTTTTTGGCTGCGATGGTGCCAATTTGCAGAATTTCCATGGCAATATCCTCAGCATTGAGAGGTTTGGCAATGGCACAATCGGTTTTATTGTCACGCTTTTGAATGCGATAGGCTTTGAGGCGGGTTTGGCTACCCATTAATTTTGAAAATCCATTAAGGCAGTCGGTAATCCACCGGGTAAGATTAGATGTGGAATTTTGCACTTCTTCCTGAAAGTGGATGGGTATGAAATCGGACAGTTCAGCAATAATGTCTTCAGGGTTGATGCCGCCATCGTAGCTGCCGGGTTGTATAATCAAGTCGCCAATATTGGCTTCGTTGCTATTGGCAATAACGTGGTTGTTGGAGAGCAGGTATAGCTGGTCTCCTTTTTGCACCCAGCAGCCCAGCGTGCCAGCTGATATCTCAGGGTGACTGATGCTGGAACCTCCCGGAACGGGTCTGAACCTCCCGGTTGGCGCGCTCAAAGCACGAAATAGACCTGTAGCTCTGACATCGGTGGGGATATTGTGAATGCGGGTTGGAATGATATCTGCTTTTTGAAGTCTGGAAACAGGCCTTTTATTGTCCACCGAACAGACAATGGCCAGTTCGGATGTTGGTTTACCAGCCACTGTTTTGAAGCCAATACCGGTGGCTACCACATTCTGGCGCAGCATAAGGTCCTGCTGGGAGGCATTCAGTTGTCTTTTTATGTCTTGATAAGAGTTGGACATGCGTAGTGTTATTAATGGATGAGGGTTAAAAATTTTTGTGACTGTAATTTAAGGTTTCTTTGGTTATTGGTCAAGGGGTAAGGGCGCATTCTCCGAAATGGCCGATGTGTCTGGAAGCCTTATGCCCTATGCTTTATGCAGTTATTGAAAGGGGTATGAAATTAATCACAAAATTTTGAATTATTGTTTTGCAATTGTCGATCTATTTTATACATTTGCACTCGCAATTCGAACGAGCGTTGTGAGTTAGATAAAAAGCCTGGAGAGATGGGTGAGTGGCTGAAACCAGCAGTTTGCTAAACTGCCGTACGGGTAACCGTACCGGGGGTTCGAATCCCCCTCTCTCCGCTGATCATATTTTTTTCGGGGTGTAGCGCAGTCCGGTAGCGCACCTGGTTTGGGACCAGGGGGTCCCAGGTTCGAATCCTGGTACCCCGACAAAAGGGGAAGCAACCCCAATCAAAAGCCTGCAAATCGTTTGATTTGCAGGCTTTTGTGTTTTTTATGAATTGAATCAAATCGGTTTATATCAGAATAAATGAGAACTAAACCGTGACCTAAATCAAATACTATATTTAGGTCTCAAATTTAATTCAAAGCCGCATAGAATAAGGATTTCTCAAAATTGGTTTTCATTGATTTTGGATTGAATTGAGTGAGTTTTTGCGAACTAAACCGTGACCTGTTCGCAATAGCAAATTAAATCATCTCAAACAATCAAAAATTAAATGACATGAAAGCACAAAACACACTCGGCATCAAGTTCATTATTCGTAAGAATAAGATGAAAGATGACAAGGTTCCAGTTTATGTTTCAGTAACCATCAATGGCAAACGCGTTGAACTCTCCTTGAAACAGTTCATCGTCCTAGAGGATTGGAACCCTAGGAAAGAACAGGGAAAGGGAATGAATCCCGAAATCATTCAACTCAACAGATACCTGCAGCAGGTAAAGTCCCGGATCGTCGAATGTTACCGACAACTTCAATTACAAGGTAAAGTTCCCACAGCTGAGCTTGTGAAAAATGAATTCCTTGGAGTAACAGAAGACCGGCCTACCTTACTCAAGTTGGTCGATTATCACAATGAGACCATGCAAGGAATACTGGCTCCGGGAACGCTGAAGAATTACTATACAACCGTGAAGTATTTGAAGCTGTATATTAATCAGCGGTATAAGGCTAAAGACTACCCATTGGCCGATCTTTCCTATCAATTCATTACTGATTTTGAACACTTTTTACGGTCACACAAGCCCCTTGACCATCAAAAACCCATGGGTAACAACGGTGTAATGAAACATTTAGAGCGATTTAGAAAAATAGTTACCATGGGTGCACGTTTGGAATGGCTCGAAAAGGATCCCTTTACCCATTTCCAACTGAAATTTCATAAAACCACCAGAGAATATCTTACCGCTGAAGAACTCGAAAGAATAGAGAAGAAAGCGTTTTCTATTCCTCGTTTGCAGTATGTCCGCGACCTGTTTGTATTTAGCTGTTACACCGGTCTGGCCTACATTGATGCTGTGCAATTAAAACCAGAAAACATCTCCATAGGAATGGATGGCGAAAATTGGATATCGGTCAGCCGGCAAAAGACCAGGCAACCCGTCCGTATACCCATTTTACCCAAGGCTCAAGAGGTTCTCGATACTTACAAAGACCATCCGCGTGCCCTCAATATTGGCTGCCTGTTTCCCAATATATCCAATCAAAAGCTAAACAGCTATTTGAAGGAAGTAGCCGATTTGTGCAATATTCAAAAGCCCCTCACATTTCATATTGCCAGGCACACTTTTGCCACAACAGTCACCCTCACCAATGGCGTTCCTTTGGAGACCGTTTCAAAATTGTTGGGCCACAGCTCTATTCAAATGACACAGGTCTATGCCAAAATCGTGGAGCAGAAGGTCAGTCAGGATATGAGAAACTTACGAACTACGCTCAGTCAGCAAAAAGAAGGTAAGAACAGAGATCAAAGTCGGGTTGTTTAGTTTGCGGTTGAATTATGTATTTTAGACCTAATAGGTTCGAATCGTATTTAAGTATGAGATAAATCATTTATTCTGGTCTGAAATGCATAACTTGGGGTTAGAAAGGTTGTTACACGAATTCTATCGGGTAATAAAATTTCTCATTGACGCCTTTTCACCCTAATTTCAAGTGCTATGAATAACCGCTACAGTGATTATTGCGATAAGTTTTTCGACCATTTGACTGATATTTCAAAAAGGTCTGAGCCAAGACTAAAGAGAGCTGAAAGAATTATTGCATTAACAATTCAAAACTTGCAAGAATTAAAAGCCATAGTCATTGAGCATGGATTTTCAAAAAAGGATGACGAGATATATTTCTTCAAGGAAATAAAACCAAAGGTTTTTTCTCAATTGATTTACAATACCAAGGTTAAGCAAGTAGAAAGTGCCTTGCCTTATTTCGGCTATATAAAGGACAAGGAAAAGTTTATAGCCAATGAGCTGCGGGTTATCGGTCTTTTCTTTCAAAGCAATATGGAATTCTGCAACTACATGAGCAATGACTTTACTTTTCTTGACGATAAATACTTTCTCCGGGGGCAGGCTGATGGCCAACTTTTCGATGAGTCTTTCTTGTCAATAACCGATCCCGACTTTGCTACCTGTTACGACTATAAAGCCGCCTGTCTTTTGGCTTATGATCTATTGACTATTTATCTGAACAAAAAAGTAGAGAGCATACACGGAACCGGTGACGAATCCTTTGTGGTGGATGAGCCCTTTCCGCATTTGCACTGGACCGGATCCAAAATTGCACTTGTGGAACTTATTTATGCATTGCAAGCCAGTGGATGTATCAACCACGGCCATGCCGGCATCAAAGATTTAAAAGAAACGTTTGAGAAAGTTTTTGAAATTGAACTGGGGGATTGTTACCGACTATTCCTGGAAATAAAAATTCGCAATCACACCACCAAATTTATCGATCAGTTGTGCGAAAGTCTAAATAATAAGATTGAAACGCAGAATCAATAACCACTACTGATCGTTGGGGCTCTCATTTTATTAGGTTGATTTTATACCAAGTTGCCCCCAACTTGTGGAAATGGTCATTTTAGCCACTGCAAATGAGGTTTTTGCATTAATTAGGCCCAAAACCTTCCAAAATTAATTTTTCCACAAGTTGGGTGCGTATTGAAGAATTGTTCGTTTGTAACTTTTTAATTTTGAACCATTAACCCTTAAAACCAAAATCATGGCAGCAGAAATTATTACAGTTGAGGACTTACAAACCTTCAAAAGTGAACTCATCAGCGACATCAAGCAACTCCTGAAGGAGCAAACCGGACAGCCCGTCAAAAAATGGCTGAAATCTTACGAGGTTCGGAAATTACTGAACATCTCTCCAGGTACGCTTCAAAATCTTCGCGTCAACGGATCGCTCCCCTACACCAAAATCGGTGGAGTCATGTATTACGATTATGCCGACATTCAAAACATGCTACAGGCCAACAAATACCAGAACACTTTTCGCTAGTAGATCATGAGGCATGAACTATATCAAGCACCTCAATGCAGTGTTTAACCACATGGACCAAAACCTGGCCCTTAGCGCGCACCACATTAGTCTTTATCTGGCCTTGTTCCGCCGGTGGAATAAGAACTTTTTCCAGAATCCCATTATTGTGGTGCGCGACGAATTAATGAAGACGTCCCGGATAGGTTCGGTAAACACCTATACCAAATGTCTGAAGCAGCTCGATCAGTTCGGTTACATTCAATACAAGCCATCTTTTAACCGGAACATCGGGAGCCAGATTCACCTGTTCATTTTTGATAAAGGATGTGAACTGGCAGTGAGCCCTTTTATAAACAAAACAAACTATTTACTTATACAAAGGGATGAAAAATTAAATGATGAAATTTTAAATCAGAATTCTATGGCAAAAAATGACATGTCGGGTTACGGACTCGACATACCCCCATCCGAAGATCACATTAAAATCTATTTCAGCGAAAAAGGGTTTCCACCTATAGAGGCCGAAAAATTTTTCAATTACTACCAAAGCAATGGTTGGTTGGTGGGAGGGAAGAGTAAAATGAAAGATTGGAAAGCTGCAGCACGAAACTGGATACTCAACCAGCAGCGATTTAATGGCCGTAGTACTTCCTACAGGCCAAATCCAAAAGCAAAGAATGAAAGTTCTCCTAAACTGGGTTCCACCCAGTTTAGGCAGGACAAAGATTACGACACTCCACTTTAAAACTCAACATCAAAAACCATGAGCCCATTGTATCAACAGGCCTTTAATTATCTGCAAAACAAAGGCACCCAAATTTACGGGCCCCTGTTCCGGGTTCTGAATGAGGACCAACTTATCATACAGCGACTATTAGCCTGGTCGTTGAAAGATGCTCCGACAGCTCAACAGTTAGGTGTAGATCTGACCAAAGGTCTGATGGTTACCGGTCCCATAGGTTGTGGAAAGTCGTCATTGATGAATCTTATGCGTTTTTACGTTAAAGATGAAGCTCCCCATATCTTAAAGCCCTGTCGTGATATCGCTTTTGAGTTCGAGAAAGCCGGCTTTGAAGTCATCCGGCGTTACGCCGCCGTCTCTTATCACAACACCACACATAGACCCTATGTGAAATCTTTCTGCTTCGACGACCTGGGAACCGAGCACAGCCTTCGACACTTTGGCCAGGAATGCAACATTATGGCCGAAATCATCCTGTCTCGCTACGACCACTTCATTCACAACAATATGCTCACCCATTTCACCACCAACCTCTCTGCAGACGAAATTGAAAAATTCTACGGCCCCAGGGTTCGTTCCCGCCTCAGGGAAATGTGCAACCTCATCGCGTTCCCAAGGGACGCGCCGGATAAAAGGAAATAGCAGCCAATTATTTTGTTAATATTATTTCTATCTTAGTTTCCACAATTTCGAGTTGAAAGAAAACGAGGTGAAGAGGTCTTTGGCCCTAAGTTAAAAATCGATTAAAACCACATTTTTTTATTACACATAAACTCTTTACATTAATTAGATGGATATTTCAAATGAGTATGTTAAGGCGGTTACCGAATCAAAACTTTTACAGGAATTATGGGAGCCACAAATCCTCCAATTAGTATGCGATCGCAAGAATTCGAATTTATTCTGGATTAGCCAGAAGATATACGACAAACGCAACGGTGATTTGTCAAGCCTTAAAAACAAAGTGCTTTGGGTACCACAGGGTGGTGAGATTTTTCGAATTGTCTGTATTCACAGAAGACCAGAATACGAAAGCTTACCAACTAAAGAACGTGTTGAATTCAACGATAACGTAATGAATGAAATGTACTCAGTCTTGCGGGAGGAGCGAACGCGGTACGCAAACTGGGACCTCTTATTTAAGAGTAGGGAAAAACGTGAACTCTATTACTTTTTGAAGTTCATAGAGAACAAGGAATTCCCAAGTATTTCATTACTTAGTACTAACTAAATCATAATTGACACAGACATAATGCTAACTAAAAATTGGTATGTAGAGGAAGTGATTCTCATAGGCATTTAGGAGTTTGGTTTTCAAAAAACAAGTTCTAAATATATGAAAAATCACCTCGTCCGGATTTAATTTTCACTCCCCCTCTTAATGTAAAATCTAATTTCTATTGTCCTTTTCAGTTATGCTATTGAGGTTTTTATAGTAATATTGATTTTTTTACCAAAACAAAAGTTTTGTAGTAAGCAACTAATGGTACTTGATTCTCTCTTCACCTCGCCTATAGTGAGAATTTAGCGAACATCGATTTACAAATTTCCCCATGTACTCAAGTGTTGATAAGGTGACATATTCAATATGGTAAAGTGACAGTTGCAAAGCTTCATAAATAACATCGTTATTCATACTCTTCACCGCTTTTCTTTTTTCATAATTTGAATGGGTGATAGCGTTTCTTATTCACACAAGAGTCTCAATTGCATCCTTGTTTTTCAACTCACTTGTCGTAGTATGAAATTTGTTTAAGTTTTTTAATGTATCAGGTATTGTTGTAGGGCAGTTTAAATAAGTTAACAGCAAGCGGATTTTATTTGCTGCTGAGAGGGTTTCACTATCTCTGCCTTTTATCATTTCTTTTTTCAACTTTTAGCCAATTAAAGAGCAACTCCAAGGCCGTTTAAGCCATAATTATCGAACCCTCGCAATATCCACTTTGATTATTTGCCTTAATATACCAGTTTATTAGTGAGTTAAATAAATCTCTATCCTCCGATATTTGCCAAAGAATGTAAAATTTTTCCCACAGATGAACCAAGGCAGTTCTACCTTACCGCAGACCAGCAAGGGAAGTTCAATCAGTTCTTTGAGCAGATACAAGAAAAGTACATGAACCTTCAGGGCTTAGACTACATGGCCACTATCAGAAGGTTAGGTTTGATTGCCTACCGCATTTGCATGATATG